>JAPXRJ010000059.1:0-14887 GCA_033813615.1 Microthrixaceae bacterium | reverse complement strand
GGCGACGCAGTCGGCGACGAGCTCTGGGAGCTCGGCCTGTGATCGGCCGGAGCGCGGCATCCGAATCGACTCGGGTGTCGTTCAGACCCGGTGCCGTTCAGACCGCTGCCGTTCAGACCGCTCGGCGGGTGCGTTCGAGCTCGTGGTAGGCGACGTTCACGGCGGCCAGGCGTTCCGCTGCGTCGTCGCGGGTGCGGTCGTCGGCGGTCACGTACCGGTCGGGATGGAGCTGGGCCAGGAGCTTGCGGTGAGCGGCCCGGATCGTGTTCCAGTCGGCGTCGGGGTCGACGCCGAGCACCGTCGTCGGCTCGTCGGTCGGGTTGCAGGTGGCCGTCGGGGTCCTGCTCTCCGCCGCACCGAAGAGCGACTCGATGGGTGAGTAGTCGGAGAATCGCATGACGACGGGTTCCTCCTGGTCCGACGTTCTTCCTCTGTCGTCTCTCTCTCTGCCGTCCCGGGATCGGCGTGCCCTGGTCAGCTCGTCCTCGGTGAAGCCGCCGCCGACGACCTCGACCGGAGGGCCACCGCCGGGCCCCGCCAGCCCGTGACGGGTCGAGTGCAGCCGTGGGATCCTGGACGTTCCACCCGGCACCCCGCGGGTCACCGACGTGCCGTCGAGCGTGTCGTCGTGGTCGTTGTGGTGTGTTCCCATCCGGTGGTGACCAAGGGCCTGAGTCGTCCTCCCCGGCGTGACTCCGGCCCGACGTCACGTGCGGCGTGTCCCTGTCGCTACCGTGCGGCTGTGCGGATCGGAGCCGACAGCGGCGGGACCTTCACAGATGTCGTCGGCACGGACGGACGTGCACTGAAGGTTCCGTCCACGCCCGAGGATCCGGGCGATGCGGTCCGCTCCGGGGTGGTCGCGATGTCGCCGGGCCGTGTCGACGTGCTGGCCCACGGCACGACGGTGGCGACCAACGCCCTCCTCGAACGACGTGGCGCACGGGTCGCGCTGCTCAGCACCGCAGGGTTCGCGGACGTGATCGAGATCGCTCGCCAGGACCGACCGTCGCTCTACGACCCCTGGGTGGACCGGCCGGAGCCGCTGGTCCGACGATCGGATCGACTGGAGGTGGCTGAGCGTGTCTCGGCTGACGGCACGGTGCTCGTGCCGCTCGATGTGGCACAGCTGCCGGCGATCCCCGACGGCGTGGAGGCGGTGGCGGTGTGCCTGCTGCACGCCGACCGATTCGCCGACCACGAGGAGGCGGTCGCCGATGAGCTGCTCGCCGAGGGATGGGACGTCAGCGCGTCGCATCGCGTGTCACCGGAGTTCCGCGAGTACGAGCGCACGGTGACCACCGTGATCAACGCCTACCTGCGGCCGGTGTGCGGGTCCTATCTGGATGGCCTGTCGGGCTCGTCGTGGCAGGGCATCGAGGTCGACCGCACCGTGGTGATGACGTCGGGTGGCGGATCGGTCGACGTAGGGACGGCCGCAGCGCTGCCCGTGCTGCTGCTCCTGTCGGGACCCGCCGCCGGGGCCCGTGCCGCGGCCGAGGTGGCGGTCGCGTGCGGGTTCCAGGACGCGCTCAGCTTGGACATGGGCGGCACCAGCACCGACGTGTGCCTGATCCGCGACGGTGCTCCGAGCCCCGCTGCCGAGCAGCGCGTGGCCGGCCTACCCGTGCGGGCGCCGTCGCTCGACATCCACACGGTCGGCGCCGGTGGCGGCTCGATCGCCTACCTGGACGACGGGGGCGCACTCGTGGTCGGGCCCGAGTCGGCAGGGGCCCGTCCGGGTCCGGCCTGCTACGGCCACGGAGGGACACGGCCGACCGTCACCGACGCCGATCTGGTCGCGGGGAGGATCCCTGCAGATGCTGCGTTCGGCGACATGGGCACCCTGGACCTCGACGCGGCCCAGCGAGCCCTCGACGAAGCCGGTGTCGACGCCCACGGTGTGATCACCGTGGTCAACGCAGGGATGGAGCGAGCGTTGCGGGCGGTGTCGGTCGAACAGGGCGTCGATCCCGCCGGTCTCGCCCTCGTGGCGTTCGGAGGCGCCGGCCCGCTGCATGCCTGCGAGCTGGCCGACGCGTTGGGCGTCCCGACCGTCGTCGTGCCCGCGGCGGCAGGAGTGCTCTCGGCGGTGGGATTGCTGACGTCACCGGGGCGGCGTGAGCTCGTCCAGTCCTGGTCAGGTGGTGCGGACCTCACCGGCTTGGACGACGCGGTGACGGCGCTGATGGCTCGCGCTCAGGAGCTGGTCGTCGATGGGGGTCGCGCTCGTGACGCAGTCGTCACGACCGCACTCGACTGCCGCTACCGAGGTCAGAGCCACGAGCTCCGGGTGCCGATGGTCTCCGATTTCGCCGACGAGCATCGGCGACGCAACGGCGACGCGCGGCCTGGCGACCCGATCGAGGTCGTGGCGATCCGGGCGGCGGTCGAGACCCCGGCTCCAGCGACGATCGAAGAGGTGCTCGCGGCGTGGGACGGTCGGTGGACCGAGCCCGTGGTGGGCCCGCGGGTGGTCGTGCGCGAGGACTGCACGATCTGGGTGCCCGACGGGTGGCGCGGCGAGCCCGGGCCGCTCGGATCGCTCGTGCTGCAGCGGACCGGGTCGACGGTTGCTGGCCCCGCACCTGCTGGAGCGCCGTGGTCGGTCCACGAACGGTTCGCCCGATGACCCTGTCGCCGTCGGAGCTGCAGGTCCTCATCGCCGGCCTCGGCGGGGTGGCCGACGAGGTCGGTGCGGTGCTGCAGCGCAGCGCGTTCAGTCCGAACATCAAGGAGCGCGCCGATTGCTCCGCAGCGGTGTTCGACGCGGACGGATCGATGCTTGCCCAAGCGGAGCACATCCCCGTGCACCTCGGCTCGATGCCGGAGTCGGTCGCGGCGGTGATCGCCGAGCTCGGGGACCGGATCGGCCCGGCGGACCAGGCGATCGTGAACGACCCGTTCCGCGGTGGAACCCACCTCAACGACATCACGGTGGTCGCACCGTGCATCGTCGACGGCCGTCTGGTCGGCTGGGTCGCCAACCGCGCACACCACGCGGACGTCGGCGGCGCGGCGCCCGGTTCGATGCCGGCGGACGCCACCGAGATCCAGCAGGAGGGACTGCGGCTCCCGCCGCTCCTCCTCACCGGCGAGGTGCGCGAGCTGGTGCTCGCGGCGTCACGCACGCCGTGGGAGCGCGCCGGCGATCTCGATGCCCAGATCGGTGCGAACGTCGTCGGCGTCCGACGCATGGCCCGATTCGCCGGTGCCCCGTTCGGTGAGGTGCTCGCCCACGGTGAGCGTCGATGTCGGGCCGTGATCGCCGCCGTGCCCCAGGGGGAGTTTCGGGCTGCCGACGTGGTCGACTCGACAGGGCCGTCACCGCAGCAGCAGGTCCCGGCATCGATCGCGTGCACGGTCTCGATCAGCCATGGTCGGGGGGCGGTTCGGACCCAGAGAGAGAACAGAGTCGAGGGTGGGGACGAGGGTGGGGGCGAGGGTGGGGACGGCCCGTCGATCACGTTCGACTTCACGGGGACCGACGTGCAGCGCGTCGGCAACGTGAACGCGGTGCGGGCCGTCACCGTGTCTGCCGTCGCCTTTGTGTTGCGGTCCGTCCTGGACCCGACGTTGCCTGCGAACGCCGGCGTGATGGCACCGGTGCGAGTCATCACGCCCCGGTCGAGCATCGTGGACGCGACGTTCCCGGCAGCGGTCGGGGCCGGCAACGTCGAGGTCAGCCAACGGATCGTCGACGTGTGCTCGCTCGCGTTGGCAGGTGCCGTTCCGGAACGCGTGCCTGCTGCGTCGCAGGGGACCATGAACAACGTGCTGGTGGGCACCGCCGCTGGCGGCAGCGTGGCGGAGCCGTGGGTCTACTACGAGACGGTGGGTGGAGGTCAGGGCGGTCGGCCCCCTCTGCCCGGCGGATCGGACCTGGCGCTCCCCGGTCAGAGCGGCATCCACACCGCGATGACCAACACAGATCAAGTTGACTACCGATCAGGCGAGCCTTGCCCTGGCCAGTCGGGAATTCACACCGCGATGACAAACACGCGGAATACCCCCATCGAAGCGCTTGAGCGAGCGTTTCCGTTGCGGGTGCTGCGCTACCGGCTGCGGTGGGGCAGCGGCGGTGCGGGGTGGTCCGCTGGAGGTGAGGGCATCGAGCGAGACCTCCAGGTGCTCGAGGACGCCACGGTGTCGCTGATCACCGAGCGACGTGTGTCGCGGCCATGGGGGTTGGTCGGCGGCGGCCACGGGTCGGTGGGGGAGAACTGGCTCCTCCCGGGCGGCGACGAGAGCCGAGCCGAGCGCCTGCCCGACAAGTGCACGATCCAGCTCAGGGCCGGCGACGTTGTGAGGATGCTGACGCCGGGCGGCGGCGGCTGGGGCGCAGCTGCGGCTACCCGAACCGGTCGTCAAGGTTCTTCGCCACTGCGATCTGCGTAGCTCTGTGATACAGCTCGATCAGCGTCGTCGACATCACTTCTTCAGGATCGTCGAAAAGCGAGGAATCGCAGAGGTCCTCTGCGACGACGACTATCTCCGTGATGGCCAAGGAATCGAGACCGAGTTGCGACAGTGGTAGGTCCGCCTCGTCATCTGCGATCGAGTGCCCACGGATCTCTCCCGCCTCCTCAATAAATCGGTCAAGCTCGCTCATGACGATCGACGCCCACTTCCTCGGTTCATCAGGTATCGGTCCCACATCTCGCGTGAGAGGCGAAGAGTGACGAGGTCGTCGAAACCGCCTGAAGGATTCCGTTCGTGCTCGGGAATGCGGGCCACCTCTTCGAGAAGTGCTGGCCGAGCGGACACGAACCGACCCAGGGCGCGCGAGGTCGTCTCTACGTAGATGCATCGAAGCGGCCACCGGCGAAACGCAAGGTCGGCGAGCAACAGCAGGCCTCGCACTGCGAGTCCAGAGCCGAGAGCGTGCGGTGCAGACAGCGCATAGGCATACGCGTACCCTGAGGCGAGGTTGCTGTTGTAGAGGCCAACTAAACCGAAGGGCTCCGGACGCTTTCGGCTTACGACCAGATACTGTGCAAGCACTCCGTCCCATAAGCTGCGGGCGAACGCTTCGGGACTAGGAGTTGCGCCGCGATATCTCCAGGTTTCGGTGGTCAAGGAGTCGTTCGCCCAGAAGTAGAGAAGCTCGTGGTCGCGAGCCAACACCGGACGAAGGTCTACCAGCCGGTCGCGAAGTGAGGTCGAAAGACCCGAGGCG
Source organism: Microthrixaceae bacterium (assembly GCA_033813615.1). Lineage (GTDB taxonomy): Bacteria > Actinomycetota > Acidimicrobiia > Acidimicrobiales > Microtrichaceae > Dermatobacter. The sequence continues at coordinate 9,708 of JAPXRJ010000059.1, read as the reverse complement.
GTGTGGCTCGTGCTCGGAGGGGCGTGTAGGTGTTCGTCCGCCACTGTTAGGTGACTTCTCTATCGGGCGGACTCAACGTCCCGAACGATCGTCTCGAACGGCTGGTCGACGATCTCACGCCCGATCGGATCATCCGACGGTTCCAACCTGAGGGGAAGAACGGCCTTGCCCGCCGAATCAACGATCAGGGCTGAACCGTTTACCAGCCGGTACGCTCCTGGCGGAAGATCCTTGATCTGCGATGGCTGCTTGCGGAGAAGGAAGAGCGACTCGGCGGAAGGTCGAGTGGAGTCCATGCGACTGATGGTCTGCTCGATCGCTTCCGAGTAGTACTTGTCGTACGCCGCTTGAATCTTTTCGTCGTCCGTAGCCGCAGCTAGCTCATCATCAGTCGAGGCTCTACCCACAGCATCGCTGTCGATGGCGGCTCGTACTGCTGCTTCTAACTCTGGTGAGGTCGGCATGAACGGCACTTCGAGCAGAATCGTTCCGTCCTGTTGTCTCTCGACATCTGAGCCGAGGGTGGAACTCGGTTCGATCAAAAACTCTGCGAATGGGAGAGCCGGCACAGATCCGCCACTCGCCACGATCCGGCCCAAGCGGATGCTCTTGACCGTTCCCACGACGGTTGCGTCCGCCCGAGTTGCCATCTCGCTCAGTGTCGAGTAGGACTCGCTCTCCTCGGCTCCCTCGGCGAGCTCTGCGAAACTGGACCAAAGCGCGTAGTCACTCTCCTTCGAGTCCGTTCGCTCGTTCTCTAGGCTGCCCAGCGGAGTTTCGGGTGCCTTTGCCGCCGGTTCCGCAGAACCGTTTCTTTGCCCACTCCCACACGAGGCAGTGGCGGCAACAACGATCAGGGCGGTCCCCGCAGCGAGAAGGCGTCGGGAAGTGCCAACGATGGACGTAGCCATAATCAGTACACCCAGTTCAAGTGGTCGATGTCGTGGCTATGGAGAGCCACGGGACGATTCGGATTGTCGGCGCTTCTGGTCATGCAGGAGTTGAGCCAGTCCGGGTGGTTTGCAGCGGTCGGGTGCCGGAGCCCCAGGGTGTGACCGAACTCATGACACATCAGCGACTTACGGCGATCTTGCGCAAAGCCTCCTGTGTTGGCGAGATCGATCTTGAGCCACTGCCGATAGCAGGATTCGTTCGGATCTGCACCAGCACGTAGTCCGTCAGTGGGGCAGTAGACCCAACCATTGAGCCCCGTGCCGGCGTTCGTGACATCGACCCGGACGTCGACGTCGTTCCAGTCGTCGCGGTACTCCGAGGTGACCAGGTCCGTGGGCTCGTAGGAGTACTGGATGGCGTCGCGAAGGCCTTGGCGCCAGCTCCCGTCTCCGTTGTGCATCGACCAGCTGTGCCACCGGTTGTTGCCGAGGCTGACTTCGTTGGTGGGGCTCCCGCCAGCGCCAGTGGACCCGAAGTTGCCTGCTCCAGCGGGGGCGATCGACCCGACCGCAACGGCGGCGGTCACAGCACCGAACACAGTGCGTTTCCGAACTGTGAACCGACGCTGCTCCGCTCGGTGCTGCCTGGCGTTCGCGGTGACATCCGTCATACGTCCATGATCCGGTCTTCTCGGTGGAGTGTCAACACCTGATCCGCACCTAATCCACACACTTGCACCGGGGGTGTCCGGTTGGCGGCCGGGTGGTCAACCGGATAGCCAGCGGGATACCTGACGGGAGGTCGCGGGCGGGTCGGCGTCCTCTCCCGTTCGAGAAATCCGCCACTGATCGCGCGGTTTTCGGGTCCTCGTTGGGCTTACCTGGGTGTGCTGAGCATCTCGAAGTTCTCGGCGGCCCCGGACCCGGCGGCCTACTACCTCGAAGTCATCGCAAACGAGCGCGACGACTACTACCTCGCGTCGGGCGAGGAGCCGGGCCGGTGGGTCGGCGCCGGGGCCGAGCGGCTCGGGCTGGCCGGGGTAGTCGCGGCCGACGCTCTCCGCTCGGTGATCGAGGGACGCGACCCGACGTCGGGTGAGGCGCTCACCAGGTGGCGCAAGATCAAGGGATTCGACCTGACCCTGTCGGCCCCGAAATCGGTGTCGCTGCTGTGGGGCCTCGGCGACAAGGAACTGGCCGCCGACGTGGCGGCAGCGCACGACGCCGCGGTGACCGCAGCGGTGCGGTATCTGGAGGACGAGGCGTGCGTAGTCCGCCGTGGCAAGGCCGGCGCCGCCCGTCATCAGGGTGGCGGGCTGGTGTCCGCCTCGTTCCGGCACCGCACGAGCCGCGAGGCCGACCCGAACCTCCACACGCACCTGGTGACCGCGAACATGGCCCTCGGTCCGGATGGCCGGTGGAGCGCGCTGCACACCCGGGCGATCTACCAGCACTCCAAGACGGCCGGGTTCGTCTACCAGGCTGTGCTGCGCCACGAGCTGGGTGAGCGTGTCGGTGTCAGGTTCGAGCCCTCGGTGCCGGGGGTGGGGGAGATCGTCGGCTTCTCGACGAAGATGCGCCGGGCGTTCAGCCGCCGCCGGGTCGAGATCGAAGTGGTGATGGCCGAGCGCGGGGTGCGCTCCGCCCATGGGGCGCAGGTGGCCACGCTCGACAGCCGCCCGGCCAAGCCCGAGATGGTCGACGAGGGGATCCTGCGGGAAGGGTGGCGGCGACGCGCTGCCGAGGTGGGGTTCGCCGGCAAGGTCCCGACCGGCCCGCATCGCCCGGTGGTGGCGAGCGACGATCGGCTCGGCTCGCTGCTGACCGAGCAGGACGCCACCTTCGACCGTCGCCAGGTGATCCGGGCTGTCGCGGAGACCGCCACCCAAGGACTCGACTATGACGCCATCCGCCGGCGAGCCGACCACTACCTCGCCAGCGACGCGGTCGTCGACGTCGCGGCCGGCTGTTGGACAACCCCGGAGATGTTGGCGATCGAGGCCGACGCGCTCGGCCGTGCGATCGACGGACCCAGGACCGTTCCCGTCGACCCTCGATCGTTGATGCTCGCGGTCCGGGCCCGGCCCTCGATCAGCATCGAACAGGCCCTTGCCGTCAAGCGCGTGACCGTCACCGACGCGCCGGTGACCGTGATCGTCGGCCAAGCAGGCACCGGCAAGACCTTCGCCCTCGACGCCGCCCGCGACGCCTGGCACCGGACCGGACTCCGGGTCCGCGGTGCTGCCCTCGCTGCCAAGGCGGCACGCGGGCTCGAGTCCGGGTCGGGCATCCCGAGCCAGACGATCGCCTCATTGCTCCAGGACCTCGACTCGGGCCGAGACCGGCTCTACCGCACCGACGTGCTGGTCCTCGACGAGGCCGGAATGGTGGGCACCCGCCAGCTCCACCGACTCATCGACCACACCGCCAAGGCAGGGGCGAAGCTGGTCCTCGTCGGCGATCCGAAGCAGCTCGCCGAGATCGAAGCCGGGGGCTTGTTCGCCTCGCTCGCCCGACGCCTCGGTCACGCAGAGCTCACCGAGAACCGGCGACTCACGGACCGAGCCCAGCGAGCGACTGCAAGCGCGCTACGCGACGGCCACACCGATCGGGCCTTGTTGCGCATGGAGCAGAGTGGGTCGCTCACCCTCGGCGACAACGCCGACCGCGTCCACGCCCAGATGGCCGAGGACTGGTACCTCAGCCACACCACTGGCCGCGAGACCGTGATGCTGGCCCTGCACCGCAGCGACGTCGCCGACCTCAACCAACGAGCGCGGCTACACCTCATCGCCAACAATCGCCTCGGCCCGGTCGTGCTCGACTCCGAGGACCTCGAGCTGCGCTTCGGCGATCGCATCCTGGCCCTTCGCAACGACCGCAGAATCGGCATCGTCAACGGCACCATCGGCACCGTCACCGGCGCCGGGCCTGATGCGGTGCAGATCGAGACCAGCGACGGCGACCGCCTCGCCGTGCCGATCGACTACATCGCCGCTGGCCACCTGACCCACGGCTACGCCATGACCATCCACAAGAGCCAGGGCATGACCTGCGACGTCGCCCTCGTGCTCGGCGACGACACCCTCCACAAAGAAGCCGGCTACACCTCGATCACCCGAGGACGAGAACGCAACCACGTCTACGCCGTCGCCGCCCAAGAGCCAGCCGCGCGCCCAGCCGACGACCTCCGCCGAGCCCTCGCCGTCAGCACCGCCAAGCAGACCGCCCACGACCGCGGAGGCCTCGGGCTGTGACCCGCCGCCGTGGCCTCCGGGGCGACGAGGCTCAGCTCGTCCTGGACCTGGACGGGAGCCAGCACCCGTCAGTCCTGCACGCCCGCGAAGTTCGTGCCGGAGCGGGCCTCCCAGAGTCCCTGACGGCCCCCCACGTTCTGGCCCTCGTGCGGACGATCCTCGATGTCGACCGGCACGCCGCCCGTCGTCGAGGTCACACCCTCGATAGGAAGGCGAGCTAACCGAATTCGCTGCTTCCGGGCCGGCCTGGCGTTAGCCGTCGCCGTCGGCGAGAGCCGCAGCGGCGGCGGCGATCTTTGCGGCAACGTCGTCCAGCGACGACTCTGCGGTGTCCAGCCCGGCATGGGATGCGAGCATCGGGCTGACATCGCGCAAGGCCTCGAAGGTGGTCCCGTGCGCGACGGGGATCACCCGGCCGCTTGCGAGCAACACGGAAAGCTCCTTCTCGGCGATGCCCTCAGACTCGATGCTCTTGAGCAGCGCCGGGGTGACCAAGACGATCCCGACACGGGAGTTCCTCAGGCCCTTGTCGATCTCACGGATGAGCTGCTTGCCGAGGGGGACGTCCTTCTCGCTGAACCAGACCGTTGCGCCATTCGACTTCAGTCGGTCGTACAGGTCGGAGGCGCTCGCCTCACGGTCATCCCAGGCGTGACAGAGGAAGAGATCGCGACGCTCGGGGTGCTCTCGCGCCTGCTCAACGGCTTTGCGGGCGAGGGGCTCAATGGAGCGCCACTCCGAGTCCGTATATGAGACCGAGCCCCCGGCCCTGGTCCGACGGGACCTGCTACCCCCGGACGACCCGGCACGAGTTGATCCAACGAGCCCGCTCGACGCACCGCTGCGGTACGACGAGGCGGGCGGCGAGTAGCTGTACGAGGAGCGGTAGTAGGACCGCCCTCCGCATGCGGGGCACCGCGCAGCCGCGGCTGACGAGCGGTGCCCGTAGACGGGTGCTGTGCATCGTGCCATTTCGCAAGGGTACAAGGGGCCTGTGACACCCCGTAGTGAACGGAGCGCGGGCAGTCGACGAGGGCACGCCGTTTTCGCCGCCGCGTCAGGCCTTCGGCACGACCTCCAGGCGGCCCGGGTCGAAGGCCCGCTTCCGGCTCCGGGCCGGGTTCACGATGATGGGATGCAGGAGCGCCTCGATCAGGCGTCGCTGGAAGTCGATGCCTCGGTCGTCCCAGGCGGCGATGAGCTCTTCGTAAGTGCCGGGGACCTCGGCGAGGACTCGGGTGCCGGTGCGGCTGGCGATCCTGGTCTCGACTTCTCGGGCTTCGTCGTCAAGTCGGTCCTTGCGGGTGCGAAAGCTGGCGCGGTCGATGTCGCCATCGGTGTACAGGTCGATCAGACGCTGGCGCCGCTCGTCGATCTCCCGCAGGGCTTCGAGGAGCGTGCCATCGCCCTCGTCCTCGTCGCCGGTGTCGAGGCGGGCCATGGCCGCTCGGGTGACGGGGTCGGCGAGCATCCCGCAGATCAAATCCCGCACGTACTCCTCGAGCTGCGGGGCGCGGATGCTGACCCGGCCGCAGCCGTCGAGGCCCGGCCCCTTCCGGCAGGCGTAGGTTCGTCGTCCGCCCTCGCGCTGGAGCGACCGCATCCGCCCGCCGCAGAGCCCGCAGCGCATCAGGCTCGTCAGCGGGTACGTCCGGCCCTTGCGGGGTTTCGCCCGCGTAGGCGCCAACGCCACAGCGAGCGCCTGGTGCCTCTCCTCGGTGACGATCGGCTCCCATTGACCCTTGGCGACCACCACGCCCTTGTGCTCGCGCAAGCCGGCGATCCGCCCCGAGGTCAGGATCGACGTGATCGTGGTGACGGTCCATGGGCGACCGGTCACCGTCGGCACGCCCCGGGTGTTCCAGTCTGTGCAGATGCTCCACACCGACTCGCCGGCGAGCACCCGCTCTGCGGCTTCGTGGATGCGAGTGACTTCGTCGGGGACGTGCTCGGTCATCTCGTAGTTCCAGCCGTAGGCCCGCCGTCCGGCGATGCGCGGGACCCCCTCGCGTGCCTCACGGGCGCGCACGGCCAGCATCCGGTCGGATGTCTTCTTCGACTCCTCCCGGTCCATCGCCGAACGGATGCCGATCTCGAACTCGCTCACCCAACCATCGGTGGTTGCCACCGCCCTGTCCGGGTCACGGCCTGCGGCCTCGAAGGCGTCGACCAGCGGCGCCCAGCCCGGCCCGCCGCCGCGGGAGAGGCGGTCGGTCTTGTAGGCGATCACGCAGTCGACCTCGCCGGCACGGATCAGCTCGAGCAGCTCGCCGAACTTCGGGCGGCTCCGGCCCCGGTTCCGGTACCCGGACGTCGACGGCGGCTCGACCAGCTCGACGACGACGTCGACCTTCAGCCGCTTCGCCGCGTCTCGGCATGCTTCGATCTGCACGTCGAGGGACGCGGAGCCGTCGCGTGTGATCGACTGGCGTGCATACAGAGCCGCTCGGCGTCTCGCTGTCATAGGTAGTCAAAGAGTAATGAGTTGACGAATACGCGGAACACACCCATCGAAGCGCTGGAGCGGGCGTTTCCGCTCCGAGTGCTGCGCTACCGCCTGCGTCGGGGCAGCGGTGGAGCCGGCTGGGCACCAGGCGGCGAGGGCATCGAGCGAGACCTCCAGGTGCTCGAGGACGCGACGGTGTCGCTGATCACCGAGCGACGCGTGTCGCAGCCGTGGGGCCTGGCGGGCGGCGAGCCGGGAGCGGTCGGGGAGAACTGGCTGCTTCCTCGCGGCGACGAGGCTCGGGCAGAGCGCCTGCCCGACAAGTGCACGATCCACCTCCGGGCCGGTGACGTCCTCCGGATGCTGTCGCCGGGTGGCGGAGGTTGGGGCACGCCTCAGCCGTCCAACGACCTCTCCAAGGCTTGACACACCTGCTGATGATCTTGCGGAGCTGGTAGTTCAACGACTCGATGCTGTTGGATCGTCGGCGGGTTGGGGATGCCGTCGTGGTCAGGGCCCGTTCACGCCGACTTTGACCGGCGGTGGATCAGCGTCCGCGAGACGACTCCACGCGCCGCAACCGTGGGCAATTCGTGGGGTCTACGGGGCGAGCGGGTTGGACACGTGCAGGCCGCGGCGTTCGGCTGCGTCGCACAGGTCCGTGTCAGCGCTCGAGAGGACGGTGGCCTCGACCGCTAGGGCGGCCGCGAGGTGGACGGCGTCGTAGCCGCGAAGACTTTCCTCCTCGGCCAGCTGAGCAGCGTGCTCGAGCAGGTCCTCGGTGACCTCGACGATGGAGATCTCGTCGATCAGAGCGGTGACCTCGTCGACTGCACGCTGGTGCTGGCTGATGCTGAGTCGTCGACCGCGCCGGGCAGTGGCGAGGGCGGCTCGGCTTTCGACGACGATGAGGGCGACAGAGGCGAGGGTGTCGGCCGTGTCCCAGATCAGCTCGACCCGATCTGATCCGTCTTCGTCGATCAGAAGCTTGAGCAGCGACGACGTGTCGATGTAGGTGATCACCGCCGCTGATCGGCGACCAACTCACTCACCGAACTCCGCGCCCTTATCCGGCGGGGGGGACGGTGCCGTGTCCTGCTCTTGGGAGGGCGGACGGCACCTGACGCGATGAGAGAAGCCAGTCGGTCGTCGGCGTGGTCCAGCGCCGTGAGTCGGGCCACTGGGCGACCGCGCTCGGTGACGATGACCTCGTCGCCTTCTTTGACGCGATCCAGGTATCGACTGAGCTGGTTCTTCAGGTCACGCACGCCGACCTCGACCCGAGTTGTAGCTATCTCCATGGGGAAAGTGTAGCTACATCGAGAGCGTGTGGCCCGGCCCGCGGTCGTCCGAGGTCCGTGGGATGATGACCAACACAGATCAAGTTGACTGCCGATCAGCCGAACCCCGAGGAAGCGCCGGTGCTGTCACCGGCTCCCACGTCGGTCTACGACCTGCCGATCTACGCGACAGCGAAGGTCCAACGCAGTTCAGATGGGTACTCGGGGTCCATTTCCGCAGAAGTATCGGCTCCAATTCCGCAGAGAATTGGCCTCCAGTTCCGCAAGTAAGGCGAGGGTCGCGGCATGGGTCCTCTCACGCGCCTGGTGCCCCGACGGCTGGGTCCGGTGGCGTTGGAACGTGCACGGGACGAGCCGGTCGTCCTGTTGCAGGGGCCGAGATCGGTGGGGAAGTCGACGTTGCTGAGCGACCTTGCCGATGAGGTGGGCGCTCGGGTGCTCGACCTCGACGATCTCGCGACCCGAGATGTCGTTAGCGCTGATCCGGCGACCTTCGTCCCCGGACCCGAACCAGTCTTCATCGACGAATACCAACACGCTCCTGTCGTGCTCGATGCCATCAAGGCCGAGCTCAACCGTGATGGTCGGCCCGGACGGTTCGTCCTCACCGGTTCGGCTCGTCACGAATCGCTGCCCATCGCGGCGCAGGCGCTCACTGGGCGACTACATCGGCTCCCCGTGTACCCACTGTCCCAGGGGGAGATCGTCGGCATCGACGAGCAGCTGTTGGCGCGGATCCTCGCGGGTGGTGCGGCGGAGCTGTCGGGACGATCGAGTCGCACGGAGCGTGAGGACTACATCGATTGCGTCGTCGCAGGTGGATTTCCCATGCCACTCGCTCGGAAGACCGCGGCCGGACGATCCCGGTGGTTCGACGACTACGTGCGGCTGACCCTGGAACGAGATGTCCGGGAGTTGGGTCGAGTGGAGTTGGCCTCGGCGCTGCCCAAGTTGTTGGAGCGGTTGGCAGGTCAGACCGGACAGGTGCTGAACCTGGCGAAGGCTTCGCAGCAGCTGCAGATCAGCGAACGAACCGCGGACAGCTACCTCCGACTGCTCGAATCGGTGTTCCTCTTGCGTCGACTGCCGGCGTGGAGCACGACGCTCACATCTCGTTCGGCCTCTCGTCCGAAGGTTGGCGAGGCTGTTGCCCGGCGGCGACGAGGCCCGAGCCGAGCGCCTCTCCGACAAGTGCACGCTCCGCCTGAAGGGTGGCGATGTGCTGCGGATGCTCACCCCTGGAGGCGGGGGATGGGGTCGGTCTCTGGGGACGGACTGACTCGTTCGCCTGCACGTCAGTGGTCCACAGCAGCATCCAACACTGGTCTGAAGCGACACTCTACATAGGTCTGAAGTGACATTCAATCCTGGTCCAAAGTGGTAGGCTCCCAGATGTGTCAAGTGGATACGTACGTCGGTTCCTAGATGATGAGCTCAGTGATGCTCTCCGCGTGCACCCGGCGGTCTTGGTGGTCGGTCCGCGCGCGTCGGGCAAGACGACGACCGCTCGGCGGTACGCAGCCACGGTTGTTCGCCTCGACCGTCCGGCAGAAGCCGCGGCGTTCATCGCTGACGCCGATGCGGCGCTCGCGACCCTCGAGGAGCCAGTGCTGCTGGACGAATGGCAGACGGTGCCCGGTCTGCTCGGCGCGGTCAAGCGCGCGGTGGACGACGACAGCCGACCGGGGCGGTTCATCTTGACGGGCAGCGTTCGTGCCGACCTCGAGGGCGAGACCTGGCCCGGAACCGGACGGCTCGTTCGCCTCGACATGTGGGGACTCGCCGAGCGTGAGATCGCCGGCTCCACCGAG
>JAPXRJ010000058.1:0-15051 GCA_033813615.1 Microthrixaceae bacterium | reverse complement strand
GGTGCTGCTGCTCGACGAGCCGGCCTCAGGCCTCGACGAGCGGGAGACCGTGGACTTCGGCGAGCTCCTCGTCGACCTGAGCAGTGCCGGACTCGGCATCCTCCTCGTCGAGCACGACATCTCGTTGGTCATGCGGGTCTGCGAGCACCTCTCGGTGCTGGACTTCGGACAGGTGATCGCGACCGGCTCGCCCGAGCAGATCCGTTCCAACGAGGCGGTGCTCGCCGCGTACCTCGGTTCGGCGACCGGCGACGAGGACCTGGTCGACGCCGCCGCCATCGCCGAGGCGTCGGTCGGTCACGACAACGGCAACGGCATCGCCTACGGCGCAGCTCCGACGCCCTGGACCGGGCCCGGCGGCGGAGGACCCACGTGAGCGAACCGCTGCTCGAGCTCCGAGGCGTCCGCGCCGCGTACGGAACGATCGAGGTCCTCCACGGGATCGACCTGGCGGTCGATCCGGGTCAGGTCGTCGCGCTGCTCGGGCCGAACGGCGCGGGCAAGACGACCACCCTCGCCGTCGCCTCCGGTCAGCTGGCACCCACCAGCGGTCAGCTCATGGTGGCCGGCCGCGACGTCACCGGCATCAGCCCGGAGGACCTGGCCCGGCGCGGGCTCACGACCATCCCCGAGGGCAAGGGCATCTTCCCCAACCTGTCGGTGCGGGAGAACCTCGTCATGGCGACCTACGCGGGGGTGTCGCTGTCGCGGGTCGAGGAGGTCGCCTACGCGCAGTTCCCGCGCCTCAAGGAGCGTCGCACGCAGACCGCCGGAACGTTGTCGGGCGGCGAGCAGCAGATGCTGGCGATGGCTCGGGGACTGGCGGTGGACCCGGCGGTGCTGCTGCTCGACGAGCTCTCGATGGGCCTCGCCCCGCTCGTGGTCGAGGAGCTGTATGGCATCGTTGCGCAGATCGCCCGCTCCGGTACGTCGATCCTCGTCGTGGAGCAGTTCGCCCGCACCGTGCTCGGTGTGGCCGATGTGGCGGCGATCATGGTGAACGGCGTGATCCGCCAGGTCGGTCGGCCCGACGAGGTGGAGCGCGAGCTGTCGTCCGCGTACCTCGGCGGATGACGAACGGAACGACAAGGAGCAGCAGGAGAACATGACCATCGACCAATCCACCGTGGATCCCTCGGCCGCCGGGACCGAGTCCGTCCGTGTGGCGCAGTTCCGCGACGAGATCGACTCGCTGAAGCTCAAGGGCGGTTCCGCCGACGGCGAGAAGCGCCTTCTGGCGCTGGGCGTCGCGCTGATGGTGATCGGGATCGCACTCGCCCTCTTCGGCGCGGTCCAGGTCGGCATGATGGGCGACTCGCCGGCAGACCAACGCGCGTACATGGCGCAGGGCTCGTTCCTGGGCATCGCGCTGGTCATCGCCGGCGGCGCGCTGTTCGTCCGCTACTCGCTGGCGCGGTACCTGCGCTTCTGGCTCATCCGGTCCTCCTACGAGCAGCGCGCGAACGCCGACCGGATCGTCGAGGCGATCGACCGGGCCTCGGGCCCCGTCGATGCCCCGTCCCAGCAGGTCATCCCGCCCACCTACTCCGGCACTCCCGGGCCGCACGCCTGAGACGTCCCGCAACTGCTGGCACGCCCCGAAGGGCCTGACGTCGGATTTGCGGCGGGGCCACCTCGCACGTAGATTGCGAAAGGTTTCACAAGCACTTCACCGGAGCGTCCGATGCGTCTGGTCGTCGTCAGAACCGTTGCACCACATGGCCGAGCACCGCATGACACACGAGCCCGATGACGGCTCCCAGACCGAGCTGACGCGTTCGCTCCATCGCAGCGCCGGCAGCTTCGAGCTCGTGTTCGCGCCGGTCATCATGGCGCTCATCGGCCTGTGGCTCGACCGGATGTTCGGCACCACGCCGGCGTTCACCGTCGGCCTCGCGATCTTCGGAGCGCTCGGCGCGGGCGCATCGATGTACTTCTCCTACCACCGCCAGATCGACCAGCTCGCAGAGCAGGGTCGGATCCCGGTGGACCGCCCGGGTGCGCAGTACCACGCCCGCAACCGCTCCGATGCCCGTGACCTGCGTGACGATGGCAGCACCGAGGTTCTGGAGGAGCTCCGGTGAGCGCGCCGCAGGACCCCGTCGCGGAGGGGATGCTCGGGCCCCGTCTGGATGGTCCGTCGCCTGCGATGGCGGTCGCCGTCGACATCGTGAAGCGCAGCATCTGGGTCGTGCCGGTCGCGGTGATCCTGTCGGCCGCGTTCTGGGGTCTCGACGGCGTGTACTCGACGCTCTACGGCCTCGGCATCGTCGTCGTGAACTTCCTGCTCGCCGGCTGGCTGCTCCAGGTGGGCGGCCGCATCGGCGCGGCTGCCATGGGAGCAGCGGCGATGTTCGGGTTCCTGCTCCGATTGGGCCTGATCATGGTCGCCGTGCTGGCGGTCCGGAACCAACCCTGGGTGGAGCTCGTGCCGCTCGGGCTGACGATCATCGTCACCCACCTCGGCCTGCTCTTCTGGGAGCTGCGCCACATCTCGAGCTCGCTCGCCTTCCCGGGGCTCAAGCCCGCGGCGTCACCCAACCCGTACCTGCCGGCAGCGGACGACCTGTCCGGGCCGGCCCCGTCACCGTCCGTCTCGTCACCGTCAGCGCAGTCTCCGACCGCGCCGTAGAAGGAGCCCGACCGAATGCCCGGCCTCGCGCTGCTCAACGCCCCGATCTCCGTGCTCGCCTCCGAAGAGGGCGGCGGAGGGATGCACTTCCCGCCGATCGACCACATCGTCAAGTGGCCGGCGTGGTTCCTCGAGGGCACGCTCCTCGAGTTCAACAAGATCGCCTTCATCTCGCTCATCGCGATGGTCGTGCCGGTGATCCTGTTCCTCATCGCCGGCCGCAACGCCAAGCTCGTGCCGACCGGCCTGCAGAACGTGATGGAGACGTCGATCGACTTCGTCGAGGACCAGGTCGTGTTGCCTGCGATCGGGCCCGAGGGCAGGCGCTACCTGCCGATGCTGATCTCGATGTTCTTCTTCATCTGGATCGGCAACCTGTTCGAGGTCATCCCCACCGCGCACATGCCGGCCAACGCCCGCATGGCCAACCCGCTCGTCCTCGCCGTGGTGGCCTGGGTCATGTTCATCGGCGTCGGGGTCAAGCACAACGGCCTCGGCTACTTCAAGTCCGCGCTCTTCCCGCCCGGGGTGCCCAAGGCGCTCTACATCCTGGTGACGCCGATCGAGCTGCTCTCGACCTTCATCATTCGGCCCTTCTCCCTGGCCGTCCGTCTCTTCGCCAACATGCTCGCCGGTCACATCCTGTTGGTGACCTTCTCCGTGCTCTGCATCACGCTCTGGTCGGCGAGCATCCTCGCCGGTGTCCTGGTGCTGAGCTTCCCCATGCTCGTGGCCTTCACCGGCTTCGAGTTCATGGTCGCCTTCCTGCAGGCCTTCATCTTCAGCCTGCTGACCGCCGTGTACATCGGCGGCGCCCTGCACCCGGCGCACTGATCCGGCCCAGGTCGTTCAGCCAGCCAGTCCAGATCTTCAACCAGCAACCCGGTCGACAGACCATCGCAAACAGGAGAACCCATCCAATGAGCGCACTGCAGCACGCCGCCGGCATCCTCGCCCAGGCGACCGACGGCATCGACGCCGACGGCCTCAAGGCCGCCAACGGCGCATCGTCCGCCGGTTTCGCCTACGGCCTCGCCGCCATCGGCCCTGGCATCGGCATCGGCTACCTCGTCGGCCAGGCCGTCCAGGCGATGGCCCGTCAGCCCGAGTCGGCCGGCCAGGTCCAGACGACCATGTTCCTCGGCATCGCCTTCACCGAGGCCCTCGCCCTCATCGGCTTCGTGGTCTTCATCCTCCTGAAGTTCGTCTGATCCTTCCGGATCACGAACCAGGCGCCGATACGTCCGACCTGAGTCCCGTCCGACCTGAGCAACGAACCGGAGTGACCCGATGCTCGCTCAACTGAGTGTGCTGGCAGCAGAAGAGGCACCGAAGATCAACCCCGTCGTCCCCGACACCATCGGGGAGATCTTCTGGGGTGCCACGTTCTTCTTCCTGCTGTGGATCCTGATGCGCTACGTGTGCCTGCCCCCGCTGCTGCGGGTCCGGGCGCAGCGTGACGCGCAGGTGCAGGCCGACAACGAGGCCGCCGAGTCCGCTGCGGCGCAGGCCGAGCAGGTGCGCCGCGACTACGACGCCACGCTCGGCGAGGCCCGAGGTGAGGCGTCGCGCGTGCTGGAGGAGGCCCGCTCGGCCGCCGAGGCAGAGCGGAGCCAGCAGGTCGCTGCGGTCGAGACCGAGATCGCCGCCGAGCGCCAGGCGGCGCTGGCCGAGCTCGACGCCGAGCGCTCCGCCGCACTCGGCCAGCTCACCGGCGATGTCGCCGATCTGGCGGTCGCTGCTGCGTCCAAGGTGGTGCAGGCCCCGCTCGACGCGGCAGCGCACCGGGGAACCGTCGACGACTACGTCAGCCGCTCCGGCGGCCAGCGCTGAGGCCGGAAGGACACCGACACATGAACGCACTCGCACTTCTCGCCGCTGAGGGCAGCAACGGCAAGTGGCTGCCCGCCGACTTCAACGAGGTCATCTGGGGGACCCTGTCGTTCCTGATCGTGGCCGGGCTGCTGGTCAAGTTCGGCAAGGCGCCCGTGGCCAACGGCCTGAAGGCCCGCTCCCAGAAGGTCGATGACCGCTTGGGTGAGGCCGCCTCTGCACGTGAAGCGGCCGAGGCCGAGCGGGACCGGATCAAGGCAGCGCTCGCCGATTCGGACTCCGAAGCCGCCCGCATCGTGGAAGAGGCCCGCGCAGCCGCCGACCGCCTCGGCGTCGACACCGCGACCCGCACCCAGAGCGAGATCGTGACGCTCCGCGAGCGTGCAGCGATCGACCTCACCGCGACCCGGACCCAGGCGACGGCCGACCTGTCGGGCGAGCTGTCCCGGCTGGCCCTCGGTGCCGCCGAGGAGGTCGTGGCCGGCTCCCTCGACGACGCGGCGCAGCAGCGCCTGATCGACCAGTACATCAACACCGTCGGTTCGCAGAACTGACGCGACGCCGACACCTCTGACGCGAACGACCACGACACCGCCGACATCACCCGGCAACTGGATTCCAACATGAGCGACGCACAGATCTCCGCCTACGCCGACGCCGCCTACAGCATCGCCGCGGCCGAGGGCGCCACCTCGGAGGTGACCGATGAGCTGTTCCGCCTCGGTCGCCTTCTGCAGAGCAACGACGAGCTGCGCGGCACCCTCTCCGACGTCCACCTTCCGGTGGAGCGCCGAGCGCAGATCGTCGAGGACCTCCTCGACGGCAAGGCCACACGCACCACGGTGAGCTTCGCATCGATGCTCGTGTCGGTCGGTCGCATCGGCGACCTGTCGGCGATCTCCGAGGAGCTCGCCAACCGGGCCGCTGCCGCCAACGGACAGACCGTCGCCGAGGTCCGCTCGGCGGTTCCGCTGACCGACGCCCAGATCGCGCAGCTGGCGCAGGCCCTGAGGGCCCGCACCGACATCGACGTCACCGTCCGCAACGTCGTCGACCCGACCGTGATGGGTGGCATCGTCACCCGGATCGGCGACTCGGTCATCGACGGCTCCGTCCGTACCCGTCTGAACCAACTCCGAGAGGCCTTCTGAGATGGCTGAGCTCACGATCAACACCGCCGACATCACCGCGGCGATCAAGAAGAACCTGGAGGGCTTCGCGCCCGACGTGGAGCTGACCCAGGTCGGTCGGGTCATCGAGGTCGGTGACGGCATCGCTCGCGTGAGCGGACTGCCCGACGCTGCGGTCAACGAGCTGCTCGAGTTCGAGTCCGGCCTCCTCGGTCTGGCGCTGAACCTCGACGAGGACTCGATCGGAGCCGTGGTGCTCGGCGAGGTCGACTCCATCGAGGAAGGCCAGACCGTCAAGGCCACCGGCAACATCCTGTCGGTGCCGGTGGGCGACGGCGTGCTCGGCCGCGTGGTCAACACCCTCGGCGAGCCGATCGACGGCAAGGGCCCGCTGTCCAACGTCCAGGATCGTCGCATGGAGATCCAGGCACCGGGCATCATGGGCCGCCAGCCCGTGGGCGAGCCGATGCAGACCGGCATCAAGGCGATCGACTCGCTGATCCCCGTCGGCCGTGGCCAGCGGGAGCTCATCATCGGTGACCGCAAGACCGGCAAGACCACGGTCGCGATCGACACGATCATCAACCAGCGTGGCCTGGGCGTGAAGTGCATCTACGTGGCGATCGGCCTCAAGGCCTCGACCGTCGCCCAGACCGTCGCCACCCTCGCCGAGCTCGGTGCGCTCGAGTACACCGTGGTCGTCGTGGCCCCGGCGTCCGACCCTGCACCGTTCAAGTACCTCGCCCCGTACGCCGGCTGCGCCATGGGGCAGCACTGGATGGAGAACGGCGAGCACGCGCTGGTGGTCTACGACGATCTCTCCAAGCAGGCCGAGGCCTACCGTCAGGTGTCGCTGCTGCTGCGCCGCCCGCCGGGACGCGAGGCCTACCCGGGTGACGTGTTCTACCTGCACTCGCGCCTGCTCGAGCGCGCCGCCAAGCTCTCCGACGAGAACGGCGCCGGTTCGCTGACCGCCCTGCCGATCATCGAGACCAAGGCCGGCGACGTGTCGGCCTACATCCCGACGAACGTGATCTCGATCACCGACGGCCAGATCTTCCTCCAGGACGACCTGTTCAAGTCCGGCATCCGTCCCGCGGTCGACGTCGGCATCTCGGTGTCCCGCGTGGGCTCGGCTGCCCAGATCAAGGCCATGAAGACCGCGGTGGGCACGCTCAAGTCGGACCTGCAGCAGTTCCGCGAGCTCGAGGCCTTCGCTGCGTTCGGTTCCGACCTCGACGCCGTGTCCAAGGCGCAGCTCGAGCGCGGCTATCGCCTGACCGAGCTGCTCAAGCAGGGCATCAACAGCCCGATGTCGGTCGAGGACCAGTGCGTCGTGATCTACGCGGGCACGCGCGGCTACCTCGACGACATCTCCGTCGACGACGTGCGTTCGTTCGAGGACGGCCTGCTCGACTGGTTCCGGACCCGTCACGCCGACGTGCTCGATTCGATCAGGTCGACCGGCAAGATCGTGGACGAGGACGCCTTCGACGCCGCCGTCAAGGCCTACGCCGCCCAGTTCCAGGGCACCACCGCCGCGGGGTCCGCCCCGGCGGCCGAGGCGCAGGGCGATGCCGAGTCGACCATAGCGACCTCCAGTCGTCACCTTCCCGAAGAGGACGTCACCCGCGACGAGGCCGGCGTCACCGACTCGGGCACCCTGCCCGAGGGCGAGCAGACGGTCTGAGGCCTGCGGGTCAGAGGCAGAAGGGACCTAGGGAGCCAGCATGGCCGGTGCACAGGAGCGGATCCTCCGAAGGAAGATCGCCAGCGTCCAGAACACCAAGAAGATCACGCGGGCCATGGAGCTCATCGCTGCCACGCGTGTCGTCAAGGCGCAGCAACGCGCCAACGAGGCCCGTCCGTACTCCGAGCACATCACCCAGGTGATCCAGGACCTGGCCGCTGCCGGTGCCGAGGTCGACCACCCGCTCCTGCGTCCGGTGGACGCGGTCGAGAAGGTCGGCGTCGTCGTGCTCGCTGCGGACCGCGGCCTGGCGGGCGCCTACAACTCGTCGGTCATCAAGGCCGCCGAACGGGAGGTGCAGGCCGCACGATCCGACGGCAAGGAGTACGCCCTCGTCACGGTGGGTCGCAAGCCCAAGGGCTACTTCAGCTTCCGGAACTACCCGATCGAGGCGAGCTTCGAGGGCTTCTCGGAGAACCCTTCCTTCGAGGACGCCGTTGCGGTGGCGGCCCGGGTCAGGGACCTGTTCGAGAACGGCGGTTGCGACCGGATCGACCTCGTCTACACCCGGTTCATCTCGATCGGCTCACAGGAGGTGGTCGTGCGCCGCTTCCTTCCGCTCGAGGACACCGAGACGATCGGCGAGGGCGGTGACGCCACAGCGACCGCCGGCTTCGAGTTCGAGCCGTCGGCGTCCGCCGTGTTGGAGACGCTCCTGCCCCGCTACGTCGAGTCCCGGCTCTTCGCCGCGCTCCTCGACGCCGCGGCGTCGGAGCTGGCGAACCGTCAGCGGGCGATGAAGTCGGCCACCGACAACGCCGAGGAGCTCATCGTCAAGTACACGCGGAAGATGAACCAGGTCCGCCAGGACGCCATCACCACCGAGATCATGGAGATCATCGGTGGGGCCGAGGCCCTCGCGGACGACAGGGAGACCCCTGGCGAACTGATCCTCCACCACCTCGACACGGAGCCGTTCCTTCCGCTCGACCACAGCCATGCCTCGGGTCCCGCACGGACCTGATCACCCCAGACCGCATCACCCCGACCGCATCACCCCAGACCGCAACACCCCAGACGCAGCCCAGGAGCCACCATGACCGTCACCGACACCGAACTGAAGGACGGCCGCATCGTCGCCATCGCCGGCCCCGTGGTCGACGTGGAGTTCCCGTCGGACTCCGTGCCCGAGATCAACCAGGCGCTGGAGTTCACCATCACGGTGGACGGCACCGACACCGCAGTGGTGGCCGAGGTCGCCCAGCAGATCGGCGACAGCCGGGTGCGAGCCATCGCCATGAAGCCGACCGACGGCCTCGTCCGCGGCACCGCGGTGCGCAACCTCGGTCACGGCATCTCGGTGCCGGTGGGCGACGCCACGCTCGGTCACGTGTTCAACGTGCTCGGTCAGCCGCTCGACGTGGCGGAGATCCCCGAGACCGAGCGCTGGGAGATCCACCGCGAGGCCCCGCCGTTCGATTCGCTGGAGCCGAAGGCCCAGATGTTCGCGACGGGCATCAAGGTCATCGACCTCCTCACCCCATACCTGCAGGGCGGCAAGATCGGCCTGTTCGGCGGTGCCGGCGTGGGCAAGACGGTGCTGATCACCGAGATGATCAACCGCGTGGCCAGCCAGTTCGGCGGCGTGTCGGTGTTCGCCGGGGTGGGGGAGCGGACCCGTGAGGGCACCGACCTCTTCATCGAGATGGGCGAGACAGCCCTCGGCGAGTCGGGCTCGGTGCTCGACAAGGCCGCCCTGGTCTTCGGCCAGATGGACGAGCCGCCGGGCGTGCGCCTGCGAGTCGCCCTGTCCGCGCTGACGATGGCGGAGTACTTCCGCGACGTGCAGGGCCAGGACGTGCTGCTGTTCGTCGACAACATCTTCCGGTTCACCCAGGCGGGATCGGAGGTGTCCACCCTCCTCGGCCGCATGCCCGCTGCCGTGGGCTACCAGCCGACCCTCGCGGACGAGATGGGCGAGCTGCAGGAGCGGATCACCTCGACCGGTGGTCGATCGATCACCTCGCTGCAGGCCGTGTACGTGCCGGCGGACGACTACACCGATCCTGCGCCGTTCACCGCCTTCACCCACTTCGACGGCACCACGGAGCTCTCCCGCGACATCGCTTCGCTGGGCATCTACCCGGCGGTGGACCCGCTGGCGTCGTCGTCGTCGATCCTCACCCCAGAGGTCGTCGGCGAACGCCACTACGCGGTCGCCCGACGCGTGCAGGAGATGCTGCAGCGCTACAAGGAGCTGCAGGACATCATCGCCATCCTGGGCATCGACGAGCTGTCCGAGGAGGACCGCGTCACCGTCGACCGGGCTCGCAAGATCCAGAAGTTCCTCGCCCAGCCGATGTTCGTCGCCGAGGTCTTCACCGGTCTCCCCGGCATCTTCACGCCGGTCGAGGACACGGTGGAGAGCTTCGAGGCGCTGGTCAACGGCGACCTGGACCACCTGCCCGAGCAGGCGTTCTTCAACGTCGGCGGTGCCGAGGACGCCATCCGCAAGGCAGCAGAGCTGGAGGCCGGCGCCTGATGGCCCTCGAGGTCGAGCTCGTCTCGCCGGAGCGCATCGCCTACTCGGGCGAGGCGAAGATGGTCATCTGTCGGACCACGACCGGTGACATCGCCTTCCTGCCCGGCCACATCCCGTTCATCGGCGTGCTGGCCACCCATCCGGTTCGCCTGCAGCTGGAGGACGGCTCCGAGCAGGTCATCGCGGTGCACCAGGGCTTCGTGGAGGTGTCGCCGCCCGACGAGGCCGGCAACACCCGCGTGACGATCCTCTCCGATGTGGCGGAGCTGGCTGCCACCGTCGACGTGGATCGGGCCCGCTCGGCCAAGGAGCGCGCCGAGGAAGCCCTCCGGGCGGACCCGGAGGACCCCGAGGCCCGCGCCGCGCTGGTCCGGGCCGAGGTTCGCCTCAGCGTCTCCGACGCCGCCTGACCGAGTCTCGCAGAGCCCTGTTCTCGGGACATCCAGGGTCGCTCGAGCGCACCCGTCGTCCCGAGTCCGGTCCCGACCGCGGCCGGCGAGGATAGCGTCCGGACGTGTCACGTCACCGACTCGCCGTCGCACTCCTGGCCCCGCCCGCGGAGGCGGAGGCCATCGACGTGCTGCGTGCGGCGCTCGGCGTGCCCGAGCCGTTCGGCGTTCCGCCGCACGTGACGCTGGTGCCGCCGACGAACGTCGCGGGCGCGGAGGTCTCGGTGGTGCTCGACGTGCTCCGTCGTGTGGCGGCCGGGGGCAGGCCGCTCACGCTCGACATCGGCCCGGCCACCACGTTCGCTCCCGAGACGCCGACGGTGCACCTCGGCGTGACCGGCAGCGACATGGATGCGCTGCGCTCGCTGCGCGGCGGACTGCGGGCCGGGCCACTCGACCGCCCGGATGTGTGGCCGTTCCAACCGCACGTGACGCTGCTCGAGCACGCAGCGACCGAGCTGATCGACGCGGCGATCGTCTCGCTCGCCGGCGTGCGGCAGCAGTGGTCGGTTCCGGCGGTGCACCTGCTGGAGCAGCGACGGAACCCGCCTGAGCACCCGCAGCACGGCCAGGCGTTCTGGGTGCCGATCCGTGAAGAGCCGCTCGGCGGCCCGACCGTCGTCGGACGCGGCGGGGTGGAGCTGCACCTGCGGGCCCTCGGCATGCTCGACGACGCAGTCGGCGCCCTGTGCGGGATGCCGACGTCGACTCCTGCAACGGTTGCCTGGACGCCGCGGCCGCTTGTCGTCTCGGCGGCCGCAGCGCTGGTGCCCGACGCGCCCCTCGGCGCCGCGGTCGGGACGCGGCCGACCGGACCTGCTGCGGTCCTCGACCGTGTCGTCGTTTGCGAGGGCCACCGCGGCATGGGCATCGGCGCTCAGCTGTTGGCGGCGTGGTGCGCCGAGGCAGCCGCTGCCGGAGCGGATCTGGTCGTCGCGGAGCGCCACGACCCGTTCCTCGTGCGGCACGGCTTCGTCCCGGTCGGCGACCTCGCCGTGCGCCGGCTCTGAACCCTCCTGCCAACCCCTCCTGCCAACCCTCCTCCCAACCCGCCCCGTTCTGTTCGTCGTTTCACAAGGAAATCCTTGTGAAACGACGAACAGAACGGGATGTGGGCCCGCTGCGGTACCCTCGGCACGCAGTGGCGTGCCAAGGCGGTCTGCGTCCCGTGGTGGATCTCGAGGGGTGGAGGATCAGTCGGTGTTCGTGAGCCTGGTGGACATGCTGCGCAGCCGTGCGGACGAGCAGGGAGACGACACGTCGTTCTGGTACCTGCTCGACGGCGAGGACGACGTGGCGGACATCACCTACGCGTCGCTCGACCGCGACGCCCGGGCGGTTGCGGCCCGATTGTCCGAGGTGGGTCGTCCGGGCGATCGGGTCGTCATCCTCATGGCGCCCGGCGCGGACTTCCTTGCGGCCTTCTTCGGTGCGCTCTACGCCGGGCTCATCGCGGTGCCGGCGTTCCTGCCCGACGTGTTCAACGTCGACCGCAGCGTGCCCCGGCTGCGGGCGATCGCTCAGGACGCCGACGCCGTGTGCATCCTGTCCGACGAGCTGTTCGTGACGTTCCGCGAGCACCTGTGGAAGCTGGCCCCCGACCTGGCCCGGACGCCGTGGGTGTCCATCGAGGAGGCGATCGCCGAAAGCGACGCAGCGGCATGGGTCGACACCGATGCGAAGGGTGACACGACGGCGTTCATCCAGTACACGTCGGGTTCCACATCGCTGCCGAAGGGCGTGATGCTCAGCCACGGCAACCTTCTCGCCAACTCGGAGCTGGTCCGGGCCAGCGTCCAGCAGGACGACAGCTTCGTCGGCGTGTCCTGGCTCCCGCCATACCACGACATGGGTCTCATCGGCGGCATCCTGCAACCGATCTACCAGGGTCGGCCGCTGGCGCTGTTCTCGCCTATGGACTTCCTGGCCAAGCCCGTCCGCTGGTTGCGGGCGCTGTCGAAGTACCAGGCCACGTTCTCCGGCGGCCCGAACTTCGCGTACGAGCTGTGCGTGCGGCGTGTGTCCGACGAGGACAAGGAGACGATCGACCTGTCGCACTGGACCGCCGCGTACAACGGGGCGGAGCCGGTCCGGCCGAGCACCTTGGAGCGCTTCGCCGAGGCGTTCGCCGTGTGCGGCTATCGGCCCGAGGCGATGCGGCCGTGCTACGGCATGGCCGAAGCGACGCTGTTCGTGTGCGCGTCCGCCGATCCGGCGAACCCGCCGATCGTCACCGCGTTCGACCGCACCGGCCTCGCCGAGGGCGTTGCCCGGCCGCCGGTCGCCGACGAGCCGAGCGAATCGCTCGTCGCGTGCGGCGGACCGGCGCTCCTTCACGACATCCAGATCGTCGATCCCGCCACCTCCAAGGTGCTGCCCGAGGACACGATCGGCGAGCTGTGGCTGGCCGGACCTTGCGTCGGTCAGGGGTACTGGGGACGGCGCCGCCAGACGGCGGAGACCTTCGACGCCCGGACCTCCGACGGCGACGGTCCGTTCCTTCGCACCGGCGACCTGGGCTTCTTCCACGACGGCGAGCTCTACGTCGCGGGGCGGATCAAGGACATCCTGATCGTCCGCGGCCGCAACCTGTACCCACAGGACCTCGAGCTGGTCGTCGAGTCGGTGGCGGGGATCCGGGCCGGCTGCATCGCCGCGTTCGCCGTGGCCGACGTCGACGGCTCGACCGATGGCGTGGCGATCGTCGCCGAGGTCAACGAGGCCACGATCGGTGACCTCGATGCTGCGGCGCAAGCGGTCCGTACGGCCATCGTCGACCACTACCAGGTGTCGCCGACCGAGGTCGTGTTCATCACCCCGAGGTCGCTGCCCAAGACCTCGAGCGGCAAGGTGCAGCGCCACGCGGCCCGCCAGCAGTTCGAGGAGGGCACGCTCGAGCGGGTGAGCCCGGTCGGCGACTGACGTGTCCGCGCCCGATCGAGCGTGGCCGGCGTCGAAATGCGACGTTACACTCAACTTTTCACCACAACGGCGGCACGACCGCGCCGCGGGAACGGCCCGCAGCGCTGACGATTCGGGGGGCATGTGAGCATCGACGCGATCAAGGACGCCATCGAGGCAGGGGCCGGCGGCGAGGAGCTCGCGTCGATCCCGCTCGACGACACCTACCGGGCGGCGCACACGCTGCGGGCGGAACAGGAGATGTTCGCGGGGGTCCCCTCCGCGGAGAAAGACCCGCGCAAGTCCCTCCACGTCGGTCAGGTGCCGGTGCCGGAGCTGGCCCCCGACGAGGTCGTCGTGGCCATGATGGCGAGCGCGATCAACTACAACACCGTGTGGACGTCGGTTTTCGAGCCGCTCTCCACGTTCCTCTTCCTCGACCGCTTCGCCCGCGAGGGACAGTGGGAGGCCCGTCACAGCCAGGACCACCACGTGGTGGGCTCCGACGGTGCCGGCGTGATCGTGCGCACGGGCAGCGCGGTGCGGGGCTGGAAGCCCGGCGATCGCGTGGTCATCGCTCCGGTCGTCACCCACGACCAGGACCCGTCGGCGAACGCGGACCAGATGCTCGCCGCCAACCAGAAGGCCTGGGGCTTCGAGACGAACTTCGGCGGCTTGGCCGACCTGTCGATCGTCCGCGCGTCGCAGCTGCTGCCCAAGCCGACGCATCTCACGTGGGAGGAGTCGGCGGTCAACATGCTGTGCGCCGGAACGAGCTACCGGATGCTCGTCGGCCCGAACGCTGCTCGCATGCGCCAGGGCGACGTCGTGCTGGTGTGGGGTGCCACCGGCGGCATCGGTGGCTACGCGATCCAGCTCGTCCTGGAGGGCGGTGGCATCCCGGTCGCCGTCGTCTCCTCGCCCGAGCGCGAGGCCGTGGTCCGCGAGCTCGGCGTCGAGCACGTGATCAACCGGAGTGCGGAGGGTTACAAGTTCTGGATCGACGAGAACCACCAGGATGAGCGCGAGTGGCGCCGACTGGGCAAGCAGGTCCGCTCGATGACCGGTTCAGATCCCGACATCGTCTTCGAGCACCCCGGACGTGAGACCTTCGGTGCGTCGGTCTTCGTCGCCAAGCGCGGCGGCACGATCGTGACCTGTGCGGCGACGACCGGCTACGACCTGGTGTACGACAACCGGCACCTCTGGATGAAGCTCAAGCGGATCATCGGCTCGCACGGGGCGAACATGCAGGAGAACTACGACGTCAACGCCCTGATCGACCGGGGCACCATCCAGCCGCTGCTGACCGAGACCTATGCGCTCGACGACATCGGCGAGGCAGCGCTGTCGGTCAAGGACAACAAGGCCGAGGGCAAGGTGGCCGTGCTGTGCCTGGCGGAGTGCGAGGGCCTGGGGATCGAAGACCCGGAGAAGCGGGCCCGGATCGGCGAGGACCGCATCACCGCCTGGTCCCGCCTGTTCGCCCGGGCTCGGGCCGGCGAGCTCGCCTGACGGCCGCTGGCGCTCAGCGGCGTCTCGCGGCGACGCGCGCCGCGATCTCATCGAGCACCTCTCGCGTCGGCCGGCGGGTGTCGGGCAGGCGTTCGGTGCCGTGCACCTCGATGTAGGTGGGATGGCCCTCGATGTCGACCTCGTCGCCCGGGATCCGTCCGACGACCTTCGCCGGGTTGCCGGCGACGACGGAGAACGGCGGAACGTCCTGGGAGACGACGGCTCCTGCGGCCACGACCGAGCCCCGACCGATCGTCACGCCGCTGAGGACGATGGCCCTGATGCCGATCCAGACCAGGTCCTCGATCCGGACGAAGGAGGTCTCGGTGCCGGGTCCGTAGGCATCCATCACGTGGTCG
>JAPXRJ010000057.1:0-15179 GCA_033813615.1 Microthrixaceae bacterium | reverse complement strand
CGACGGGTCCGCCGCATCGAGCCGGTAGTAGCCAGGGTTGTCGAGCCCCTTGAAGCTCAGGACCGGTCCGCCGCCCCCACCCTCGGCGGTGTGGTTGTAGACGACGTCGAGGATCACCTCGATGCCGGCCTCGTGCAGGGTCTTGACCATGACCTTGAACTCCTGCACCTGCGCTCCCCGGCCGCCGCCCCTGACGCCGTAGGCGTTGTGCGGAGCGAAGAACCCGATCGAGTTGTAGCCCCAGTAGTTGCGCAGGCCCATCTCGATGAGTCGCTGGTCGTTGACGAACTGGTGCACCGGCATCAGCTCGACGGCGGTGACCCCGAGCGACTGGAGGTGGTCGATGATCGGCGGAGCGCAGAGGCCCAGGTAGGTGCCGCGCAGCTCGGGTGGAACCTCCGGGTGCAGCTTGGTGAGGCCGCGGACGTGGGCTTCGTACAGCACGGTCCGGTGCCACGGCGTGTTCGGGCGACGGTCCTGACCCCAGTCGAACCACGGGTTCACCACGACCGAGCGCGGCACGTCGGGTGCCGAGTCGGGGCCTGAGTCGGGTGGCTCCGACGGCTTCACGGAGTCGGTCCAACGCACCGACCCGGTGATCGCCTTGGCGTACGGATCGAGCAGCAGCTTGGTCCGATCCTGGAGGTCACCAGGCCGGGAGCGGGGCCCGGTGACCCTGAATCCGTAGCGCACGCCGGGCCCGACGTCGGGGAGGTACCCGTGCCACACGGATCCGACGTGCTCTGGCAGCGGGACCTGGATCTCCGCGTCGTCCTCGTCGAACAGGCACAGCACCACGCCGCCGCGATCGCCGGGCACGCCGCCCTCGTTGGCGGCCGAGCCCGAGAAGACCGCGAAGTTTGTGCCGGCACCGTCCCAGTGGGCACCGAGCGGCGACGACCTGCCCGGCCAGACACGGACCTTGCCACCGGCCCAGATCACGCGGCCACCCACCGGTTCTGTTCCTCGGAACTGACCGTTTCTGGTCGATTCCGAGGAACAGAACCGGGATGGGGGATGCGCGGGATCACCGTGGGCCCCCGGCGACGCGTTCTACGTAGGTGACGAGACGGGGGCGGGAGCGCTCGATCTCCTCGGACAGCACCCGGTCGAGCAGGGGCACCCACAGGTTGCCGCCATAGTGGAGGACCATGCGCAGCTGCGGCCCAGCGGCACCACGGTCCCGCACGGCGGAGGCCCGGAGGTCCGCGCTGAGGACCCATGCGCTGTGGTCCTTGCCATCGAGCTCCTTGCGCTCGAAGCGCACGCTGGCGTCGCCGTTCGCGTCGGGGCCGTCGTACGCGGTGCGCACCATTCGCAAGCGCTTGGAGCGCCGGAACGGTCCGACCTGCCCGCGCAGGTCCACCGACCATGCGGCGTCCTCTCCGTCGACCGCGTCGACCGGTTCGGAACGGGAGACGATGTCCAGCCACTCGGGGTAGGTGCCCAGGTCGACGACGACGCCGTAGAGCGCGTCGATCGGCACATCGGCATCGAGGGAGGCGATCACGTCCACCGAGACAGTCTGCCCGCCCAGGCGACGTGATCCGGCCGCCCTGGACCGGGGCGCCGGTCGATGAGACGCCCGCGACGGCCCGCAGATCCTCGGACTGGGCGCGCAGGCGGTGCTTCAGAGACCGAGCCGGATCCCGTCGGCGGCATCTGCCTCCACCGACGTCCCGCGACGGCCCGACATCCGATCGACTGACCGATCCACCACCGCCAGCACGGCACCGCACATGACGACGAGCACGCAGCTGAGCGCCATCGCCTGACCGAAGCCCGACGATCCCGGACGCGACATCAGGCGCTCGATCGCCACCGGAACCGTCGGCCGGTCGGCCCGCGCCAGGAAGACGGTCGCTCCGAACTCGCCGAGGCTCGCGACGAACGCCAACCCTGCACCCGCCGCCACCGCTTCCCGGATCATCGGAAGCTCGACCCGCCACCATCGCCGGCGAGGACCGGCACCCAACGTGGCGGCGACGTCGGTGACCGATGGAGGCAGCTCACGCAGCGCGGCGGCGACCGCCCGGACCAGCAGCGGGATCGCCACCAGCGCCTGGGCGGCAGGCACCAACCACCAGGCACGCCGCAGGTCCACCGGTGGACGACCGACCGCCAGGAGCAGACCCAGCCCGATCGTGGTCGCCGACACGCCGAGCGGCAGCAGCAGGATGCGGTCCGACGCGCCGCCCGGACGGCGTGCGGCGACTCTCGCCGCGGGCACGCCGATCACCACGGCGACCACGGTCGCGATCGACGCGGAGACGATCGAGACGACCACGGCGCTCCATGGAGAGACGGCGAGCCCGGTCCCGGTTGCGGCCGAACCGAGGTGCCGCCAGTGATCCAGTCCGTGCGTCGTGCCAGGTAGCCGCAACGATCGCTCGACCAGCGCCGCCAGCGGAACGACGGTGACCACGCCGATCGCACCCACCGCGGCGGCGACCTGTGCCCATTCGTCCGCGCCCGCGGGCCGACGGGCCCATCGCCGCCCGCTCCTCACCGCCCGGGCGGCTCGCCGGCTGAGGCGAGCGTGCAGTGCGAGCGTCGCCACCACGGCGAGCACCTGCACCACGGCGAGCACCGCCGCGCCCGACACGTCGAACTGCCGGGTGGCTCGGACCCAGATCTCGACCTCGATCGTCGAGACCCGACCCCCTCCCAGGATCACGATCACACCGAAGCTGGTGAGGCAGAACAGGAACACCACGATCGCCGCCGCCCACACCGCCGGCAGCACTGCAGGGAACACCACCCGCCGGGCAGCGGCGGCCGGCGTCAGGCCGAGCGTCCGAGCCGTGTCCTCGAGCGACGGGTCGAGTCCGTCGAGCGCAGCACCGACCACTCGCAGGAACACCGCCAGGTTGAAGCACACGTGGGCGATCAGCACCGGCCACCACGTGCCTCGTGCATCGACCAGCCCTGACGGCCCCAGGATCGACGCGATCGCGGAGCCGAGCACCACGGACGGAAGGACGAACGGCACCATCGCCGCAGTCCGGACCAGGCCGCGTCCGCGGAAGCGGTAGCGCGCCAGCACCCACGCCACCGGCAACGACACGCACGCGGTGAGCACCGTCGACGCCAGCGCCTGACCCACGGTCAACGCCATCAGACGCCACGTCCTGGAGCTCCCCATCACCCGGGCGACGACCTCGAGGCTCCATGCGCCGTCGACTCGGAAGGCCCGAGCCACGACCGCCATGACGGGCACGGCGACGGCGACGGCCACCGCAGCGACCGCGGCCCGACCAACCGCGGCCCGACCGACCGTGCCTGACGGCGGTTCTGTTCGGCGTTTCACAACGTTTTCCTTGTGAAACGCCGAACAGAACGGCATCGGCCACGACGACGGGATCGACGTGTCACTCCATGATCGAGCGCCACTGCTCGATCCATTCGTCGCGGTGGGCGCCGATCTCGTCGGCGGGGAGTGTGCGCGACACCTCCGGCAATACGGCCCATCGCTCGAACTCCTCGGGCAGCTCGGTCGAGCCGACCGACGGGAACACGAAGTTGGTCAGCGGCAGCGCCTCCTGCCACGTCGGCGACAGCATGAACTCGATCAGCCGTCGGCCCAACTCGGGCTGTTCCGCTCCGGCCAGCAACCCCGCGTACTCGACCTGAGCGGCACACGAGTCGACCATGACCGACGACGACGGTTCGGTCACCTCGCCCTCGCCGAACACCACCTCAGCGGGCGGCGACGACGCATAGGAGAGCACCAGCGGGCGGTCGCCGCCGGACACCGTGTAGTCGGTGTTCCAGGCGTCGTCCCAGCTCGGGCGCACCCGGACGCCGTTCGCCTCGAGTTGGGACCAGTAGCGCTGCCAGCCCGACCCATCGGCGCTGCCGAACTCGTCGATCGTGGCGATGAGGAAGGCTAGGCCGGGCGACGAGGTGACGGGGCTGGTCACCACCAGCTGATCCCTGTACGCCGGATCGACCAGGTCGGCGAGGGTGGACGGCGCGGCGAGCCCCTTCTGCTCGTACCAGGCCGCATCGACGTTGATGCACACGTCGCCGCGATCGATCGGCGTGAGCAGCTCGCCGAGTCGGCCCGGCAGCCGCAGCGCGGCGTCCGCCTGCTGGCCGTCCGGGGTGAACGGCTCCAGGAGCCCGTCCTCGGCCGCGCGGGTGGCGAGCGTGTTGTCGATGCCGAAGATCACGTCGCCCTCGGGCGCACCAGCGGCGAGCAGGGCCTTGGTGAGCATCCCACCGGCGTCACCGGCCGCGAGGACCTCGATCCGAGCCCCCGTGGCATCCTCGAACGCAGCCGCCGCATCCTCGGGCAGCGCGAACGAGTCGTAGGTGACCAATCGGACGACCTTGCCGTCGTCGCCCGAGGAACCGGACTCGTCGGCGTCGGTCGTGCACCCCGAGACGAACGCTGCCGCCGCCACCACGCACGCGAGCACCGCGGCGACCGCACCCCGTCGCGACCTGCGCTGCTGTGTCTCCAGCTGACCGCTCATCGGTCCTCCTTCACTTCGGTTCCATCGGATTCGCCTGGCTGGTCGCCGGGGACCACCACCAGCACCACGCCATCTGCGACGTCGACGACCACCTCGGATGCAGTGGCCACGTTCGACACGCCACGGCTGGTGCCCACGGCCAACGGCTCCTGGTGCAGCGCCCATCGCACCCCCGTCACCGACACGACGGCCGCTCCGTGGAGCGGCAGCATCGAGAACGTGGTGCCGGCCGGCATCGGAAGTCGACGGCGGCCCTCGGCGACGACGTGGACCACGTCGCCACCCAACCAGGCATCGCGTTCGAACTGCTCGTAGTTCGGCCCGGCCAGGGAACCCAGGAGGGCGAGCACGTGGTCGAAGCGGCCAGCGGTGGAGCCGAGGACCACGACTCGGTCCCCGGGACGACCACGTGCCGTCGCGACATCGAGCGCCAGCTCGGCGTCGGTGGCGTCCTTGTGGACCGGGAACCGGACGACGGACACGCCGTCGGTCGCGGCTCGGGCCAGACGCTCTGGATCGACTGAGTCCATGTCGCCGACGAGTTGGTCGACGGTCACCCCGATCGCATCTGCGAGCCCGATCCCGCTGTCGGCCGCGACGACCGACACCACGTCCTCGGACTCGATGACCCGCGCCAGGCGCACCAGCAGCGCCTCGTTCGGCAACGGTCCACCCGTGAACACGACGTGCGTGCCCATGTCGCTCCCTCCGCTGGCATTACCCAGTTCAGGTCAGACGGGTCGGTGGCGGAACGGCCACCCTCTCAGCCCGGCACCCCGAGCTCCCCGGATTCGGCTTGTGGACCTGAACCTAGCCGACGGATCCCGCCGTCAGATCTCGACCTGCGAGCCGACCTCGACCACCTGCTCGGGAGGGAGCTTGAAGAACCGCGACGCAGAGGCCGCGGCCCGCAGCATGAAGGCGAACAGGCGCTCACGCCAGGGCGCCATCGACACCAGTTCGCTCGGGATCACGGTCTCTCGACCGAGGAAGAACGTGACATCGTGGACGTCGAGCTCGGCACCGCCGATCTCGATGCGGTCGATCGCCTGCGGGACGTTCAGCTCCTCCATGAACCCGTGGTGCAACGTGATCTGGCAGAGTCCTCGACCGAACTCCTCCACCTCGACGCGCTCGGACTCCGCGACGTAGGGCTCGGCGGCGGTCACGACCGACAGCAGGATGACCCGCCGGTGCAGCACCCGGTTGTGCTTGGTGTTGGCCAGCAGCGACGGCGGGGCGACGCCGTCGCCGCGGAACATGAAGACCGCGGTACCGGGCGCACGGGCGATGTCCTCTGGCAGTCGGGCGATGAAGTCCTTGATCGGCACCCGGCCGACGGCGAGGCGCTCGGCCACCACTCGACGACCGGTGCGCCACGTGGTCATGGCGACCATGATCACGCCGCCGACGAGCAGCGGGAACCACCCGCCGGCAGGGATCTTGAAGACGTTGGCGCCGAAGAAGCCGAGCTCGAGCAGACCCATCGGCAGGCACAGGGCCAGGGCGCGAGGAGCGGCCCAGCCCCAGTTCAGCCGGAGCAGCTTGTAGAACAGCAGCGTCGTGACGAACATCGTCGCGGTGACGGCGATGCCATACGCCGACGCCAGGGCTGAGGACTCCTGGAACCCGAGCACCAGACCGATGCACCCTGCAGCGAGCACCCAGTTCACCAGCGGCAGGTACACCTGACCGACGTGGTCGGCGGAGGTGTGGCGCACCGTCATGCGGGGCAGGTAGTCGAGCTGCATGGCCTGGACGGTCATGGAGAACGCCCCGGAGATGAGCGCCTGGGACGCGATGACCGCGGCACACGTCGCGAGCAGGACCAACGGCCAGCGTGCCCACTGAGGGCCCATCAGGAAGAACGGGTTGGTGATCGCATCGGGGTTGTCGAGGAGCAGCGCTCCCTGTCCGAAGTAGTTGAGCGTGAGTGCCGGGAAGGCCACGGCGAACCAGGCCATGCGGATGGGCCGCCGACCGAAGTGACCGAGGTCCGCGTAGAGCGCCTCGCCGCCCGTGACCACCAGGAACACGGAGCCGAGCGACAGGAACCCGTGGAGCCCGTTGCTCGACAGGTAGTCGACAGCGTGCAGTGGGTTGATGGCCTGGAACACGTCGAGGTTGGTCGAGAGCCGAGCGACGCCGAGCACAGCGAGCACGGTGAACCACAGGAACATGACCGGTCCGAACAGCTTGCCGACGGTGCCCGTGCCGCGGTTCTGGATCGCGAAGAGCGCCAGGAGGATCAGGACCGCCAGAGGTATGACCCATGCACCCAAGGCGGGGGCGGCCACCTCCAGGCCCTCGGTCGCCGACAGCACGGAGATCGCGGGGGTGATCGCTCCGTCGCCGTACAGCAGGGCCATGCCGAACAACCCGAGCAGCAGGAGCGTGGCCATCACCCCGG
Organism: Microthrixaceae bacterium; assembly: GCA_033813615.1. Lineage (GTDB taxonomy): Bacteria > Actinomycetota > Acidimicrobiia > Acidimicrobiales > Microtrichaceae > Dermatobacter. Next base: position 8,288 of record JAPXRJ010000057.1, on the reverse strand, counting down.
TGACCTTCTGCACGTGGCGGTCACCGACCACCAGCGCGGTCAGCGCCAGGATGCCGCCCTCGCCGTGGTTGTCGGCCCGCAAGATGAACACGACGTACTTGATCGTGACGATCAGGATCATCGACCAGAGCATGAGCGAACAGGCACCGATGACGTTCGGTCGGTCGACCGGCACGTGGTAGTGCACGAACGTCTCGCGGAACGCGTACAGAGGGCTGGTCCCGATGTCGCCGAACACGACGCCGAGCGCCCCGAGTGCCAGTGCAGAACCACCGACGCCGACCTTGGCGGGGTGGACGCGATCCTTGCGACGAACGACCGACAAGTGTGCTCCCGTGGATTCCGGTTCTTCGCGCTCAGTCGCCGACGATGTCGTTCATGCGGGCCAGGGTGCGCAACATGACCTCGTCGGCCCCGCCGCCGATCGACCACAGCCGCGTGTCGCGGAAGAAGCGTGCCGGCCAGTTGTCCTCGACGTAGCCCATCCCCCCGTGGAACTGAACGGCCAGATCGGCCATCCGCCGTGCCAACCGGGCGGACTTCAACTTGGCCACCGTCGCCTGGCGGGTGATGTCCTCGCCCTGCAACGCCGCGTCGACGGCCGCCCAGTTGTGGTGACGAACCAGGTCCAGGTCCGCGGCAAGGTCGGCCAGGTCGAACTGCAGCGACTGGTTGGCGATCAGCGGCGCACCGAAGGCCGGACGCTCCTTGAGGTACTGGACGGTCCGCTCCAGTGCGAGCTCTGTGGCGCCCACCATCTGGTAGGCGGCGATCATCCGCTCGTTCTGGAACTGCGCCATCTGCTGCTGGAATCCGCGACCGACCTCACCGATGGTGTTGGCCACGGGAACCCGGACGTCGTCGAAGGTCAGCTCCGCGGTGTCCGACGCCCGCATCCCGAGCTTGTCGAGCTTGCGGCTGACGGCGAAGCCGTCGACGTCGGTCGGCACGATGACCTGCGACATGCCGCGGTAGCCGCCCTCGTCGGAGGTGCGGCACAGCAGGCAGACCCAGTCCGCTTGGGTCCCGTTGGTGATCCAGAGCTTCGAACCGTTGATCACCCACTCGTCGCCGTCACGGACCGCCCGGGTGCGCAACCCAGCTACGTCGGAGCCGGCGTCGGGCTCCGACACGCCGATCGCAGCGACGTGCTCACCGGAGATCGCGGGACGGAGGTAGCGCTCCTTCAGCTCGGCGGAGCCGAAGCGGTGCAACGCCGGGGTGGCCATGTCGGTCTGGACCGACAGCGCCATGGACACACCGAGCGACGCGGACCGTCCGATCTCCTCGCCGAAGATCATGGTGAAGGAGTGGTCAGCTCCCCCACCCCCGTAGGCGGGGTCGTACTCGATGCCGAGCAGGCCGAGCTCGCCGAAGCGGCCGAACAGCTCGTGGGCCGGGAAGTCGCCGTCCCGCTCCCAGTCGTCCGCGTGGGCATCGATCTCGCGCTGGACGACACCGCGGACGGTGTCGCGGAACAGACGGTGTTCCTCGGTCAGTTGCAACTCGACGTCTCCTGCATCGCGGCGTGGCGTGCGTTCGATCGATCGACGTCGCAACGCGCCCAGCGCTCCGGCGGGAGCGACGCTCCCGCTGCGCCCCGTGGAGGGGCGTTCGAACACTAATCGAACACGACCTCGTCTCCCGAGACCGTCGACGGGTCGCCCCGGCGACGGCGGGACGACCGCCGGTCACGCGGTGAGCGGGCCGACCTTCCGGGGGACTGCCGTCGTCTGGCTGACCGAGAGGGCATCGCCGAGGTCGACCACGGAGCGCACTCCACGGTCGATCGCTCCGAGCAGGATCTGCTCCATGATCGGCCCGGTCAGGTTCTCGAGGACGACCACGTCGCCGACACCAGCCTCGACCAACTCGGCAGCCAGTTCGGCGGTCCTCTCCGCCTCCGCCGGTGCGTCGAGCACGGCGATCACGGGCACCTCACCGACGTGGTCGACGAGCTGTCGGGCCGACGCCGCCGTGGTGGGGCGATCGTGGAACACGACGCACAGCGCGAGCGGGACGACTCTGGCATCGGACGGCCACCGCAGGGGTGTCCGCACGAGGTCCGCGGGGCGGACCACCGTGACGTCGAGTCGCTGGCTGTGCTGCAGGTGCTCGCAGGCCAGCTCCGCGTCGTCGCCGCTCCGGCGCAGGACCAGGACGGGAAGCCGCCCTCCCGCCGCGAGCCTCGCACCGGTCGTCTCGTGTCGTGCCACGTCCTCCCGTTCGGCATCGAGCTCCGAGAAGTGAGGAGGTGCGAGCGACCGTCACGGAACTGCAATGCGCCGATCCCGACACGGATGGGACGGCCCGGGCCTCAGCCGAGCAGCGCGGGCTCCTCCGGCTCGTCGACCGCCACCCCGCGGGGGCCCTGCAGCAGCAGCGTTCGGCGACGTTGCCGGTCGCTGCGGTACGGCTCGGTCGTCGTGATGAAGTCGACGAGCTCCGCCACGAAGCGATCCGGGTCAGCGTGATGGGGGAAGTGGCCGGCGCCCTCGTAGATCGACAGCCTGCTGCTGGGGACGGCCTCGTGGGCCCGGCGGGCGTGCTCGACGGGGATGATGCCGTCGTGGTCACCCCACACCAGGAGCACGGGCATCGACTGCGCGAGGTACGTGCGGTCGAGCATGGTCACGAGCTGACCACGCCAGTCGACCACCGCCCTCAGCGTGCGACCGAACGCGGCACGCTGGCGGCGGTCGGGCATGCCGCGCAGCACGCGTGCGACCTCATCCGCGTCACGACCGATGTCGAAGCCCAGGAGTCCGAGCGCTGCCACGGCGAGCCCGACGACCTCGTTGGCGCCAGGCACCATCAACGGAGCCATCACCATCTCCGACAGCGGGGCCGCGGCCATCCGCAGTATCGGGCTGACCTCCCGACCCACTCCTCCCGAGCCCACCAGCACCAGGCGCTCGACCCGTTCCGGGTACTGGTACGACAGCTGCGCCGCCACCCCGCCGCCGAGGGAGTGGCCCACGACGGTGGCCGTGTCGATGTCGAGCACGTCGAGCAGGTCCCGCATGCCGTTGGAGAAGGCGGCGACCGAGTAGTCGGCCCTCGGCTTGTCCGACGCGCCGTGACCGAGGAGGTCGGGCGCGATCACCGTGTAGTTCTCGGCCAGGCGCCCCATGATCGGCAGCCAGCTCTCGGAGCGGTCCGAGACGCCGTGCACCAACAGCACCGCGGGGCCCGATCCAGCCATCCGGTAGGCGCGCTGGTAGCCGTGCACGGTCCGGAACCGCGGCTCCAGATCCGGTACCGGGACGCTCGGCGCGCCGAGCGGATCCACCTCGGTGATGTCGCCCTTCTCCACGATCCGAGCGTACCGGCCGCGTCGTGTGCTGACGTGACCCGTGCCAACCTTGGGACGTGATGTCCTCCCAGGAGACGCTGATCGTCGTGTTGCTGGTCGTCGTCGTGGTCTCCCTCGGATCGGCGGGCTGGTTCGCCCTGCTGCGCGAGCGCTACCGGCGCGGCCGCGACGGTGACACCGGGACGCCACCGCGTCGCCGCTGATCCGCTCGGGCACCGAGCAATCCACCCGCCAGCTACCCTCCGCTCGGACGACCAGGAGGTGCTCAGTGACGCAGACCGAGATCGACGACATCGTCAGCGCCGAGCTGGCGGTCGGGATCGGACACCGCCCCGGTGTCTTCGTGAGCGGCGACGGACCCAGGTTCACTGCGCAGGTCGGCGAGTGGGTCGAGCCGGTGGAGCTGGCCTCGGCCGCACAGCGGATCGCGGAACGCCTGCACTCGACCGATCCCGCCGTCGAGGTGCTGCTGTCGATCGCCACCCCGTGGTACATCCGCGGCGGCCGCGTGGACCCGGTCGACTAAGACCGACGTCGGCCTGGCGAGGGCGGTCAGGTCATCCCGACTCCGGCATCACCGGCCCAGGCCCCGCCGGCCCGGACACCAGCGGCACCGACAGCGTGGCGCCTTCGTCGAGGGTCGCGGTGTGGCCGGCCACGTCCACCGAGATCGGGCGGCTGCCGGGATGGTCCGGCGTCGTGCGCAGCGTCACCTCGGACCGGGTGACCTCGATCTGCACGCGCTGACGGCGGTAGGTGATCGAGAAGCCCAGTCGATGCAAGCCCGCAGGGAGCCGGGGGTTGAGGTGGAGGACGTCGTCGCGGGCCTCGAGGCCCGTGTAGCAGCGCTGCACCAGGTCGACGGTCCCGGCCATCGCTCCCAGGTGGATGCCTTCCTTGGTCGTCCCGCCCTGCACGTCGTTGATGTCCGACGACAGCGCCGAACGGAACAGGTCCCACGATCGCTGCCGGTCCAGCCGACTGTGCAGCCAGGCGTGCACCATCTGGCTGAGGGTCGACCCGTGCGAGGTCCGCTGCTCGTAGTACGCGACGTTCCGGCGGACGAAGTCGTCGTCGAACTCGTAGCCCAGCCGATCGAACAGCGCGGAGAGCTCCGCGTCCGACAGCAGGTAGAAGAGCATCACGGTGTCTGCCTGCTTGGCGAGCTGGTAGCGGTTCGGCGAGTCGCCTTCCGCCTCCAGGATGCGATCGAGTCGGCCGACGTCGCCGTAGGTGGACCGGTAGCGCTCCCAGTCCAGCTCGAGGAGGTCCTCGTAGCCCTCGAACTGGCTGAGGATCCGATCGCCGTGGAAGCACAGCCGCATCTTCGAGCTGATGTCGGCCCAGCGGTCGAGCTCGTGGTGGGTCACCTCCAGCTTCTCGAGCAGCTCCGATCGCCGGAACGGGGGCACGGTCTCGAGCGCGTCGCCGGCACGGAGCAGGCACCACACCGCCATCACGTTCGTGTAGGCGTTGTTGTCGAGGCCGGGTTCGTCACGATCGACGTAGCCCTCGTGGTACTCGTCGGGCCCCATCACCCCTTTGATCTCGTAGCGATCGAGGTGGTGGTTGTAGGTCGCTGCGCTCGCCCAGAACCGGGCGATCTCGAGCAGCATCTCCGCACCCCAGAACCGCATGAACTCCACGTCGGTGGTGACCTGCCAGTAGTGCCACACGTTGAACGCGATCGCTGCGTTGATGTGCCGTTGGAGGTGCGACGCGTCGGGCAGCCAGTGCCCCGACTCGGGGTTCAGGTGGACGACCTGGGTCTCCTCGCGACCGTCGCTCCCGCTCTGCCAGGGGAACATCGCGCCCTGGTAGCCGGCCGCTCGGGCGGCGTCGCGCGCCCGATCGAGCCGACGTGAGCGGTAGCGGAGCAGGCTCCTGGTGAGCTCGGGCACCCGGTAGGTGAGGAACGGGAAGATGAACAGCTCGTCCCAGAACACGTGGCCTCGGTAGGCCTCGCCGTGCAGGCCCCGTGCCGGGACGCCGACGTCGAGCTCGGTCGTGTTCTTCGAGATGGTCTGCAGCAGGTGGAAGATGTGCAGGTTGAGGACCCGGGCGGTGTGGCCGACGTCGCCGGACAGCTCGATCGCGCAGCGGTCCCAGGCGTGCGCCCAGGACGTGGCGTGGCGTTCGAGCAGCGTGTCGAAGTCCGCGGCGGCGTCGATCTCGTCGGCCGCGGCGGTCGCGGCTGAGTAGATGCCGTCGTCGCGACTCGTGTACAGGCTCACGACCTTGTCGACGATCAGCTCCTCTCCTTCGGCCACCTCGACGCTGAAGCGCTGCGAGATGCTGCGGTCCCGCGCCCGGGTGCTGCGCTCGGGGCACACCTCGTTCCCTTCGCCGAGGCGGACGCGGGTGCGAGCGGCCTGGGCGACGACCACGTCGGAGTCGTTGGTGCGGACCACGAGCTCGATGGTGGTCGCGGACAGCTCCTCGGAACGGACGCCGAGGAGGTGATCGCCGTCGAGGTCCTCGTAGCGGGCGATCCCGCTGTTCGACACCGTCCCGTCGAGCGCGACCTCCGCCTCGATCCGTCCAGCGAAGTTCTCCGGGACGCACGTCACCTCGAGCGCCATCAGGTGCTGGTCGCGCAGCGACACGAAGCGACGCTCGGTGATCGACACGATCCGTCCGGCCGCGTCCTGGAGTCGCGACCGTCGGCTCAGCTTCGCCCGCCGGAGGTCCAGCTCGACGCAGTGGTCGAGCACGGTCGACGACGCGAGGGAGAACCACTCGCCTCCGACGGCCCTGAACCGCAGCGGTAGCCAGTTCGGGAGGTTGACGATGCTCTCGTTGACGACCGGTCGGCCGGCGACGTCGTCGGTGAGCCGGTTGAACACGCCAGCGGCGTAGGTGCCCGGGTAGTGGACGGCGTCGGCATCGACGTCCGACGCGGCACCCCGGGTGGCCACGTAGCCGTTGCCCAGCGTGCACAGCGCCTCGCGCTGGCCTTCGGTCGCAGGGTCGTAGCCGTCGTAGTCCCACAGCCACTCGTTCACCGCTGGGCCACCCCGTCCGCGATCCGCTCCAGCAGGTCCATCACGGCGTCGGTGTCGGCCAGACGGAAGTGCGCGGCGGTCGGTCGTCCGTCGTCGCCCACGACGATGCCGATGCCGCGGTCGCGCAGCTCGACGAACGCGTCCTCGTCGGTCACGTCGTCGCCGACGAACACCTCGATGGTGCGGGCGCGGTCCAGGCCGACCGCGTCACCCACCCAGCGCACCGCCTTGCCCTTGTCCCAGTCGACGGCTGGTCGGAGCTCGAGGATCTTCTTGCCGCCGGTGACCCGCAGCTCGTCGCTTCCTGCCGCGACCCGCGTGACGAGACGCTCCAGGTCAAGGTCCAGGCCGGGGTCCATGGCTCGGAAGTGGACGGCCACAGCGAAGCGCTTGCGTTCGATCCAGGCACCCGGGAAGTCCCCGATCCGGGCTTCGAGCTCGGTCGCCGCGGCGGCCAGCGCCGGCTGCGCCGCGGCGCCCGCGTCGATCTGCGTGCGCCGGCCGTCGGGCGCCATCACGTCGAAGCCGTGGCTGCCGGCGTACCAGACGTGGGACGCGCCGACCATCGCCCGCACGTCGTCGAGGTCCCGTCCGCTGACGACGGCCACCGGTGTCAGTCGGCCGAGGCGTTCGAGGACATCGGTGAGCCCCGGTGGTGGCAGCGCCAACTCGGGCCGGTCGACGATCGGCGTGAGGGTTCCGTCGTAGTCCAGGAAGACGGCGACGGACCGTCGGTCGAGCTGGCGCCCGAGGTCCGCGTCGCTGAGCGCATCGCCCAGGTCGGCCACCGCAGCCCGAGCGGGGACCCGGACGACCGCACCGTCGAGCACGCCCAGATCCGCGGCGTCCGGCACGACCAGGTCGGCGAACTCGGCCAGCCGTTCACCGTGACGGGACCGGTCGATGCCCACCACCAGGCCGAACCCACCGGCACGGCCGGCGCGAACGCCGGAGACGGCGTCCTCGACCACGACGGTCTCCGCCGGATCCACGCCGAGACGACGGGCCGCCTCCAGGAACACCGCGGGGTCCGGCTTGGACGCCAGCCCGAGGTCCGCGAGGTCGTTGCCGTCGACGGCGACCTCGAACAGGTCGTCCATCCCGGCCGCGACCAGCACCGCGTGCATGTTCCTGCTCGCCGAGACGACCGCGGTGCGTATCCCGGCGTCGTGCAGGGCCTCGATGAAGCGGCGCGTGGTGAGGTACGGCTCGACGCCGTGATCCGCGACCACGCGGGCGAAGAACTCGTTCTTGGAGTTGCCTACTGCGCAGACCGTCGAGTCACCGGACGGGTCGGACGGGTCACCCCACGGCAGCTCGATGCCTCGGGAGCCGAGGAACGCCTCGACGCCCTCGTAGCGGCCGACGCCGTCGACGAAGCTCCTGTAGTCGGCATCGGTGAACGGTCGTGCCGACTCGCCGGCGGCATGGTCCACCAGGTAGCGATCGAAGACCGCCTTCCACGCCGCGAAGTGGACCGACGCGGTCCGGGTCACGACGCCGTCGGTGTCGAAGATCGCTGCGACGTGACGCAAGACCGGTCACTCCTCGGTCGTCCGAACTGGGCCGTTGTCGCCAGCACCGTAACGTCTCAAGTCGGGCAGGCGGATCATGTGCAAGGAGTTGAACAGACCGAACAGCGCAGCGAGCGTCGGCACGACCAGCGCCACCTGAAGAGAGAGGTTCCGGGCATCCTCGTTGATCTCGAGGACGGCGGCTTCGACCTCCGGTGGCTGATCCGCGATGCGGGCGGCGAGCTGTGTGGTGCTCATGACCTCGGCATCGGTCTCGAGCACCGCGGCGATCTGGTCCTGTTCGGCCTGAGGTATGACCGCGCTGCCCTCGGTCATCCGGGTGAAGCTGAACGACAACACGGCGAGCAGGACGCCACCCGCCATCGCCAGTCCGAACGAGAGGCCGAAGTTCCCTGCGGCGGAGTTCACCCCGGCGGCTTCGCTGACCCGTTC
>JAPXRJ010000056.1:0-15308 GCA_033813615.1 Microthrixaceae bacterium | reverse complement strand
CGGAGCTGGTTCTCCACCGGGCCACGTGGCGCGGACCTCGATGACCTGCGACGTTCCGCACAGCGCGTCGGCGAGCTGGTCGCCCAGCTGCAGGCCAAGGGTCGACCTGTGGCGGTGGTCGGGTTCTCCCAAGGGGGAGCGCTGGCGTTGAGCCTGGGGCTGGCAGCCTGTCGGCCGGACGCGATCGCGTCGATCTGCGGGTTCCTGCCCGACGTCGACGACGAGACCTACCTCGACCTGATCGGCACCGGTGCCCACGCACCGCCCCTGCTGCTCGTCGCCGGAGCCGACGACGAGGCCGTGCCGGCGTTCCTGTCGACCGACGCGGCAGCGGTGATCGGGTCAGGCGGGCGGTCGGTGACCTCGGTGGTCGAGCCGGGGGGCCACGACGTGTCGGTGGCAGCGACGACCCGCGTGCGCGCCTGGTTGGCGAGCCAGCTGTCGCGTGCGACGAAGGTGTCGCTCGGACTGCCCGTCGATCGCGTGTCGACCGGCGCCGAGCTCGTGTCAGGCGACGCGATCGCCGAGTTGGCTGCGGCGTACGAGCGGCTCGGGTTCGCTGCCGCCTACGTCACCGATCACCCCGCCCCCGACGACCGCTGGCTGGCGGGCGGCGGTCACCAGGCGATGGAGCCGACCGTGGCGCTGGCGACCGCCGCTGCCGCGACCCGACGGCTCCTGCTCCACACCAACGTGTACGTGCTGCCCTATCGCAACCCGTTCCTGGCGGCGAAGGCGCTGGCGTCGCTCGACGTCGTGTCCGGGGGGCGTCTGATCGTCGGTGTGGCCGCCGGCTACCTCAAAGCCGAGTTCCAGGCGCTCGGCGCCGGCTTCGAGGACCGCACCGACCGGCTGTCCGATGCGCTGGAGCTCCTGCCACGCATCTGGTCCGAGGACTCGCTCGCAGTCGAGGGCACCGGCTACTCGGCGCGGTCGGTGACCGCGGCGCCGCGCCCGTGGCAGCGTCCGCACCCGCCGATCTGGGTCGGTGGCAACAGCCCGGCGGCCATGCGCCGCGCTGTCGACCACGCGCAGGGTTGGTCGCCGTTCCCGACGTCGCCGGCGATGGCCTCGGCGGTCCGGACGGCGTCGATCGGCGACGTCGACGAGCTGCGGGCCGCACTCGGCCGTGCTCGGGAGCGCTGCGAGGAGATCGGCCGGACCGAGCCGCTCACGACCTGCTTCGTCCCGTTCTCCATGACCGACTACCTGGCGGACCCCATCGGTGGACTGGACCCGCTGGTCGACGAGGTGGCCGAGCTCGAGTCGATCGGCGTCGACTGGGTCGCGCTCCAGGTCCCGGGACTTGCCCGTTCCGAGGTCATCGACCGTGCGGGCGCGCTGTCCGACGCGCTGGAGCTGCGCTGAACGAGCGGTGACTCAGCCGTCGAGGAGGTCGTCGACGGTGGTGATCGTGGCGACCATCGCCAGCGTGTTGGCCAGCACCGCGTCGCCGTACTCCGCGGGCACGCCGATGACGGCGTCGGACGCCACGACGACCCGGTAGCCCAGATCCGCGGCCGACAGGCAGAGCCCGAGCACACCCACGTTCAGCGACACCCCGCACACGACGACGCGATCGACGTCGAGCGATCTCAGCAGCGCGTCGAGGTCGGTGCCGGTGAACGGCGTCAGCCCGTGGTGGCGGACGCTGCGCAGGTCGTCAGAGGTGTCGCCGAGCTCCGGTACCAGCTCCACGGCATCGGTCCCGGCGAGGATCTGGCCGGGGTTGCGTGCCAGGGCGCGGGTGAGCGGCGCGTTGAGGACCGTGCCGCGTCGGTCCGCTCGCCATTGGGCGATGCAGTGCAGGACCGGCACGTCGCGTCGCCGCGCACCCTCGACGAGCCGTCCGCAGCAGTCGAGGGTGCCGCGAACCGTCGCTGCCTCGCGCAGCTCCCCGAGCGTGGCGAGGTCGCCGACGACCCCCCGCTCGAGCTCCATCGTCACCACCGCCGCCCCGGCTCCGAGCAGGTGAATCGGGGTGGTGCCAGGGGAGTCGGTCACGGGCCGGAGCGTAGCGGTGCCACACTCGCGGGCTGTGGGTTCGGACGGCGAGCAGCGAGTTCCGACAGACGAGCAACCCGCACTCGTGCTGGCCTCGGGATCGCGCTACCGCTCCGAGCTGTTGGCCGCTGCCGGCATCGCGGTGGTGATCGACCCACCTGAGGTCGACGAACGCGCTGCGGACGTGCTCCTGAGCGTCCTGGGACCGGATGGCCTGGCGGTGGAGCTGGCACGACGCAAGGCGCAGGCCGTGGCCCCTCGGCACCCGGGACGCACCATCGTGGCCGCGGACCAGGTCGGTGTGCTCGCAAGCGACTCGGCTGAGCCGCATCTGCTGAGCAAGCAGGCTGATGTCAGCGGAGCCGTCACGCAGCTGATGGCCATGTCGGGTGGCCGACACCATCTGGTGAACGGCGTCGTCGTCGTGGCACCGAGCGGCGCGATGCACGCCGGTGTGGACGTGCAGGTGGTCACGATGCGCGCCTACGGCGAGGCTGAGGCCCTCGCCTACGTGGAGCGATTCGCGCCCTTCGACACCTCCGGGTCCTACCGGATCGAGGACGGCGAGGAGCTCGAGCGGATCATGGGACCGGGCGCCGCGCTCGTCGCATCGGTCACGGGCGAGGATCCCAGCGGCGTGGTCGGCCTGCCCCTGCCGTTGCTCCGCCGGCTGCTCGCCGATGCCGATGCCGATGTCGGGGTCGAGCGGACGGGCTGACGGGAACCCATGGTGACATCCGCCACGGCACGCTACGATGCCGATCGAGTCGTCTCGGCCTCGTGACGACCGCGCTTTGGGGGGACACCGAAGGACAGGTCGAAGGGGGCCAGGATGCGTGATGCAGCGGTGGACGTGGCACGGGCGGTGCTCGTGTACACGTCGGTGCTCGGAGCGACCGCCGGCGCGGCAGCGTGCGCGTGGTTGAGGTGGGGAGCGAGGGGAGCGACCTGCGTGGAGCCGTCGCGGCCCATCACGCTGGACGGCGTGCCGCGCCTCGTGGCGCCGTACCTCTTCCAGCCCGCCGCGGCGCCCGCCGAGTCGTCGCCCGGTCCGCTCTGCGGCGCAGTGGAGCGATCGGGCCTGGTCGGGTCGAGCCGCTGAGGTGGGTGACCCAGGGGCGGACCTCACCCCGCAGGACCTCGTCGAGATCGAGCGGATCTCCCGGGTGAAGCACGCGTACCTCCGATGCCTGGACCAGAAGGACTGGGGCGGGCTCGCCGAACTGCTCACCGAGGACGCCACCGCCTCCTACAGCGGCGGGAACTACACCTACGAGGGTCGCGACGCGATCGTCGACTTCATCAAGCGGAACATGGGCCGCGAGGAGTTCCACTCCAGCCACCGCATCCACCAGCCGGAGATCGAGATCGACGGCGAGACCGCAACCGCCACATGGGCGCTCGAGGACACGGTGCTCGACACCGAGTGGGGGATCCTGCTGTTCGGCGCCGCCTTCTACGAGGACGGGTTCCGAATCGTCGACGGTCGTTGGCGGATCGCCCACACCGGCTACCGCCGCAGCTTCGAGGCGATGCTGCCGACGGCGAGCGTCGAAGGGTTCCAGGTCACGGCCTCCTGGTGGGCCACCGACGGCCGCAGCACCCTGCCGGTCCAGTAGCGGGAGCGGTATCGCCCGACGTCAGGTCCGCGGTACAGTTTCTGACGACCCGTCAGAAACTCCTCTGCGGGGCGTCAGCACACCCGGTCCCCACCGGGGGAGGAGGCACGGTGACCATCACCGATCCCAGCACCGACACCGATCGAGGTTCGGACGGCGACGTCTCGACCGGCGACCTGCCGATGATCGTCAGCGTCGATGACCACGTCGTCGAGCCCCCTCACGTGTGGGAGACGTGGCTGCCGGCCAAGTACAAGGACCGGGGACCCAAGGTCGAGCGCCGCGGCATCGGCGCCATGAAGCACATCGGCGGCGGGACCTACGAGCAGGAGTTCACCGAGGACGGTCGACCGGCGGATTGCTGGGTCTTCGAGGACCTCGTCTACATCCACAAGCGCCACGTCGCCGCGGTGGGCTACTCCCGCGACGAGATGACGATGACGCCGATGACCTACGACGAGATGCGGCCGGGCTGCTACGACCCCAAGGCGCGCGTCGAGGACATGACGATGAACCACGTCGACGTGTCGCTGTGCTTCCCGACGTTCCCGCGCTTCTGCGGCCAGACGTTCACCGAGGCCAAGGACCGCGAGCTGGGCGAGGCCTGCGTCTACGCCTACAACGACTGGATGGTGGAGGAGTGGTGCGGCGACTCCGACGGAGCGCTCGCCCCGCTGTGCATCATCCCGCTGTGGGACGCCGAGCTCGCTGCCAAGGAGGTGCGCCGCAACGCCGCCCGCGGCGTCCACGCCGTCTGCTTCTCCGAGATCCCGCCGCACCTCGGTCTGCCGAGCATCCACTCCGGGTTCTGGGACCCGCTGTTCCGGGCGTGTGAGGACACCAACACCGTCGTGTGCATGCACATCGGATCGTCGTCGCGCATGCCGGCCACATCACCCGACGCACCCGTCGCCGTGGCCGCGTCGCTGAGCTTCAACAACTCGATGGCGTCGCTGTCGGACTTCCTCTTCTCCGGAGTGCTCGTGCGGTTCCCGAACCTCAAGCTCGCCTACTCCGAGGGGCAGATCGGTTGGCTGCCCTACATCCTCGAGCGCGTCGACGACGTGTGGAGCGAGCACCGCGCATGGGGCGGCGTCGCGGACCTCATCCCCGAGCCCCCGTCCACCTACTACTACCGGCAGGTCTACGGGTGCTTCTTCCGTGACCAGCACGGACTGAACAGCCTGGACGTCATCGGTGAGGACAACGTGACGTTCGAGACGGACTACCCGCACACCGACACCACCTGGCCGAACACCAAGGAGGTGGCCGGGAAGATGATGGCCGACCTGTCCGACGAGGTGAAGTACAAGGTGCTGCGCGGCAACGCGATCCGCATGCTGAGCCTCGACATCACCTGATCGGCGACGTCCACGATCCTGTTCGATGCCCTCGGGTCCGGCCGCCCTGCCGGGCCCGAGGCGCGTCCGGCGTCGATGGTCTGGAAGGCTGATGCGGTGAGCGACGAGTCGACCCGCTACCGACTGCTGCTGTCGGTGCCCGACCTGGGCGATCCGAACTTCGACCAGACGGTCGTCTACGTGGTCGAACACGACGACGCCGGAGCGTTCGGAGTCGTGCTCAACCGGCCGACCGAGACCCGGATCGTCGAGCACCTGCCCGACCTGGGGATCCCGGTGGTCTCACCTGACGTGTTCTTCGTCGGCGGACCCGTGTCGATCGGGGGCCTCCTGGCACTCGGTCGTCGTCGCCTCGGTGCCGTCACGGCCAACGTCGCTGACCTCCCGGGACCGCTCGCGCTGATCGACCCGGAGGCGTTGGTCGAGGGCGGCGTCGAGGGCATCGACGCCGTCCGGCTGTTCACCGGCTACTCCGGTTGGAGCGCCGGCCAGCTCGATGCAGAAGTCGCTGCGGGCGCGTGGCACGTGGTCGAGGCCACCCCCGACGACGTGCTGTGCGCCGAGCCGGACGCACTGTGGCGCCAGGTGATGCGTCGCCAGGGCGGACGACTGGCCGCGCACTCGCTGTTTCCCGACGACGTCAGCGCGAACTGAGGATCTGCCGCCGTTGCTCCTCGGAGAGCGGCTTGAGGGCTTCTCGCAACGTCACCCCCGAGGCCCGTCCCGCCCGGGGCAGCAGCCAATCGAACACGAGCTGCGGTCGGCGTCTCCCCGTGTCGCGCAGGACCCAGCCGATCGCCTTGCGGATGAAGAACTCCGTCTCGTCGAGCATGCCGTCGGCGTAGCGCCCGAACCTGTCGAAGTCGCCGGCGCCTCGCCGCAGCGGAACGAGGAGCGTCAGCATGGACGCCCGACGGATCCAGAAGTCGTCGTCGTCTGCCCATCGGTCGAGCGCTGAGGCTGCATCCGGGTGTCGGTCGACCACGGCGCCGGCGACCGAGGCGGAGAGTCGGTCACCGATCGCCCAGGTGCGAGCTTCTCGCAGCAGCCGTTCGAGCAGTGCCATGTCGGGTGGTGCGAGCAGCACGCCGTAGCGGTCCAGCAGCTCGGCGCACGCAACGCGTCGATCGTGGACGGGTTCGGCCCAGAGTCGTTCGACGATCTCGGTGAGCTCGTCGTGGTGGAGGTCCGGATGCTCCCGGCCGAACGCCTTGACAGCGGCACGGATCGCCGGCACGGATGCGCCGAGGTGGTCGATGTCGCTCTTCAGGTAGGCGCGATCGAACTCCGCCCGGGCGGGGTTCGCCGCGGCTCGGAGCTCGCCGTCGATCGCTCGAACGGCCTGTTGCGGATCGACGCTCAGCCCTGGATCACGATCATCCGGCGCTCGGTCATCTCCTGCACCGCGAACGGCGGACCTTCCCGGGTGTTGCCCGAGTCGCGGACGCCGCCGTAGGGCTGTTGGTCTGCGCGCCACGACGGCAGCTCGTTGACGAGCACGCCACCGAAGTCGAGGGTGTCCGCGGCCTTCAGCGCGTTGGCGATGTCTCGTGTGAACACCGCGGCCTGCAGGCCGTATCGGGTGTCGTTCGCGAGGGCCAGCGCGTCGTCGAATGACTCGTAGGACGCGACGCCGACCAGCGGTCCGAACACCTCGTTGCGGCAGACCGACATGTCGGGCCCCACGTCGTCGAGCAGGGTGGGGACGAGCACGCCGTGATCATCGAGGTCGCCGCCCACCACGAGCGACGCGCCCTCGGCGGTGGCCTCGGAGATCCACGACGAGACCCGTGCGGTCTCGCTCGGGTCGATCAGCGCGCTGACCTGCGTCGAAGGATCCGACGGCGCGCCGACCTTCAGGTCGCTCACCCCCTCGGCCAACGCTGCGACGAAGCCCTCGTGGAGGGTGCTGTGGACGTAGACGCGCTGGACGGAGATGCAGGTCTGACCTGCGAACGCGTATCCGCCGACGGCGATCTTGGCTGCGGCGGCGCGCCAGTCGCCGTCGGGCTCGATGATGACCGGCGCGTTGTTGCCGAGCTCCAGGCTGACGCGCTTGCGCGGAGCGTCGGCCCGGATCCCCCAGCCGACCTCGGGTGAGCCGGTGAAGGTGATCATCGCCACGTCCGGGTGCAGGACCATGTGGTTCGCGACCCGGCCGCTGCAGGTCACCACGTTCAGCCAACCGGGCGGCAGACCTGCCTCCTCGAACAGCCGGGCGATCCGCAACGCCGTGAGGGGCGTGCTCGACGCCGGCTTGAGCACCACCGGGCAACCGGCGGCGACGGCCGGGGCGATCTTGTGGCACACCAGGTTGAGCGGGAAGTTGAACGGCGAGATCGCACCGACCACGCCGATCGGTACGCGCTTGGTGAAGCCGAGCTTGCCGACTCCGGCCGACGAGGCGTCGAGCGGAACCATCTCACCGGTGAACGTGCGGGCCTCCGCGGCGGAGAAGCGGATCGTGTCGATCGCCCGCTGTGCCTCGACGGTGGCCGTCGTGATCGGTTTGGCGGACTCCTCGGAGATCGACCGTGCGAACTCCTCGATGCGCTCCGAGAGGAGCAGCGCTGCACGATCGAGGATCTCGGCTCGTTCGAACGCAGGGGGGGCACCGCGGCGGTGGAGCGCCACCGCGATCGCGCGGTCGAGATCAGCAGTACCGCACGCCGGCACCGCTCCGACCAACGACCCGTCGTAGGGCGAGCGGACCTCGTTGACTCCGTCTGCCAGGACATCGGTCCCATCGATCAACGCCGGCGTGATGTCGCTCATGAGCCGAGGCTACCCACAGCAGAGAGCGCTCAGCAGTCCGCTCCGTCGGTGCCGCCCGACGTGGTCGAGCGGAAGTCGACGCGCTCGACGATCACCGCGTCGACGATCTCTTCGGTCCATGCCCCAGGGCTCGTCGATGCGCTCGTGGAGGTGCTCGACGAGGCCGAGCCGTCGGCCGCGACGGGGCCGTCGTCGACGATCTCGCCATCGCCGGCGTCCTCCTGGACCGGGGCGTGGAGTGGGGGAGCGGGGCTCGCCGACCCCGCGAAGTACTGCTTGGCGGCACGTCCGACCGACGTGGCGAGCACCGCGTTGCCCGCAGCGCCGACGCCTGCGCCGATGCCGTAGGGGATGAGGGACGCGAGGCTCCACGGACCCTTCGACGATCCGACCTTGGCGAGCACCTTGCGCGTGGCACCGGCACTCGCCGGAGCGGAGGTCGAGGGCAGCTTGGCGACCAGCCGGGCGCCGCCGCGCGAGCCAAGCCGTGCGGCGACACCGGTGAGGCCGACCGCCGCGCTCTCCGACAGGCCGAGCACCGCCAGCACCAGCGCTGTGCGCTCGTCGACGGTCTGCTGCTCGTGGCCGTAGATCAGGCCGATGCCCATGATCATCTCCGACAGGCGGCCCATGCTGTAGGTCGCGTCCGCACCAGCGGTCGCCGCCGCCACGGCGACGCCCGCGACGGGACTGGCGGCGGCCCCACCGGCGACGGCACCGCCCACGGCCAGCTCCTTGGCGCACCGTCGGATGAGCCGGTCGACGAGTTGGTCGGCGGTGGCGGTCGGGTCCTCGGCGCGCAGACGAGAGACCGCCTCGGCCGCCATGGCGAAGCGCTGGTCGACCATCCGGTCGACGATCGGGACGAGCGAGCGCTCGTCGGGGCGACGACGGGCCACGTGGTCACGCTACCGGGCCCGGCCCGACCCACCGTGGTCACACGATGGGTCGAACCGGGGACCTGCTCAGGAGCCGGTGGGACTCCCGGCAGGTAGGGATCGGCAGGTGGGAGAGATCAGGTCGTCAGATCAGGAGAGCGTGAAGTAGGCCTCGGCCCGACGCCGGCGCGTGTTCGTGCGCCGCTTCCAGAAGGTCTGCTTCCAGTGCCGCACCCGATTGCGAGGTTGCTGCATCTCGTGGGACGGCGGCGCGTCGTGCTCGTCGGTGTAGCCGTGGGTCGCGTGGGGGACCTCGAGCACCGTGTCGTCGTGCTCACCTTCGAGCATCGCGACGTGCAGGCTCTGGTTCACCGTGCGGCGCACCCTTCGGTGCTCCGCCTTGCGCAGATCCCGTTCCTCTTGCAGTGCAGAGGTTGCTCCGGACCGACGAGAGCGGTGGCGGTTGGACATCGGCTCCTCCGTGGATCGTGTTGCTCCGTGGATCTTGCCTGGCTTGTCATTGCCCCTGGCTTGTCAGTGCCGCTGACCGGACGGGGTCCGGCCCGCACCCATAGGGGACACCTCTGCACACCCGGTTGTCAAGGACCTCGCGTAGCGTTCGCGGAGCGAGCACACAGGAGCGCGGCGTGACGAGGGAACCGACGGCGATCGAGGAGCTGGCCGACCTCGTGTCGGCGACACGAGCGGGTTCGGGGAGGCGATGAACGTGCCGAACAACCTGCCCAACATCGAGCCGACGCGGAGTCGAGCGGATGTGGTGGTCGCACTCGACGGCGACCACCGGATCGCGCGGCTGGAGCGGATCCGCCGGCGGAGTCACGAGCGACGCTAGATTCGTCACAGTGACGAAAGCACGCGGTGGGGTGGAGGGGGACGAGGCCTCGGACCGGCACGCGAACACCATCGACGACCCCGGGCCGGGCGTCGGTGAGCGCCGTTGCCGGTGGTGCGCCCGTCGCCTCCCTGAACCGGCATCCACCGGACGTCCACGTCTGTACTGCCGACGCAGCTGCCGGCAGCGGGCGTTCGAGGCCCGCCGGCGGCTGGACGAGCTGACCTGGGGCGACGACCGCCTGAGGGATCTGACGCAGCGCATGGACGACCAGTACGTCGTCCTGGCGGCGGTCCGAGACGTCGTCGAGGAGATGGCCCGCGACGTGGAGGACGGACGTCCGTGGGATGTGGCCGTGCGCGACGAGCACATCAGACAGCTGAGCGCCGTCCTGGGCGATCCGACCTGATCGGCGAAGACGCCGGAAATGCTGATTATGTCGGATCGAACGGGGTGGGTCGACTGGATCAGTCGGTGGGACGTACGACGAGCACCGGGCACGGTGCGTTGTGCACGACGTGGGTGCTGACAGATCCGAGGAGGGCCCGCTTCACCGCTCCCCTTCCGCGAGAGCCGATGACCACCGCATCGACGTCGAGCTCCTCGGCGACGGCCACGATGGCCAGTCCAGGTTCGCCGGTCTCGACCCGACGCTCGATCGTGAGCGCATCGGGCAGCGCTGCGATCGTTCGATCGATGCTGGCGTCCGCCTCCTCCTTGGCGCCCACCCACGCGGCATCCACGACCTCGGGGGTGGCCATGCCGCCGGCGAAGCCCGACTCCATGCCCGAGGACACGATCGCCGGCGTGTGGACCACGCACAGGAGCACCACCGTGTCGGCGGCTCCCAGCACCCCGACGCCGCGCTGAGCGGCTTGCACCGCGTGGTCCGAACCGTCGGTGGCGACGAGGATCTTCACGCTCGATCTCCTCTCGAAGCGGACCCGGCGCCGTGGCTCGGCGCGGCCCCCGAGCGGAGGCTAACCAAGACGCGTCCCGGGGGCTGCATGTGGACCCGGGAACTGCATGTGAAGGAGGGGCGATCGCCGTTACAGTCCCGTGACGATGGGATGGGTCACGGACAAGGTGTCGGCCTTGCGCCGAGCCGGCGACCAGGGTCGCCGGCCGCCTTCGGCTCGTCCGGCATCCCGTCGCAGCGCGCACTGGCCGCGCACCGTCCCCGCAGCGATGCTCCCCGGCGTGGAGATGATCCACCTGGGCGGCGGTGAGTCGCTGCCGTGCCCTGACGCGTGCGACCTGCCCATCGACGCATCGGCTCGTGGCGCGGGCTTCGGCACGTCGCGGCTCGCGTTGCCACCGGCGAGGGTCCACGTGCTCGCAGGAGCGATCGTGCATCCGCGTTCGGGCGTGGTGACGACCGCCGATGGGCGCGTCGTCGCCGAGAGCGTGACGACCGCGATGGTGGGGCGGGCGCCGCTCGTGGACGAGGAGCTGCGGGCCGATCCCGTGGTGGTTCCCGGCAGCGTGGCGCTGCTGCGCTCTCCGTTGCGCTCCGAGTACCACACGTTGGTCGACGACCTGCCCCGTGCCGGGCTCCTGATCCATCCGGCGGTCGGTCGCGTCGGCAACATCGCGGTGCTCCACGACGGACCGCTCACCACGATCGAATCGGCACTGCTGGCGCACCTGGGGGGACGTCGCATTCGCCTGGAGTCGGTCGAACACGGGCGCCCGGTGCGGGCCGACCGGGTCGTCGTGGCGAACTACGTCACGCGGGCCGGTGCCGGTGCGGTGCCGAGCTGGTATCGACGGTGGTGCGACAACGTCCCCTTGCCCGAGCCTGGACACGTCCCGCGACGACTCCTGCTCGACGCTGGCACGGTGCGCGCTGCGGAGAACCACGCGGATGTGATCGACGTGGCAGAACGCCATGGCGTGGTCCCGATCGACCCAGCGGGTCTGGACCCCACGGCCCTGCTCGCGACGTTGCGCGAGGCGGATCTGGTCGTCGGCACCGTCGACGGTGGCCTGACCGGCTGCCTGTTCAGCCACCGGGCCCACATGATCGAACTACTCACCGGGCGCACCCTCGATCCTGCGATGTACTACCTGGCCGCGTCGAAGGGTCTCCCCTACGACTACGTCCCGGCATGTGCGGATGTGCCGCTGCGCCAGCAGGGTCGACGCCGGTCCCGTTCGACGACCACGTCGTCGGCGAGGTCGCCGACGGTCGACGTCGGATGGCTCGATCGGCTGCTCGATCGCATCGCGAGATGACGGTCGGCCTGACTGAGCTCGGGCCTGACTGAGCTCGGCCTGACCTCTGCCGAACGGTGAGATCCAGGCTGAGCGGACGCGGGGTTCAGACGGGTTCGGCGGCGATGTGCTCGCCGAGCAGCAGGAGCTGACGGGTCGTCCCGCCGAGCTGGAGCTCCAGCTCCTTGGCCTGCAGGAAGCACCGGTGCAGCGGGTAGTCGCGGTCCACGCCGACGCCACCGTGCAGGTGCTGCGCGGCGTGAACGACGCGCTGTCCACCCCACGCCGCCCAGAACTTGGCCGTGGCCACCTCTGCCGCGGCCGGCTCCTCGTTGCCCAACCGCCACAGCGCCTGGTGCGTGGTCAGGCGCACGGCTTCGGTGTCGACGTACGCGTCGGCCGCTCGGTGGGCGACGGCCTGGAACGACGCGATCGGAACGTCGAACTGCTTGCGCTCCTTGGTGTACTCGGCGGTGAGTCGCAGCGCCTCGTCGCAGACGCCGGTGACGACGGCGCACTGGGTACCGACCGCTCGCTCATAGGCCCAACGGAGCGAGTCGGCGCCCTCGGCGACGAGGGTCGCCGGCGCTTCCGCCAGGAGCAGGGCGGCCTGCGGATCGCCGAGCGTGGTGATCTGGGGCTCCACGCCGACCCCCTCCCCGACCTTCACCAGGAACAGCGCGACCGACCCGGCCTCCTCGAGGGCGGCCGGGACGAGCACGGCGTCGGCGATCGCGCCGGCGGGGACGCAGATCTTGGTGCCGGTGACGACCCAACCGTCACCGGACCGCGATGCGATCGTGGTCGGCACCAAGGGCTCGCCGCCGGCCTCGTGCCAGGCAGCGGTCAGGATCAGCTGACCGGCCGCGACCTTCGCCAGCACGTCTCCGGCGAGCTCCGCCGGCGCGAAGCGGGCGATGGGGGCAGCGCCCAGGCCCAGCGTCTCCCACAGCGGCACCGCTGCGGCGGTCCGACCCTGCGCCTCGAGCACAGCGCCCAGCGCGACCAGATCCAGTCCTGCGCCCCCGTGCTCCTCTGGGATCGACGCCCCCAGCACGCCGAGCTCGGCGAGCTCCGCCCACAGCTCCGGGTCGAACCGGGGCCCGTCGCCGTTCTCGAGCTCTCGAAGTCGTTCGTGGGTGGAGCGGTCCTTGAGCACCTGGCCGGCCAGATCGCCGATCGCCTCCTGCTCCTCGCTGTATCGGAAGTCCATGTCGGTCGTCCTCTTCCTCGTCCTGGTGGTCGTTGAGCGTCGGGTGCGTTCGACCGAGCGGTCAGCTGCGGATCGCCCGGGGCAGGCCCAGGCCGAACATGGCGATCAGGTCGCGCTGGATCTCGTTGGTCCCACCGCCGAACGTGAGGATCAGCAGGCTGCGGTAGTTGCCCTCGAGGCGGCCGTGCAGGACGGAGCCCACCGAGTGGCGCTCCAGGTACGCGGGCGGGCCGAGGATCTCCATGAGGAGCCGGAACGCCTCCAGGTAGAACTCCGTGCCGAACGTCTTGATCACCGACGCGTCGGCCACGTCGAGGTGGCCTTCGGTGGCGGTCCAGGCGACCTTCCAGTTGATGAGCCGCAGGAACTCCAGGCCGGCATGCACCCGAGCCAGGTTGAGCTGCACCCACTGCTGGTCGATGACGCGTGAGCCGTCGGAGGCCGTCGTGTTCTGCGCCCACTCGCGGACCTCTGCGTAGGACTGCTCCAGGAGTCCCGGCGAGCACAACGTGACCCGCTCGTGGTTGAGCTGGTTGACGATCAGGCTCCAGCCGTTGTTCTCCCCGCCGACGAGCCAGTCGGCACGGGCTCGGACGTCGTCGAAGTACACGGCGTTGATGTCGTGGCTGGAGAGCAGGTGGAGCGGGTCGACGGTGATGCCCGGGGACTTCATGTCCACGACGATCATCGAGATGCCCTTGTGCTTGGCGGCCTCTGGGTTCGTCCGCACCGCCAGCCAGCAGTAGTCCGCGTCCGACGCGAGCGAGGTCCACATCTTCGACCCGTTGATGATGAACTCGTCGCCGTCACGCACGGCCTTGGTGCGAAGGGCTGCGAGGTCGGTGCCCGCACCCGGTTCCGAGTAGCCGATGCAGAAGTGCAGGTCGCCGGCGAGGATCTTGGGGAGGAAGAAGTCCTTCTGCTCATCGGTGCCGTACTGCATGATCGTCGGCCCGACGGTGTTGATCGTGAGCATCGGGACGGGGGCACCCATCCGCATCGACTCGTCGAAGAAGATGAACTGCTCCATCTGGCTGCGACCCTGGCCGCCGTACTCCTCGGGCCAGCCGATGCCCAACCAGCCGTCGGTCGCCATCTGCTTCACGATGCGTCGATGCGTGGGGCCGACGCCTTCCTCCTGGTGCAGGAGCTCGCGGACGTCGTCGGTCAGCAGGTCGTCGTAGTAGCGACGGAGCTCGTCGCGGAGGCGCTGCTGGTCCTCTGTGTACGCGATGTGCATCGGATCTCCCCGGGCTGGTCGGTCCGTCGCGTCGGCGGTCCCGACGTGGCGGTGCGATCGAACACCCGACGCAGCCGGGCGGACGGAGAACTGTAACGCGTTCCAGTTCTGTCGCGAATCGTGCGAGGACCGCCCATAGGCTCCGATGCGATGGCGACGCATGTGGACCTGTTGATCATCGGCACCGGATCGGGCAACGCGATCCCCCACGAGCTCGAGCGGATGCGGATCGCCATCGTCGAGCGGGCGACGTTCGGGGGGACGTGCCTCAACCGGGGCTGCATCCCGTCGAAGATGCTCGTGATGCCGGCGAACCGTGTCCGCGAGGCGCAGGAGGCAGCCCATCTGGGCGTGGTGTTCGAGCCGCCGCGCATCGACTGGGAGTCGATCCAGATGCGGATGTGGGGGCGGATCGACACGATCGCCGAAGCCGGCGAGGACTACCGCCGGAGCCTCCCGAACGTGTCGGTGTTCGCCGGCGACGCACGCTTCGTCGGCGACCGCACGATCCGGGTCACCGCCGCCGACGGCTCGGTCGCCGAGGTGGTCGGCGAGCAGGTGGTCCTCGCCGCCGGCGCATCGGCGGTCGTTCCCGACATCCCGGGGCTCGTCGGCACGCCGTTCCACACGTCGGACACGATCATGCGAGCGGAGCGGGTGCCACGCCGGTTGGTCGTGATCGGCGGCGGTTTCATCGCCGCGGAGATGGGCCACGTGTTCGCGTCCCTCGGCAGCGAGGTCGTCGTCGTGCACCGGGGGGCTCGACTGCTGCGCCACGAGGACCGCGAGGTCTCCGCCCGCTTCACCGACGAGTTCGGCCGCAACGTGGAGCTGCACCTGTGCACCGAGGTCGTCGGGGTCGAGCACTCCGCGAACGGGTTCCGCCTGGCGCTCGCCCCCGCGCCGGGCCACGACGGCCCCGACTGCCCCACCGACGTGACCGGTGACGCGTTGCTCGTCACGACCGGTCGGCGCCCCAACGGTGCCGAGCTCGGCGTGGAGGCCAGCGGCGTCGAGCTCGACCCGGATGGCTACGTGGTGACCGACGAGCTCCTGCGCACCACGGCTCAGGGGATCTGGGCGCTCGGCGACGTCCGCAACCCGAGGCAGCTCAAGCACCTGGCCAATCGGGAGGCGAAGGTGGTGTT
>JAPXRJ010000055.1:0-15348 GCA_033813615.1 Microthrixaceae bacterium | reverse complement strand
CCCCGGTGCCGTCGATCGCCGCGGCGATCGACACGTTCCAGCCGGGGTGGTCGTAGACGTAGTTGGTCGTGCCGTCGATCGGGTCCACCCACCAGGTCACGGGACTCGCCCCCCGGGCGGCGCCCGAGCCCGTCTCGGCGCCGCCCATCTCTTCGCCGACGACCACGTCGTCGGGTCGGGTCTCGGCGATGGTCGAGCGGATCTTCGCCTCCGACGCTCGGTCCATCTGGGTGACGAGGTCGGTCGAGCTCGACTTGGTGGTCACCTCGAGCGCGCCGGGCCGATCCCGCAGGAGCTCGACAGCGGCGTCAGCGGCGCGGAGCGCGATGTCCAGGAGCTCAGATGCGGTCGGGGGAGCCGTCGGGCTCACGGCCGGCGACTCCGGTGCTGCTCGGCGTCGCGGCGTCGGATCGTCTCCCACTCGCCGAGCGCACGCAGCGTCAGGACCGCGACGACGGCCACGCCGCCGGCTCCGATCGCCGCGCCGAAGAACGTCAGGAAGCCGACGGCCGTGCCCCCGTAGCCGCCGAGGTCGGAGAACGCGTAGCCGATCACCGCGCCGGCGACGCCGCCCACGAGGATCGAGACGAAGGCGAGCACCCGGGCCAGGACCGACGGGAGCGCCGAGTCGGGCCCTTCGGGCGCGGGGGACTCCGACACGGGGGACATCCCCCGATGATACGAGCGGCCGGTGTTCCCGCGGGACCGTCTCGAATCCTCACACCGAGCGGCTTTCAGCCGATCGAATGGCCATGGAGCTGTTGGTGCCACCACGACGTCTCGGTCGACTGCTCGCCGAGGCGCGCCTGGACAAGGGTCTGACCGTCGCCGAGGTCAGCGACGCGATCGGCGGGAGCCTCGACGAGATCGAGCTGCTGGAGGTGGAGACCGGCCGTCGAGCGCTCGGCGACGCCGACCTCCAGTGCCTGAGCGAGCTGTACGGGTTGTCGACGACCTCGATGGTCCCGGATCGAAGTCACCTCGTCATCGACCTGAACGAGGGCGTGATCGACGCGGACGGGACCTCGACCGACCTGGCCGACGGCACCACGATCGCCGGGCGCGAGGAGGTGCTGTCCAAGTACCTCGCTCTCGTGTACGCCATGCGCGGCCAGGAGCCGGGGTCGCCGGTGACGCTGCGGCTGGCCGACCTGGAGGTGCTGGCCGAGGCGCTCGAGAGCGATCGACGCACGATCGAGGACGAGCTGGTGTCGTTGATGGTGGCTCGACCCGAACCGGTCAAGAAGCGGTTCCGCCTGCTGCGGGGTCGCACGGTCGTTCCCGTCGTGGGCGTCCTGGTGGCCTCGACGACCGCTGGTGCGCTGGTGTTCGACGTGAAGGACTCGTCCGCCGCGCCGGCCGACGCGCCCGCCGCGGCCGAGCCCGCGCCGGCACCGACGGTCATCCCCGAGGTCGTCATCGACGACGCCGCGTTCCAGGAGCGCGCCGAGGACGGTACGCCCGGTCCGGTGCAGGTGCGGCTCGGCGACGACGCCGAAGCCGACGCGGCGCCGGTGGACGGCGACTGACTGACGGCGACTGACTGACGGAGCCTGACTGACGGAGCCCGGCGCATCGGGCAGGCTGGTGCGGTGCGTTCCTGGACCGTCGCAGGTGCGGTGATCGAGGCGGGCGTCGTCGACGAGCGACCCGTCGACATCGCCGCGGACGCCGTGCTGCTGGTGCAGAACCTCCGTCGCAACGGCACCGCGGACTGGACCACGCCGGGCGGCGTCGTCGACCCCGGCGAGCGGCCGCTCGACGGCCTCGTCAGGGAGGTGCAGGAGGAGACGGGCCTGCGCGTCGGAGGGTGGGGCGGGCTGCTCTACGAGATCCGGGCGCAGGCGCCTGAGCTGGGATGGGACCTGCGCGTCGAGGTCCATCGGGCGGCCGAGGTCGCGGGCGACCTCGCGATCGGCTCGGACCCCGACGGGATCGTGATCGGCTCCGCGTGGGCCGCTCATCCCGCCGGGATCGACCTGCTCGGCGACGCACACCTGTGGGTCAGGGAACCGCTGGGCGACTGGCTTGCCGAGCGGTGGGTGGAGCCCCGGGCCTACCGCTACACGGTCCTCGGTTCGACGCCCGAGGATCTCCGCGTCGAGCGGACCTGAGCCGTGCGATGAGCGCCCGGATCGTCGACCGCCAGATCCTGCACGTCGACATGGACGCGTTCTTCGCATCGGTGGAGCTGCTGCGCCGTCCCGAGCTGCGCGGGCGACCGGTCGCCGTCGGCGGCACGGGCGACCGGGGCGTGATCGCCGCGGCCTCCTACGAGGCCCGTGTGTTCGGCGTGCGCTCGGCGATGCCGTCGGTTCGGGCCCGGCGCCTCTGCCCGGACCTGGTGCTGCTGCCAGGCGACCACGCCCACTACGGCGAGGTGTCGAGTCGGCTGATGGATCTGTTCCGCACGGTGACCCCGCTCGTCGAACCGCTGAGCCTGGACGAGGCGTTCCTCGACGTGACCGGTGCACGACGGTCGCTCGGTCCGGCACCCGCCGTGGCGGCGGAGCTCCGGCGGACGGTCCTGGATGCAGAGGGGTTGCAGTGCGCAGTCGGGGTCGCGCCGAACAAGTTCCTGGCCAAGCTGGCCTCCGCGGAGGCCAAGCCCCGCACCGGAGCGGACGGACCGGTCCCGGGTCCGGGGGTCCTGGTGGTCGAACCGGGGCGTGAGCTGGCCTTCCTCCACCCGCTGGCCGTGTCGCGCCTGTGGGGCGTGGGGCCGGCGACGCTGGCCAAGCTCGAGCGCTTCGGGATCCGGACCGTGGCGGACCTCGCCGCTCTGCCGGTCGAGACGGTCGTGGCCGCGCTCGGTCGTGGCGCCGGCGAGCACCTTCACGCGCTGGCCAACGGCATCGACGACCGCCCGGTCGTCGCGGATCAGGAGCCGCGGTCGATCAGCCACGAGGAGACGTTCGCCGTCGACCGCCACGACGTTGCAGCGCTGCGCCCCGACCTGGTTCGGATGGCCGACCAGGTGGCCGACCGTCTCCGCCGTCATGGCCTGCGGGGCAGGACGATCCAGCTGAAGGTGCGGTTCGCGGACTTCCGCACCGTCACGCGCTCCCACACCTTGACCAGTCCGACCGACCGCGGGACCGAGCTGCGCGACGAGGCGTGGCGAATGCTCGCCACGCTGCCCGTCGAACGGGGCATCCGACTGCTGGGCGTCGGCGCGGCCAACCTCACCCGTGGCCCCGCAGTCGAGCAGCTGTCGCTCGACGCGGTGATCGACGACGCGGTGTTCGACGACGCGGATCCGCCGTCGGCCACAGCGGAGGACTGGGACGCGGCGAACCGTGCGATCGACGACATCCGCGAGCGGTTCGGTGTGGCCAGCATCGCTCCGGGACGGGTGTCGGATCGTCCCGGCGCCGGGGGTCGCGGTCGGTGGGGTCCTGACCGCTCCCCGTCGAGCGACGGCGATGCCGACTGACTCGGCAGCGCGGTCCGGGTCGGGATCGTGAGAAATCCGGTTCGGTCGCGGGTCGTTGCCGTGGCATGCACCGGTAGCGTGTGGGAATATTCCCAGGCGGATCCAGCGGAACCAACAGATCCAGCCAGACCAGCCAGACCAGCCCAGACCAGCCAAAACAGCCAGTCAGCCGAGCCAGCCGAGCCGAACGAGGGGGTCGAGGCCCATGCCGCTCTCCGAGGAAGAGCAGCGCATCCTCAGCGAGATCGAGACCCAGCTGCGCGCGAGCGATCCCGATCTCGCCCGGCAGGTCGGGTCCACGACGATCTACTCCCACGCGCTTCGTCAGCTCCGCTGGGGGATCGTGGCCTTCGTCGCCAGCTTCGCCGCCACGGTGCTGCTGCTGACGGTCAACTTCGTGCTCGCCTTCCTGGGCTTCCTCGCCATGGTGGCCTCGGCGATCGTGATCGAGCGGGCAGCGCGGCGCATGGGTCGAGCCGGCATCGACGAGGCCGGCCAGGCGCTCCGCGGCGCCGGACTGCGCGGCTACGTGAACGGTGCGGGCAAGCGGGCCCGCGACCGGCTGCAGCGCAGCGACGACGACGACGCCTGAGTCGCCTCGTCGCTGCGGCCGCTCAGCGGACGAGCTGGCGGACCCGCTGAGCGGTGGAGGTCACGGTCCGCACACGGGCGTGCACGATCGCAGCCGCGTGCTCCGCGTCCGCGGCCCGGGCGGCGTCGATGCCGGCTCGGCCGAAGCGGCGCTCGGACTCGCAGCTCGCCAGGAGCTCCATGGCGTCGACCACGTCCTGACGGCCGATGCCGTCGGTGTCGGCTGGGCTGTCCAGGGCTGGGCCGTCCAACGCGTTCGATTCGGCGACGCGGCGGGCCACCTCGAGCGGTGTGTCGGACGGTCGGGTGGCGATGCCGAGCGCGGCGAGGTCGGTCAAGGTGCGCTGCCAGGCACCCTGCACCCTGCCGGCGTCGGGGTCGCCGGATCTCCGATGCCACCGTCGCCGGCGGCGCAACACGAGCACCGCACCGGCGACGAGCGATGCGGCGGCCACGACCAGCCCGATCCAGCGGAGCGGGCCGGATCCGCTCGACGCGTCGGTGACGTCGCTCCGGCCGTCGGTGGTGTCGAGCCGGCCCGGCTCGACGGTGGTCGTGCTCTGCTGGTCCGCCGGTGCGGTCGTGGTGGGTGAGGTCGTGGTCGTCGCCGTCTCCGCCGGCACGGGCGCCTGCTGCGCCTCGACGCCGGTGTAGCTCTCGGCCTGGGGGTTGCCCCGACCGGTGGTCGGCTCGAACGGAACCCAGCCGATGCCGTCGAGTCGGACCTCGGGCCACGTGTGGGCGTGGCGCCCCCTCACCACGTACTCCGTCATGTCGCCAGGTGGTGCTGCCGCCGGCGACGACGCCACCGGCACGGCGTCGCCCTGGGTGAATCCCACCGCGACCCGGGCCGGGACGCCCAACGACCGGGCCATCAGCGCGAACGTGGAGGCGAACTGCTGGCAGAAGCCTCGTCGCTCCCGGAGGAACGCCTCGACGGGATCGGGATCATCCCGGTAGTCGACGTCGGTGTCGTAGGTGAAGCCGTCGCGGAACCAGTCCTGCAGCGCCAGCATCTGGGAGTACTCATCGGGTGCGCCCAGGACGATTCGGCGAGCTGTCCGGGCCACCTCTGCCGACACGGCGGCATCGTCGGTGTCCACCGCGTCCACGGCGTCGTTCCCGTAGCTGCCGTGCAGCGCGTCGGGCGTGGGCCTCGGGACGTGCGACACGGCCCCGTAGCGGGTGCCCGGGTCGAGGGAGTCGCCGCTGGTGATGATCGACGACGTGACCCGGTCGAAGCTGATGTCGTCGTCGACGTCGATCGACGCGGGTTCGAACGCGACCGGCAGCCAGGGCCCGCCGAGGGCCTCGATCTCGACGTCCTGGCGCACCTCGACCATCGGCACACCCGGACGGGCCGCGGTGAGCCCGTCGCCATCGGTTCGCTGGTAGGAGCCTCGCGACACCCAGATGTCCCGCGTCGGGTCGTACTGCGACAGCGCGGTGAGCCGCCAGTACGTCGGCGCGGTGCTGCGCCCGGTGAGCACCACCTGGTCGCTCTGCTCGCCGAGCAGGCTGCGCACCCCCACGAACGGGCTGACCACGGTGCGGGCTCCCGCCTGCCGTCCGAGCGAGCGGAGGTCGACGACGGCCTGGGTGCTGCCCGGCAGCCACGGCGCGGCGGCGATGCCGACGAGGAGCGCGACGGTCACGGCCAGTGCGGCTGCTGCGGCCACCGCCCAGGTGCCGCGCACGGCGTCGCCGTGCATCCACCGACGCTCGCTGACCACGAGCGCCCGCTGGGTGACCGCGTACACGCCGAGGCCCGCCAGGAACGCGAGCGCCGAGCCCGTCCGAGCGGTGTCCCTCGCGAGCATGCCCGCGGCGACGAATGCGGAGGTGAACGGGATGACCGCCTGGACCGGTCCGTGGTAGCGGAAGGCGGCGGTGTCGGCGAAGAAGGTGAACGCCCAGAGCACCACGGCGAGGACGACCAGGAACCCGGTCGTCGCCTCGACCGGAGCCACCATCGACGAGATGTCACCGAAGGCGAGACGGACCTCCTGGGAGATCGCGTCGGCGGTGGACCACGTCGGCACCCCGAACGCCGTGGTGTGACCGGCGAAGATCCACGTCGCGGTGAGCACGCCGGCCACCGTCGAGAGCAGGCCCGACCACCCCACGCCCCAGCCCAGTCGACGGGTGGCGACGGCGAGCGCCCAGCTCGTCAGCACCGTGATGGCGAGCGGACCCACGTAGCTCCAGCCGGCGAACAGGCGCGAGAAGCCGACCACGGTGCCGATCCCGACGCACGCCGCACCGAGCTCCGCGGCCAGCAGCGCCGTGGGCGTGGCATCCCGAACGACCCTGCTCATCGAACGACCCTGCTCATCGAACGACCCTGCTCATCGAACGACCCTGCTCATCGAACGACCCTGCTCATCGAACGACCCTGCTCACCGAACGACCCTGCCCATCGAACGAACCGTCGGATCCCAGATCTCCGGCAGGTTCCGTCGCCCGTCCCAGTGGACGGTCGCAACTCCCCGCTGCGATGTCGGGGCCGGACCGGCCGTGGTCACGAGCACGCGGACCCCGAAGCCCGTCGTGCCTCGTTCCCAGCCGTCGACCTCGCCCTGCTCGAGCCGCATCGCGCACGTCACCAGGCGGCCGGTCGAACGCCTGTCCAGCTGCGACACGGTCGCGGTGAGCGACGACGTCGGCGCCGGGGTCACCGCCGCCAGCCGGTCCATGAGCGCGTCGGCCCGGTCATCGAGCGCGACGAAGCCGGAGTCGTCGCCATCGGTGCTGAGCAGGCGGACGAGCTCGTGTCGAGCGGCAGCTGAGCGGATCACGCTGGCCGCGGCTGACACCGCCCGCTCGAACGCGGCGTCGGCGTCGTCTGCAGCGCTGCGCCGCACATCGAGCAGGACGGTCGTGCGGCGTTGCCACGGCTGGTCGTGCTGGCGCACGACCAGCTCGCCGACCCGCGCCGTGGTCCGCCAGTGGATCCGACGGATGTCGTCGCCGACCGTGTAGGGCCGCATGGAGGCGAAGGACTCGTCGACGGTCGCTGCGCTGCTCAGGACACGCGCACCGTGCTCGGGCTCGTCGCCCGGTGCCGGCGGCAGCTCCGCCAGCGGAACCGTGCGGGGCACGACGATCAGCGTGCGGGTGTCGGAGAGGGTCTGGCGCGAGCGCAGCAGACCGAACGCGTCGGTGGTCTCCACCGTCAACGGCCCGACCGGGTGCAACCCGCGTCGATGGGTCGGGAACGAGTAGGTCGCCTCCCGCGTCGCCCCCCGGGGGAGGGGGGCGAGGTGCAGCGAGGCGGCGCCGAACCGCCCGACGTCGTCGGTGAGCGACAGGACCGACGTCCGGGTCCGTCCCGTGTTGCGGACGCTCAGGACGACCTGGCACGGGTCCTCGACGGCCACGCGGGCGGGGCGGATGTGGCGCCGGAGCTCGAGCACGGGTCGGTGCCGGCGCACCGACACCCCAGCGGCGACCAGGCCGGCGCACAGCGCGGTGGCGACGATCGCCAGCTCGGGCTGGCCGAACAGCCAGGCCAGCACTCCCAGCGCCGGCACGGCGATCGCTGTGGCGACGCCGGCGCGGGTGAGTCGCACGGGGCGACCTCAGGCCGGGACCGGCGTGGTCCGCAGGAGCTCGGCGATCGCGTCGGCGGGGGTGAGGCCCTTCAGCTCGGACTCGCCGCTCAACACGATGCGGTGGGCGAGCACGGGCACGGCCAGGAGCTTCACGTCGTCGGGCGTCACGAAGTCGCGACCGGCCGCGGCGGCGTGGACCCGCGCGGCGCCGAGGAGTCCGAGCGCCGCACGTGGCGAGGCGCCCAGCTCGATCGCCGGCGTTCGTCGGCTCCGGTCGGCGAGGTCGACCAGGTACGCCGCGAGGGAATCGGCGACGTGGACGTGAGCGGCCGCCGAGCGCATGGCGAGCACGTCGTCGGTGTCGACGACCGGGCGCAGCAGGTCCAGGCGGTCGTCGTGGTCGACCTCGACGAGCAGCGCGACCTCGGCCGCCCGGTCGGGGTAGCCGACCGACAGGCGCATCAGGAAGCGGTCGAGCTGCGATTCGGGAAGGGGGAAGGTGCCCTGGTGCTCGAGCGGGTTCTGGGTGGCGACGACCATGAACGGGCGGGGCAGCGGGTAGGTCGTGCCGTCGACGGTGACCTGCTCCTCGGCCATCGCCTCGAGCAGCGCGGACTGGGTCTTGGGCGAGGAGCGGTTGATCTCGTCGGCCAGCACCAGGTGGTGGAACACCGGGCCGGGCCGGAACTCGAACGCGGCATCGCGCTGGTTCCACACCGAGGAGCCCATCACGTCGGAGGGGAGCAGGTCCGGCGTGAACTGCACTCGACCGAACCCACCGTGGACCGACCGTGCGAGCGCCTTGGCGATCGTGGTCTTGCCCACGCCCGGGACGTCCTCGATCAGCAGGTGACCGCCGGCGACCAGGCAGGTGACCGTGAGGCGGATGACGTCGTCCTTGCCGTGCACCGCGGTCGCGATGTTCGAGCAGATCGCGTCGAACATGGCGGAGAAGCTGCGACTCCGGTTCAGCTGCCCGTTCGTGGTCGGGCCGGACTGGGACATGGACGCGGCGACCTTTCGATCGGTCCGGGGACGGGTCGGCCAAGTCTGCCACCCGCGCTCGGGCCGCGGTCGCCGCCCGCAGAGCGCGGTACCGTGCCGGGCGATGTCCGCCGTGCTCGCCCTCGACGTCGGTGGGACCAAGCTCGCCGGGGCCGTGGTCCTCGACGACGCCACCGTGGTGGTCGCCGACCGTCGAC
Organism: Microthrixaceae bacterium; assembly: GCA_033813615.1. Taxonomy (GTDB): domain Bacteria; phylum Actinomycetota; class Acidimicrobiia; order Acidimicrobiales; family Microtrichaceae; genus Dermatobacter. Next base: position 6,565 of record JAPXRJ010000055.1, on the reverse strand, counting down.
CGACAGCGGGCAGCGACGGCGAGGCCCTCTTCGACGTGGTGGTCGACCTCCTGTCGGGCGTGCTCGACGCGGCGGAAGCGGCCGGAGTGGACCGGTCGGAGATCTCGTCGTTGGGCGTCGGCTGCGGCGGTCCGATGTCCGCCGGTGGCGAGGACGTGTCGCCGTTGAACATCCCGCAGTGGCGGGGGTTCCCGCTGCGGTCGCGGCTCGCCGAGTGGTCGGGTCTGCCGACGACGGTCGACAACGACGCCAAGGCGCTGGCGCTGGGCGAGGGCTGGGTCGGTGCCGCGAGCGGCGTGGCGGACTTCCTGGCGATGGTCGTGTCGACCGGGGTGGGCGGAGGGATCGTGCTCGGCGGCAGGCTGCTCGACGGCGCCGACGGCAACGCCGGCCACATCGGTCACGTCATCGTCGACCCGGTCGGCCGACCCTGCGTGTGCGGCGCGATCGGTTGCCTGGAGGCACAGGTGTCCGGTGCGGCGATCGCTGCCGCCACGGGTCGACCGGCGGCGGAGGCGACGGTCAGCCAGCGCGTCACCGCGGGCCGACTCGTCGGCAGGGCCGTCGCGTCGGTGTGCAACCTGCTCGACCTCCGCCTGGCCGTGGTCGCCGGGTCGGTCGCGCTCGGCTTCGGCGACGTGTTCTTCGACGCCGCCAACGAGGAGCTCGACCGGTGCGCCCGCATCGACTTCGCACGCGGCGCCCTGATCGTCCCCTCCGCGGACGGAACCCGCGGGCCGATCGTGGGGGCTGCTGCCGTGGGCCTGCGTGGCATCGGACGCGACGTGGGGATCGCATGAGCGCCAGGACCGGAGTCAGCGGGTCCAGGTCGCCGGCACCGCGGCCGCGCCTCCCGTTCGGGGCGGTCGTGGCGGTGCTGCGACGCCCGGACCTGTGGGCCACCGGCCTGCGCCAGGCTCGGGTGCTCGCCCCAGACGGGTGGTGGCGCCGGGCGCCGTACCTGCCGCTCCCGGCCGCCGACTACCTGCGCTTCCGGCTGGTCACGGCCCACGGCGGTGACGGCACCGGCGCGTCGCCCCGCGAGACGGGCCGGGAGCTCGTGACCTACCTGGAGTGGTGCCGGAGCCGACCCCTCGGGTGACCTCGGCGCCCGCTCCGATCGTGCCCCGATCGTGACCCGATCGATGGCCACGGGAGAGCTCAGCCGGGGCGGTGGTTGCGCCAGGCGTCCACGTGGTGGTCCTGGGGTGTGATGTCGATGGGGGCGTCGGGGACGGTGCCGCCGGCGATGTCCTCCAGGAACTCGACCATCCGGTACGGGATCGTCCGCGGCCGGTGGGCGATGACGTCCTCGACGGCCCACCAGCGCTGCTCCCCGAACGCGATCGCTTCCAGGTGCTCGAGCCCGCCGGGCCCGGCGCTGATGCCGTCGCAACGGGCGACGTGGATCCACTCGTCCTGCTCGAAGCGCCAGCCGCCGAAGGTGTAGCTGACCTGCTGGGTCCACACGCACGGGCCGATCTCGGCGTCGCGGATGCCGGCCTCCTCCCACAGCTCGCGGCGGACCGCCGCCTCGATCTCCTCGCCGTGGTCGACGCCGCCACCGGGGATCTCCCACCAGCCGCCGGCGTTGTGGCCGGCCGGATCGCGGCCTTCGATCAGCAGCACTCGATCCTGCGGGTCGAACACGACGACACGGGCGGCGCGCCGCCGGGACCAGGGGCTCGATGTCACGTGAACGAGCCTACGCACCCGGTTCGGGCGAGACTGCTCCGGTGGGCGCGGCCGTCGAACCGAGCAGCGTGGGCGGTTGGCGTCTCGAGCGCCGATGCGGCGGCGCGCAGGAGCTGCACGACGCGGCGGCGTCGGATCCGATCGACGGGCGCGCGCTCCTGGTCCAGTCGGTGCAGCGCCCGGCGCTGGTGATCGGCAGCACCCAGCAGGCAGGCGACGTCGACGAGGTGCTGCTCGGCGAGTCCGGCATCGAGCTGGCCCGGCGTCGCTCCGGTGGGGGAGCGGTGCTGCTCGGCGCCGACGACCACGTCTGGGTGGACCTGGTGGTGCCGGCGGACGATCCGCTCGCCGAGGACGACGTCGAGCGAGCGGCGTGGTGGGTCGGAGAGCTGTGGCTGCGGGTGCTGGGTCTGAGCGACCTGGCGGTCGAGGGCCGGGCGCTGGTGCACCGGCGGGGCGTGTCGGACCGTCCGGCGGGCGCCGTTGCGTGCTTCGCCGCGCTCGGGCCGGGTGAGATCGCCGTCGACGGCCGCAAGGTGCTCGGCGTCTCGCAACGGCGCACGCGCCACGGCGCCCGCTTCCAATGCGTGGCCTACCGCCGCTGGGAGCCCCAGCAGCTGCTGTCGCTGCTGTCAGTCGACGCTGCTGGGTCGGCTGCGGTCGGGCTGATCGATGCTGCCGCGCCCATCGTGGCGACGGGCTGGTCCGTCGAACGCGACCTCCTGCCGGCGCTTCCCTGACCGCGCTCATCGAGCTCATCGGTGGATCACACGTGTGTGATTCGCGCGCTTCGCGCGCCTCGCGCCGCAGAAAACGTTGTTGAGTGGGACGATGTGGTTTATGGTGGGTCGATGTGGAGGAAAGGGGAGCACTGAGGCTCCCTGTGGGTGCGGTGGGAATCGCTCCCCGTGCCTTCCGGCTGACGGTTCGATGACGGAGCAGGCGTGGACGAGTTCTACGGAACGTATGAGCACGTGATCGACGGCAAGGGCCGTCTGGTCCTGCCCGCGACGTTCCGCTCCGCGTTCGCCGAGGGCGGGGTCGCTGCGCAGGTCGAGGACTACGCGGCGTTGTTCACCACCGAGGAGTGGGAGCGCTACCGGCGGAAGCTCGAGACGGCGGGGGTCTTCGACCGCGACGAGCTGCTCCACATGTTCTCGATCGTCTCGCCGTTCGAGCCGGACTCGCAGAACCGCATCTCCCTTTCCCAGCGGCTGCGCGACTTCACCGGACTCGAACGAGAGGTCGCCGTCGTCGGTTCGGTCCGCTACCTCTCGGTCTTCTCCAAGGAGGACTGGGCCCGTCGCGAGGCGGCCATCGCCCAGAAGGCGATCGACGGGAACTCGCTCGCCGCCAAGTTCAGGGAGCTTCCGTTCCTGTGATGTCGATCCCCACCATCGTGCGCTTCGACGAGCAGGTTCCACCGCTGTGTCCGGTGGTCGATCCCCTGGCCGACGTGAGGGTTGGCCCAGAGCTCCGTCCGCGCCATTCCGTGCCGTCCGGGGAGACATCCCGGCGGCCGTCGCGTCGTCAGGGGATCGACCAGCGAGCACAGCGTGCAGTCGGAGACGGAGCCCGTGGACGATGAGCGCCGCAGGGCCGAGCCGCAACGGGCGTTCGTGCACGCCCCTGTCATGGTCGAGCTCGTCGTCGAGCTCCTCCGCGACGTCCCCGACGGCCTGTACGTCGACGCCACCCTCGGCGGGGGCGGCCACGCCGAGGCCGTCCTCGAGGCCCATCCCGGCCTCCGTCTGCTCGGCCTGGACCGTGACGACGTCGCCGTCGATGCCGCGTCGGCCCGTCTCGCCCGCTTCGGCGACCGGGTCCGCATCGTCCGCGCCGGGTTCGCGGACCTGGAGCGGATCGTGGACGAGACCCTCGCCGACCCCGACGAGCCCGTGATGACCGACAAGCCCGTGATGACCGACAAGCCCGTGATGACCGACAAGCCCGTGATGACCGACAAGGGAGTGAGTGCCGTGCTGTTCGACCTGGGAGTCTCCTCACCGCAGCTCGACGAAGCCGAGCGCGGCTTCTCGTATCGCTCGGCGTCGCAGCTCGACATGCGGATGGATCGCCGACAGGCCTTCTCCGCGGTCGACGTCGTCAACGAGTACCCGTTCCCGCAGCTGGCACGGGTGATCGAGAACTACGGCGAGGAGCGATTCGCCCGGCGCATCGCCAGGGCGATCGTCGACGCCAGACCGATCCACGACACCGGGCAGCTGGCCGACGTCGTCCGCTCAGCGATCCCCGCTGCCGCCCGTCGCAGCGGCGGACATCCCGCCAAGCGGACCTTCCAGGCGATCCGCATGGAGGTGAACCGCGAGCTCGACCAGCTCGCCGAGGCGCTGGACGGTGCCATGGCCGTGCTGGCGCCGGGCGGTCGGATGGTGGTCATGTCGTACCACTCGCTCGAAGACCGCATGGTCAAGCAGTCGATGCGCGACGCCGCGACCGGGGGCTGCACGTGCCCGCCGAACCTGCCGTGCGTGTGCGGGGCCGAGCCCACCGTCAAGCTCCTCAAGCGTGGTGCCTGGAAGGCGACCGAGGAGGAGATCGCGTCGAACCGACGCGCCGAGAGCGTGCGCATCCGCGCCGTCGAGCGGATCGCGGAGTCCGCGTGACCGCAGCCCGCTCGTCGCGATCGCGCTCGACGGCCCGGCCGCTCCCCCAGGAGTCGGCCGGGCCGCGTCTGCGCCTCGTGCGGCGCGGCCGGACCCGTCGTTCCGACATCGGATGGCGGGCCACGGTCGTGGTCTGCATCGTCGGATCCTTCGCCGCGTTGGTCGCGTCGGTGGCCATCCAGGGCCAGCGGATCGCTGTCCAGGAAGAAGCCGACCGCGTCTCGGCGGCCACCGCCGAGGCCTACGACCGGAACCGGGACCTGCGCATCGAGGTCGTCCAGGCCGAGTCGCCCGAGCACGTGCTCGAGGTCGCCCGCGCCGCCGGCCTGGTCGAACCCGGTCCCATCGGTGTCGTCCCCGCCGTGACCGTGCCGACGACGGTGCTCCAGGCGGCGCCGGAGCGGGCCGGATGACCTCAGGGCCGCGGGGGAGAGCCCGGACCGCGCCGCGTCGGCCGCAGGCCCGCGCTGTGACGTTGGACCCGATCCGCACGCGCCGGCGTCTGTGGGCCATGGTCGCGGTGTTCGGGGTGCTCGCGCTGCTCCCGCTGGTCAAGCTCGTGGGCGTCCAGTTCGCGGATGCCTCCGCCCTGGCGGCGGTCGGCCTCGAGCAGCGCCAGAGCACCGAGACGGTGCCGGCGTTGCGGGGGTCGATCCTCGACCGCAACGGCACCGAGCTCGCGATCTCGGTGCCCCGCACCACCGTGGCGGTGAACAAGGTCCTGCTCGCCGACGCCGGGATCGGCGACGACGCCATGCTGCGGGAGTTCGCGGCACGTCTGGCCGCGCTGCTCGACGTGGAGCCCCGGCCGGTGATCGACGCCATCGTCGACGCGGCCCCCGACGCTCGGTGGGTCATGGTGGCGCGCTACGTCGAACCGGACGTGGCCAGGGCCGCGGCGAAGGAGCTGGCGTCGCAGGACATGGGGTCGGTCCTCATGCTCGACCCCGCCGCCGAGCGGGTGCACCCGGCCGGGGAGTCCGGCGTTCGGGTGATCGGCACGCTCGGACCCGACGGGCCGGGTCCCCGAGCGGGGGTCGAGGCGGCCTACGACGACGTGCTGCAGGGAACTCCGGGCAAGCAGGTCGTGGAGCGGGGCTCGAACGGTGAGACGATCACGGACTCCGAGCGGGTGCTCCAGGCACCCGAACCGGGCCGCGACGTGCAGGTCACGCTCGACCGGACGCTGCAGTTCGAGACCGAGCAGCTCCTCTCGAAGGGGTCCGACAACGCCCGCGCCGCGGGCGGCATCGCAATCGTGGGCCGGCCGTCGACCGGTGAGCTGCTCGCCGTGGCAGGCGTGGAGCGCGACACCGAGACCGGTGAGATGGAGCTGTCATCGCGGCCCCTCGCGTTCTCCAACGCGTACCAGGCCGGCTCGGTCTTCAAGCTGGTGACGACCGCTGCGGCCTATGAGGCCGGTGTCATCGACGACCACTCCACCTTCTCCGTGGGCCCGAAGATCCGGGTGTACGACCGCGAGTTCAACGACAACGAGGTCCACCCGGTCGAGACGATGAACGTGGATCAGATCGTCGCCGAGTCCTCGAACGTCGGCACGATCCAGATCGCCCAGCAGCTGGGGGCCGACAAGCTCCACGAGGCGCTGGTCGACTTCGGCTTCGGATCGGTGTCCGCGCTCGGACACCCCGCCGAGAGCGCCGGGCTGCTCCCCGCCGTGGACACATGGACGCCGCCGGATGCCGCTGCGGCCTCGATCGGATCGTTCCAGTCGACCACGGTCCTCCAGCTGTGGTCGGCGTTCAACGTGATCGCGAACCAGGGCATCTACGTGCCGCCCCGCCTGGTCGAGGGGACCCTCGGTGGCGACGGCGAGCTCGTGCCTGCGCCGGCTGCCGACACCCGCCGCGTGGTCTCGGCATCGACCGCGGCGCGGGTGAGCAGGGCGCTGCAGGCGGTGGTGCAGGCCGGCACCGGCAAGCAGTGGAGCCTGCCCGGCTACCCGGTCGCCGCCAAGACCGGCACCGGCCGGATGCCGAGCCCGGAGAAGGTCGACGCCACCGACGCCTACATCTGGCCCGACGGCAGCTACCACCACGTGACGACCTTCGCCGGCTACCTGCCTGCGGATCGTCCGCAGGTCTCGATCACCGTGATGCTGTTCGACACCGCCCATGGCCTCACCGGCTCGACCTCCGCCGGGCCGGTGTTCAGCGATCTGGCCCGACTGGCCATCCGCGAGCTGTCGATCGCGCCCACGACGAACACGGTCACCGCCGGGA
>JAPXRJ010000054.1:15674-15873 GCA_033813615.1 Microthrixaceae bacterium | reverse complement strand
ACCCCAGCATGCCGAGCGCCTGGGCCTTGCGCTGGACCTTCATGGCCCGGGTCAGCGCCGGCAGTGCGTGCGGGATGCCGTCGAAGGCGGACCGCCGCCCGTGCTCGGCCCGCTTGGAGGTCTCCCATACGCTGATCGCGCCGTCGACACCAGCGTCGGCCGGGCGGCCGGCGGTGGCGCTGAGGAGGTCGTCGTTGCG
>JAPXRJ010000054.1:0-15664 GCA_033813615.1 Microthrixaceae bacterium | reverse complement strand
GGTCACCCGGTTCGGCGGCCACGACATCGGCCATCGTCGACACATCCGTCGGCGTCGCGGTCGACCCCAGCATGCCGAGCGCCTGGGCCTTGCGCTGGACCTTCATGGCCCGGGTCAGCGCCGGCAGTGCGTGCGGGATGCCGTCGAAGGCGGACCGCCGCCCGTGCTCGGCCCGCTTGGAGGTCTCCCACACGCTGATCGCGCCGTCGACACCAGCGTCGGCCGGGCGGCCGGCGGTGGCGCTGAGGAGGTCGTCGTTGCGGCGGACGAGCTTGTCGTGGATGGCGTCCGCCACGTCGGACAGGTCGAACCACCCGGCTTCGGCGCCCAGGGCGGCGTGGAACACCACCTGGTAGAGCAGGTCGCCCAACTCGCTGGTCAACTCCTCGGCGCCCTCGCCCGACTCGGGGTCGTAGGCGTCGATCGCCTCCAGCACCTCGTAGGACTCCTCGAGCAGGAATCGCTTGAGCGAGTCGTGGGTCTGCGCCGCCTTCCACGGGTCGCTCACCCGCAGCTGCGACAGCAGGTCCTCGAATCGGGCAACTGCGACACCAGCCCCCCGGCTCTGGCCCGGCTGCGGGATCCACAGCGACGTGAGGTGGTCGGCGTCGAGCGTCCGGTCGAGGTCCTCCCAGGCAACGACGACCAGGCGCTCGTCGGGTAGCCCGAGGTGCTGGAGCAGGACGACCGGCTCGTCGGGTGGCTCCTCCACGGCGAGCTTGATGTCGGAGAGCACGAAGGCCGAGTCGCACTGGCCGACGAGCAGCGGGCCGCACTCCCCGGCCGCCTCGGTGGCGAAGCGATGTCCGTCCACCAGCCGCACGCCGAGCTCCACCGGGTCGACGCCCAGACGGATCCAGGTGAGGTCGACGAACGAGAGGGCGGGGTGCAGCACGGTTCGGACCCGCGGGTCGGCCACGAGCAGCTCGACGGTGCGCTCCGCCACGACCGGAGAGCCGGGCAGCGCGTAGACCACGCGGTCGTGTCCGATCGCCGCGGCGACCACGGCCTCGACGATCTCGGCATACACCTCACCGATCGTCGATGCCCGCTCGTAGATGTCGTCGAACGTGGTCGTCCCCGCCGGCATCACCACCGAGGCGGGGTGTCGGGAGGTGCGCAGGAACGTCGGCGAACCAGAAGCCAGGACCGTCGACGTCCCGGCGGTGACCAGATCCGGACCCCCCGGGCCCAGGCCGACGACCTCGACGATCGGGAGGATCGGTCCGTTAGGGCGTGGCACCGGTCATGGCGTCAGCGAGGCGGCTGGACCCGGCACCGAGCGGGGTCGCAGGCGCGAGCACGGTCAGGCCCTGCTGGCCGACCTCGACCTCGCTGCCGTAGCGGGGATCGATCTCGACCGCCTGGTTCGCCTTGAGGTTCAGCCACGCATCCACGCCGTTCTGGGCGATCGCACGAACGAGCTGCTCGAGGTCGGGCCCGGCGTCGGGGAAGGCCAGCACCTGTGTCCGCTCGATGCGGAACCACACCACCGCGTCCTGACCGGGGAACGCCCCTGCGACCGGCCCCTCGACCTCACCGGCCTTGGCCGCGGCCACGCGGTCGCGCAGCACCTCGGGCAGGTACTGCCGGGGCAGGCACTGCTCGGGGGTGGCGACGACCTGGCTCCCGTCCGCCGCGGCTTCCAGGTCCTCCAGCGTCGAGCCACCGGCCAGCGCGGCCCGTGCGTCCGCGATCGCGTCGGCGGGGACGACCACGGCGGTCAGACAGACCTGATCCCAGTAGCTCGGCGCTCCGTCGTACAGGCGACGCATGTCCTCCTCCGACGACGGGTCGAGCGACGAGAGCCGCTCCTGGAGGGCGGCGCGGTCGACGAGGTAGCGGAGCACCACGTCGCGTGCCCGACCCTGCAGACGCGGGGCCTGCTGGTCGATGGTCGACTCGCCGTCGGCGGTGTTCGCATCGGTCACCTCGGCACCCCAGTGCTGCACCTCCTGAGCGAGGACCTCGGAGGTGACGAGGAACGACAGCACCTGTCGGGCGGAGTCGCCATCGACGACGCCTTCGCGCTGCGTGTCGAGCGCCTGGCTGGCCATCGCCCCGACGAACGCGTCGTCGGACGCCAGGTCGTTGACGAGGGTGGCGCTGATCGTGACGTCACCGACCGTCGCCGCCGTGTCGTTGGCGGCGACACCACAGGCTGAGACGGCCACCACGGCGGCCAGGCCGGCGGCGATGATCAGCGGAAGACGCCGCGTTGCTCGCATGGCCGCGGATGCTATCCACCGCACTGGACGACCGTGGAACCGCGAGCGACCGTCAGTCGTCGGCGGTGGGCATGGCCCCCACGCCGAACACGGCGCCTCCGGGAGCGGCGACCACGGCGCCACGACCGAAGCCCATGTCGTTGGGTTCGACGACGACCGATCCGCCGAGCTCGGTCACCCGCGCCACCGTTGCGTCGCAGTCCTCCACGGCGAACCAGATCGACCAGAACGGCGGCTCGCCCTCTCCGGCTGCGTGCACGCCGCACAGCGGCGCGCCGGCGCCGTCGAGGAACGTCGATCCGTCGGCCGAGCCGTCACCCCGACTCCAACCGAACACCGACGAGTAGAAGGCGACCGAGGCGTCGACGTCGGGCGAGGCGAGCTCGTTCCAGACGAACGAGTTGGGTTCGTTGACCAGCTCCGCTCCCACATGGGAACCGGCCTTCCACACGCCGCAGAACGCGCCGTTGGGGTCGGTGAACACCCCGAAGGTGCCAGCGCCGCCGGGGACGTCCTCTGGACCGACGACGACCTGACCCCCGGCGCGGGTCACCGCGGCCAACGTGGCGCCGACGTCGTTCGAGGCCACGTACACCGACCACGCGTCCGGCACGGGTTGACCCATCTTGCCGGCGATGCCGGCCACGGTCGCGCCCCTCAGGCGGAGGTTCGTGTAGATCGTGACGCCGTCGACCTCCGACGCCTCGGGGTCCCACCCGAACAGCTCGCCGTAGAACGTCGCGGCGCCGGCCACGTCGTCCACCATCACGTCGACCCAGCACGGGATACCGGCTGCGTAGGTCTGCTTGGTTCCCATGCCGGCAACCTACCCCGATGCTGTCGGAGCTACCTCGGGAACCAGTTCCTGCAACGCCGCGACGAGGTCGTCGGCAAGGGCGCCACCGGCCTTGACCGGCAGCTGCAGCTGCGACTGCTCCTCCTTGTAGAGCGCGCCCTTGTAGAGGCGGGCCAGGCGCATCTGCTTGGACTGCGCGAGCTTGATCGGTGCGATGCGCGCCACCCAGCCCGGACCCGACAGCGCGGACGCCTTGGTGACCGCGACCTCCTCCACGCCGGTGCGCACGCACTCGGCGCGCAGCCGGGCGATGGCCAGCAGGTTCTGCGCAGGTTCCGGCACGGGACCGAACCGGTCGGCCCACTCCTCTGCGATGTCGTCCACGTCGGACTGGGCCTGCACCCCGGCGAGGCGACGGTAGGCATCGAGCCGAAGGTCGTCGCGCTCCACGTAGTCCGCGGGCAGGTGCGCCGGCAGCGGCAGCTCGAGCGTGATCTCCCTGGGCTCCTCGACCCGTTCCCCGTTGAGCTGGGCGATGGCCTCGTTGACCATCTGCACGTAGAGGTCGTAGCCGACCGAAGCGACGTGGCCGGTCTGGCCCGTGCCGAGGAGGTTGCCGGCGCCACGGATCTCGAGGTCGCGCATGGCGATGCGGAACCCGGAGCCCAGCTCGGTGGTCTCGCCGATCGTCTTGAGGCGTTCGTACGCCTCCTCCGAGAGCTGGCGCTCGGGCGGGAAGAACAGGTAGGCGTAGGCGCGCTGACCGGAGCGACCGACCCGTCCGCGGATCTGGTGGAGCTGACCGAGTCCCAGCAGGTCGGCTCGTTCGACGACGAGCGTGTTCACCGTCGGCATGTCGATGCCCGACTCGATGATCGTCGTGCACACGAGCACGTCGAACGCGCCCTCCCAGAAGTCGAGGACGACCCGCTCCAGCGTCCCCTCGTCCATCTGACCGTGCGCGACCGCGACGCGCGCCTCGGGCACGAGCTCCCGGAGCCGGGCCGCGTGGTCCTCGATGTCGCGCACGCGGTTGTGCACGTAGAACACCTGACCCTCCCGGAGCAGCTCGCGTCGGATCGCCTCGCCCACCGCCCGCTCGTCGTACTCGCCGACGTAGGTGAGGATCGGCTGGCGTGCCGCGGGTGGCGTGTTGAGCAGCGACAGGTCCCGGATGCCGGTCAGGCTCATCTCCAGCGTCCGGGGGATCGGTGTCGCCGACAGCGTCAGCACGTCCACGTCGGCCTTGAGCTGCTTGATCGCCTCCTTGTGCGTCACGCCGAAGCGCTGCTCCTCGTCGACCACCAACAGACCGAGGTCCTTGAACGACACGTCGCCCGACAGCAGCTTGTGCGTGCCGATGACCAGATCGACCGACCCGTTCGCCAGACCTTCGGTCACGTCGCGGGCCTGAGCGCCGGTCAGGAACCGCGACAGGACCTCGACCCGCACGGGGTAGCCGGCGAAGCGGTCCGCGAAGGTCTGGAAGTGCTGCTGGGCGAGCAGGGTCGTGGGCACGAGCACCGCGGCCTGCTTGCCGTCCTGGATCGCCTTGAACACGGCCCTGACCGCCACCTCGGTCTTGCCGAAGCCGACATCACCGCACACCAGGCGGTCCATCGGCACGGTGGACTCCATGTCCTCCTTGACGTCGATGATCGCCCTCAGCTGATCGGGCGTCTCCTGGTACGGGAACGCTGCCTCCATCTCCCGCTGCCACGGGGTGTCCTCTCCGAACGCGTGACCCGTTGCGGCCCGTCGCTTCTGGTACAGGACGACCAGCTCCTGGGCGATCTCGGCGACAGCGGAGCGGACCTTGGCCTTGGTGCGGGCGAAGTCCGCGCCGCCCATCCGGTTGAGGCTCGGCGTCTCGCCCCCGGAGTAGAGGCGGATGGCGTCGATCTGCTCCGACGGGACGTAGAGCTTGTCGTCGCCGCGGTACTCGAGCAGCAGGTAGTCGCGGGCTGCACCGCCTCCCATCGCCCGTTCGACCATCCCGGCGAAGCGAGCCACGCCATGGACCTGGTGGACCACGTAGTCGCCCACCTTGAGGTCCTCGTAGAACCGCTGCGCGTCACGACGTGGCGTGCGTGGCGGCCGGTGGGTGCGGCGACGACCGGTCAGGTCGGCCTCCGCGAGCAGCGCCAGCTGCACGCCGGGCAGCACGCAGCCGCGGTCGAGCGGTGCGACGACGATCTTGCCGCCGGGTGCGAGCAGGGCCCTCGGCTCAGGCCCGGCACCACCTTCTCCGGCGTCCAGGATCGGGAAGGAGAGGCCGTGATCGGCGATCAGCTTCTCCAGCCGCGCCGCGGAGCCAGCGCCGTCCGCGCACACCACCAAGCGGTAGCCGTCGCCGATCAGCTGGCGCATCTGTGCGAGCAGGGCATCGCCATCGCCGACCGCGGGCGCCCAACCCGACGCGGCGACCACCGGCGTGTCGGGCGAGTCGGGCACCGCGGCGACCGACCACGTCGGTGCGTCGGTGTGGGCGAGCAATCGGTCCAGATCGACGTGCAGCCGGGGCAGGTCGACCTCGTCGTCGAGGCCCCAGGTGCGCGCCAACGTGGCGCCCAGGTCGACCTCCTCGGCCAACACGTCGGCCACCCGGTCACGCAGCCGGCGCGGCTCCACCAGCAGGACCAGGCCGTCCTCGCCCAGCAGGTCCAGCAGCGCGTGCTCGGGAGCGGTGTGCTCGACGAGCCAGGGCAGCCATGCCTCCATCCCCTCGAACACCTCGCCGTCGGCCAGGCGCTGCCACTGCTCGCGCCCCCACGGGTCGGTGGCGACCAACCGCTCGGCGCGTGCCCGCACCGCGTCGGTCGCCAGCAGCTCCCGCGCCGGGTAGAGCACCGCCTCGGTCCGGTCCTCGCCGCTTCGCTGGTCGGAGACGGAGAACTCGGCCAGGCGGTCGACCTCGTCACCCCAGAGGTCGATGCGCACGGGTCGGTCCGCGGTCGACGGGAACACGTCGACGATCGAGCCGCGGACGGCCACCTCGCCGCGGTGCTCCACCTGGTACTCGCGGCGGTACCCCGACAGCACCAGGCGCTCCACCAGCGCCTGCTGGTCGATCCGGTCGCCGGGTCGGACGACGACCGGCTCAGCGTCCTCGGCGCCGGGTCCCAGGCGCTGGGCCAGCGCCCGAGCCGGAGCGACGACGACCTGCAGCGACTCGTCGCCGGAGCGCAGGCGCCACATCACCTGGAGGCGACGGCCCATCGTCTCGATGGACGGGCTCACCCGTTCGAACGGCAACGTCTCCCAGGACGGGAAGAGCTCGACCGCATCTGCGGGGAGGAACGCCCGCAGATCCGACGCCAGCCGCTCCGCGTCCGCGACGGCGGGCACGGCGACCACGATCGGACGGCGTCGCGAGAGGGCGCTGAGCCCGGCGACGGACGCGGCCCGGGCCGACTCCGGCAGCACGAGCACAGTGGCACGTCGACCGAGCGCCCCCGTCAGGCCCGGCTCCTCGCGAAGGACGCCGAGGAGGGCAGCGAGGGGCGCGCCCGTCACGGGTTCGACGACGGCGGATGGTGCGGGTTCGGCAGGGGCGTCCACGGCGGCGGAGAACCTACCGCGCCGAGGTGTGGCACCATCGCCGGCCTTGGCCGTCCTCCTCGCCACCCTCTCCGCGGTCGCGTTCGGCGTCGGCGACTTCCTCGGCGGCCTGTCCGCCCGGCGGATGGCCGCGATCGGAGCGGCACTCGTGGCCCAGGCCACCGGCCTGGCGCTTCTGGTCGTCGTCGCTCCGATCGCGGGTGGATCACCTGCCGGAGCGGACCTCGGGTGGGGCATCGGCGCCGGCGTCGTGGGCATGGCCGGGCTGATCCTCTTCTACTGGGCGCTGGGCGCCGGGCGGATGACGGTGGTGGCACCGGTGTCCGCGGTGACCTCTGCGCTGGTCCCGCTCGCGTTCGGTCTCGCCGACGGTGAACGGCCCAGCGCACTCGCGCTGTTGGGCGCGCTCCTCGCACTGCCGGCGATCGTGCTGATCGCCAGGGAGCCCGGCGACGCCCACAACCCCGACGAGCTCGACGACCCCCCTCGAGCAGTCCCCGCGATGCGGGTGCTGGTGGCCGCCGCCGTCGCCGGTGCGGCGTTCGGCACGTTCTTCGTGTTGATCTCCCGCTCCGGCCACGACAGCGGCCTGTTCCCGTTGGCCTCGGCGCGGGCGACGTCGGTCCTGCTCGTCGCGGTCGCCTTCGTCGTCGTGCGCCCGGGACGGATCGAGCGCGTCGGGGCCCGGACCGCCGTCCTGGCCGGAGCGTTCGACGTCAGCGCCAACGCGCTGTTCCTGGTGGCCAGTCGGCACGGCCTCCTCACGCTCGTGGGCGTGATCGGCTCGATGTACCCCGCCTCGACGGTGGTCCTGGCGCGGGTGGTGCTCAGGGAGCGACTCGCCGTCCACCAGCTCCTCGGTCTCGGACTGGCCGCATGCTCGCTCGTCGCGGTCTCCCTCGGCTGACCGAACCGCGTCGGGTCAACCTCGCTGGTTGACGCGCTGCATGGCGGCGTCGACGCCGTCGGTGGCGATCAGGTCGATGGCGTCGACCGCCGCGGCGACCATCACGTCGAGCTCGGAGCGTGCAGACCCCCGCACCTTCGACAGCACCCAGTCCGCGCCCCGGTCGGCACCACCGGGTGGTTTGCCGACCCCCATCCGCACCCGGACGAAGTCCCTGGTGTGCAGGTGCGCGTCGATCGAGCGCAGGCCGTTGTGGCCGGCCAGGCCGCCGCCGAGCTTCACCTTGAGGCGACCCTGTTCGAGGTCGAGCTCGTCGTGGGCCACCACCAGCGCGCTCAGATCCTCGATCTCGTAGCGGCGGACGAGAGCGGCGACCGCTTGGCCCGACTCGTTCATGTACGTCGTCGGCACGGCCGCCACGACCCGCGCGGACCCGATCCGCACGTCGCCGACCGAGGCGTTGACCTTGCCGTCGACCTTGAGCCGGCCGCCGTGGCGGCGCACGAGCGCGGCGACCGCGTCGGCACCGACGTTGTGGCGCGTCCCCGCGTAGCGCTCGCCCGGGTTGCCCAGGCCCACGACCAGCAGATCCCAGGCCATCAGGCCGGACGGTCCACGGTCACAGGCTCAGCGAGGCGGCTCCGGGCGTCAGCCCTCGGCGTCGCCGCCGGAGGCCTCGCCGTCGCCGGACTCGGCGTCGCCAGCCTCGTCGCCCTCCTCGCCTTCGTCGCGGCCCGTGACCGCGGCGCGGGTGAGCTCGGCGGTGACGATCGCCTGATCCGGGTCGGTGACCAGCTCGACGCCGTCGGGCAGGGGCAGGTCGGCCGCGGTGATCGTGGTGCTCAGCGTGAGGTCGGTGATGTCGGCGTCGATGCCGTCCGGGATCGAGTCGGGCTTGACCAGCACCTTGAGGGACATGAGCCGTTGCTCGGTGATGCCGCCGTTCTGCGTGACGTCCTTGGCCTCGCCCACCAGGTGGATCGGGACCTCGACCTCGATCGTGGCGTTCGGGTCCACCGTGAGGAAGTCGACGTGGGTGACGTCACGACGCACCGGGTGGCGCTGCAGCTCCTTGACCACGGTCAGGTGCTGCGCACCGTCGACGGTCAGCGTGATGAGGGCGTTCTGGCCGGCATCGGTGCTGAGGGCTCGTCGCAGCTCCTTGCGGTCGACGGCCACCGACACGGCGTCGTTGCCCTCGCCGTAGAGGACGGCGGGGACGAGCCCGTCGGCGCGGAGGCGACGGGACGGGCGGGTCCCGGTCTCCCGGCCGGTGGAGGCGGTGAGCGTGACCTCGGACATGACGAACTCCTGCGAACTGTGAGGACTGGTCGCCCGAACGGGCGACCCGCCACGTTACCGGGACCCCACCGCCGGGGGCCAGCCACCGGGGCTGGAGTCAGTGCTGGTTCTGGCCGTCGAAGATCTCCGACACCGACGTGTCCTCGAACACCGCGTCGATCGCGTCCGCGATGATCCCCGCGGCCGACAGCACCTCGATCTTGTCGATCCGCTTCTCGGGCGGCAGCGGCAACGTGTTGGTGACCACGACCTTCTCGATCGAGGAGTTCTTCAACCGGTCGATCGCCGGGCCGGAGAACACGCCGTGGGTCGCGGCGCAGAACACCGCCGCGGCACCACGCTCGGCGAGCTGGTCCGCCGCGGCGACGATCGTGCCGGCGGTGTCGATCATGTCGTCGATGAGGACGCAGGTGCGGCCCTCGACCTCGCCGACGACCTCCTTGGCCTCGACCTGGTTCTTGGCGCCCTTGACCCTGCGCTTGTGCACGATGGCGAGGTCCGCGTGCAGGGCGTTCGCGTAGCGCTCGGCCACCTTCACCCGGCCGGCGTCGGGCGACACGACCACCAGATCCTCACCCAGGTTGTCGGCCATCCAGTCGACCAGCACCGGCATGGCGGTCAGGTGGTCGACGGGTCCGTCGAAGAAGCCCTGGATCTGACCGGAGTGCAGGTCGACCGACACGATGCGCTTGGCGCCGGCGACCTCGAACATGTTGGCGAGGAGCTTCGCGGTGATCGGCTCGCGGCCTTCGGCCTTCCGGTCCTGGCGTCCGTAGCCGTAGAACGGGGCGACCACCGTGATGCGCTTGGCCGAGGCACGACGGGCGGCGTCGACCATGATCAGCTGCTCCATCAGGGCGTCGTTGACCGACATCTCCGAGGTGGAGCAGTGGCTCTGGAAGATGAACACGTCGGCGCCGCGGATCGACTCACCGAACTTGCAGTGCAGCTCGCCGTTGGCGAACTCCGCGATCTCCATCGGAGCGAGGGCGATGCCCAGCGCCTCGGCGATCTCCTCGGCGAGCTCGCGGTTGACGCGGCCGGCCACCATCGTCAGCCGCTTCTTGGTGACCAGTTCCATGAGATCCTCGTCTCCCGGGCCGCCTCGTGCTGCGACGCACCCCCGGCGGGCTGCTCAGGTGGCGGTGTCCGCAGTGTAGAACGGCCCTGTCACCACGTCCGCCGGGAGCTCCGCACCCGGAGCGATCGACGCGTACGGGCCGACGATGCAGCGGTCACCGATGCGTGCGGAGCGGGCGGTCGTCTGCTCGATCACGCACTCGTCGCCCACCCGGCAGTCGACGAGCCGGGTGTTCGGCCCGAGCTCGGTGCCGTCGCCGACGATCGTCGAGCCCTGCAGGATGACCCCGGGGAACAGGGTCACGTCCTGGCCGACGCGCACGGTCGTGTCCACGAACACCGACGACGGGTCGAGCATGGTCACGCCGGAGCGCAGCAGCGACTCGTTGGTGCGACGGCGGAGCTCGGACTCGGCGACCGACAGCTGCACCCGGTCGTTGACGCCCTGGGTCTCGGCCGCGTCGCCGGCCACGATCGCCTCGACCCGGTGCCCGGTGCCCGTGAGCACCTCCACGACGTCGGTCAGGTAGTACTCGCCCTGTGCGTTGTCGGGCTGCACCCTGCGCAGCGCAGGGGCCAGCAGGCTGCGACGGAAGCAGTAGATCGACGTGTTGATCTCGTCGATCGCCAGCTCCTCCTCGGAGGCGTCGCCGTGCTCGACGATCCGCTCCACCGTTCCGTTGGCGGCGCGGAGCACCCGCCCGTAGCCGCTCGGGTCCTCCATCACCGCGCTGAGCAACGTCGCGGCGGCGCCGGTCCGACGGTGGTGCTCGACGAGCTGGGCCACCGTCTCGGGTCGCAGCAGCGGCGCGTCGCCGGGAAGGACGAGCACGTCACCCTCGTCCTCGTCGTCGGGCAGGCCGACCAGGCCGACGAGGGTGGCGTCACCGGTGCCACGCTGCACGCGCTGCTCGACGAAGTCGATGTCGATCGTGTGTGCGTGCTCCAGGAGCTTCTTGGCGACCCAGTCGCCCTTGTGGCCGACGACGATCACCGCACGCGACGCGTCGGTCGAGGCCAGGGCGTCGAGCACGTAGACCAGCATCGGCCGACCGCAGAGCCGGTGGAGGGGCTTGGGGCGCTCCGACTGCATCCGGCGCCCCTCACCCGCGGCGAGCACCACCGCGGCGAGCGGCGGGTGGTCATCGGTCGGTGTCGTCGTGGGATCGTCGGAGCTCATGTCACCTGCTCGAGTCGTGTGTGGCTGGCGGGGCAGGATTCGAACCTGCATCTTCCTGATCCAAAGTCAGGCGTTCTGCCGTTGAACTACCCGCCACCGGTCGACCTCACGGTACCTGTCGCCCGCCATCGGTTTGGGCGGTGCCGGAGTGGGCCTCTACTGTGTCGCACGCCATGGGTTCACTGATCAAGAAGCGCCGTAAGCGCATGCGGAAGAAGAAGCACAAGAAGCTGCTGCGGCGTACGCGCCACCAGCGCCGCGCTCGCGGCAAGTAGCTCACCCCACCGCCAGGTCGCGGTCGATCAGGCTCCCCCGTCACCGACTCGCCGGCGCATCGTCGGCGTGCTCAGGTCCCCGACGCGGGCACGGTCCTGGCGACCACCCGGCCCGGTCCGGGATGTGCACCCTCGACGAACCACGTCGACCCGCTCCCCGCGAGCCGCGGTCGTCGGCCCGTCGCGTCCTGCAGTCGGTCACGCCAGGTGGCCAGGTCCGGCACGAGCGACAGCGCGGCGGGCTCCAGGTCGTTGCCGTGCTCGCCCCGCGGACCGCCGAGCTCGTCCCAGCGCCGGTAGACCAGCGGCGTCGAGCAGTGGATCGGCGGTGTGAGCAGCGTGAGGGTCCGCTCCACGAACGCGAGCGGCTCGACGACCTCGCCGATCCCCCGCACCCTCGCCCTGCCGCCCCGCACGCAGAACGCCACATCGGCACCGAGCGATGCTGCGGCAACCAGGTCGGTCGCGCCGCTCCAGCGCAGGATCGCCGCCGCGTCCGCGCTCCCGCCGCCCAGGCCGGCACCTGCGGGCACCCGCTTGTGCAGCACCACCGCGGCCCGACGGCCGACCATCCGCAGCGCAGCGGCCACCAGGTCGTCGTCGTCGCCCGGCTCGCGGACGCCGTCGCGGATCACCACGAGCCCGTCGCCGTCAGGGTCCAGCTCCAACGTGTCGCCCAGATCGAGCGTGACCATCTCCGCGTCGATCAGGTGGAAGCCGTCGTCGCGCACGCCGGTCACCCGCAGCGACAGGGTCAGCTTGGCCGGCGCGAACAGCTCGATCACGACGGACCCTCCCGCTGGTCGGTCCCGACGACACCGCGGAGCCGCTCCGCCAGCCGGACCCAGTCGTCCAGGCCGAGACGCTCGGGGCGCAGCTGCGGGTCGATCCCGGCGGCGGCGAACACATCGGGGGGAACGGTGGCCCCCAGCGTCGAGCGCAGCATCTTGCGGCGTTGGCGGTACGCGGTCTCGACCAGACCGAACACGTCGGAGGGCTCGACGAGCGTCGAGGGCGGATCGTGGCGGTCGATGCCGACGACCGCGGACTGCACCCGGGGCCGGGGCACGAACACCTCCGGTGGCACCGTGGTCAGGATCCGCCCGGTGCCGTACCAGGCGAGCTTGATCGACGGGATGCCGATGGTTCGATCGCCCGGCTCGGCGCACAGCCGCTCGGCGACCTCCAGCTGCACCATGACGACCAGACGCCGAACCTGCGGCACGGTCGCCAGGAGCGTCATGACCACCGGCACCGCGACGTTGTAGGGGAGGTTGGCGACGAGGGTCCACCGCTCGTCGCCCAGCAGCGCGGCCCAGTCGAGCTCGAGGGCGTCGCCCTCCACGACGCGCACCTGAGCGCCACCCGCGCCATCCCCACCGGAGCGTCGCATCGCATCGGCCAGGACCTCCTCGAGCACCGGCAGCAGCGAGCGGTCCTTCTCCACCGCCAGGACCGACGCTCCCGTCGCTGCGAGCGCCAGGGTCAGCGAACCCAGCCCGGGGCCGATCTCCACGACGGGGTCACCGGGGCCCACCCCCGCCAGTCGGGCGATGTGGGCCACCGTGTTGGGGTCCGCCACGAAGTTCTGCCCGAGCGACCGTCGGGCGGCGAGCCCGTGACGTTCGAGCAGGTCACGGACCTCGCCGGCGCCGAGCACGTCAGTCGCCCGAAGAGCTGTCGGAGCTGCCGGAGCTGCCCGAGTTGTCGGACTTGCCAGAGCTGCCGGAGTTGCCCGAGTCGTCCGACGGGACCGAGGTGGTCGTGGTGGTCGTCGTGGTCACGGTCGGGCCCGGCGGGACCGTCGACGGGCGGCGTTGGTCGTAGCGGCTCGAAACCTTGCGGTACCAGTCGGGCAGCACCGTGATCGGGGTCGGGGCGATCGACTCGGTCGGAGCGACCGACGTCGTGGTCGTGACCGCCTCGGTCGTCGTCGTCGCCGGCGTGGCGTCCTCGCGACCCAGGACCCAGGCCCCGAACAGGACCAGCAGGGCGACGACGCTGACACCTCCGGCCACGAGGATGCGGGGCGGAACTGCGTTCACGTCGGCTCCGACGAGGCAGCTGCGTCGAGGCCGTAGAAGCATCTCGCTGTCGCGGTCGTCGCCGTCGCCACCGCCGCCACATCGACGCCGAGCACGTCGGCGACCTCCCGGCCCACCAGCGCCACCAACGCGGGGCGGTTGCGCTGACCTCGGAACGGCACCGGCGCGAGGTACGGCGAGTCGGTCTCGACCATCAGCCGGTCGAGCGGCGTCGCCGCCACGGCGTCGCGGACGTCCTGCGCGCTCTTGAAGGTGACGATCCCGGAGATCGACAGGTGCGCCCCGAGCTCCACGCAGCGCTCCGCCTCGTCCGGTCCACCGGTGAAGCAGTGGAACACCGTGCGCTCGGGCACGCCCACGGACTCGAGCACGTCGAAGGTCTCCTGCCACGCCTCCCGGGTGTGGATCACCAGCGGCAGGCCGCTTCGCTGGGCCAGCTCCACCTGACGGGCGAACACCTCGCGCTGGACGTCGCGGGGCGAGTGGTCGTAATGGAAGTCCAGGCCGCACTCCCCGATCGCCACCAGGCGGGAACCCTCGCCTGCGAGCTCCGCGTCGACCAGCTCGATGAGACCGTCGACGCCCTCGGTGGCGTCGTGGGGATGCACGCCCGCGGTCGCCCAGACGTCGGAGAACCCGGCGGCGACCGCCAGGCTCTCCCGGGATCGCTGCTCGTCGGTGCCGACGGTGACCAGCGCACCCACTCCGGCGGAACGGGCGTCGGACACGGTGGCCGCGGCGTGCTCCGGGTCGAGGTGGCAGTGGTTGTCCACCCACTCGTGCACCGGGAGCTCGGTCGGCGCGGACATGCGGGCAACAGGGTACCGGCGCGTCCCGGATGGTCCAGCAGCGGCCCGGTGTCCGACGAGCACGGTGTCCGACGAGCACGGTGTCCGACGAGCACGGTGTCCGACGAGCACGGTGTCCGACGAGCACGGTGCAAGAATCCCGGCCATGACCGACCGGGATGGGCACACCGTCGTGGACCCCTACCAGCTCGCGGCGACGGACTCGCAGCTGCTCCGGTCCCGGCTCGGCGAGCACGCCGTGGCAGTCGTGCTCGGGTCGGGCTGGGCGGGCGTCGCCGACGAGCTCGGCACCCCGTCGGCCACGATGGCGATGTCGGACCTCGACGGCGTCCCCGCGCCGACCGTCGCCGGCCACGGGGGCAACGCCACATCCGTCGACGTCGACGGCGTGGCCACGCTGGTGCTCGCCGGGAGGTCCCACCTCTACGAGGGCCATCGCCCGCACACCGTGGTGCACGCCGTGCGCACCGCCGTGTACGCCGGATGCCGGGTGGTCGCCATCACCAACGCGGCCGGGTCGCTCCGCCCGGACGTGGGCGTGGGCACGCCGGTCGTGATCGCGGATCACCTCAACCTGACCGGATCGAACCCGATGTGCGGACCCGAGCCGCCCGGTCCGCCCGGCAACCGCTTCACCGATCTGACCGCCCTCTACAGCCCCCGGTTGCGCGCCGCGTGCGGACCGGAGCGGGTGGAGGGGGTGTACGCGGGACTGCTCGGCGGCAGCTACGAGACCCCCGCCGAGATCAGGATGCTGCGGACCCTCGGCGCGGACCTCGTCGGCATGTCGACGGTGCTGGAGGCGATCGCCGCACACCACCTGGGGGCCGAGGTGTTCGGGGTCTCGCTCGTCACCAACCTGGCGGCTGGGTTGGCGTCGGAGATCGACCACGCCGAGGTGCTCGCGGCCGGTGCCGCGGCGCGCTCGGAGCTTGCTGCACTGCTGCGGCGGGTGATCGCCGCGACATGAGCGCTGAGCCCGACGCGCTCCGCATCGCCGCGCTGCTGCGGACCGCGCGGTCGTGGGTCGTGCTCGACCCCGACCCGACGACCCGGCTCGAGCTCACCCAGCTCGCCGATGCCGTCGAGTCAGGGGCCGTCGGCTTCGAAGAGCTGGCCGCGCTGGTCGACGGGCGGCTCGCGTCCGGCACGGCGGGGCTGCGAGGTCCGCTCGGCGCCGGGCCCCGTCGGATGAACGTGCTCGTGGCCGCACAGACGGCCGCTGGCCTGGCCCGGGCGCTGCTCGCCGAGGTCCCCGACGCGACCGCCCGCGGCGTCGTGGTCGGCCACGACGCCCGTCACGGCTCCGTCGCCATGGCCTCGGCGATGTGCCAGGTCCTCACCCGCCACGGAATGCCCGTCGGCCTGTTCGACGACGGGGTGCCGACGCCTCTGGTCGCCGCCACCGTCCGGGCCCGCTCCGCCGCCGGCGGCGTCGTGGTCACCGCCAGCCACAACCCGGCGAGCGACAACGGGATCAA
>JAPXRJ010000053.1:0-16114 GCA_033813615.1 Microthrixaceae bacterium | reverse complement strand
GAGCGTGAAGGTCGCGTTCGGGTTCTGCTGGGTGTTGAGCGCCGACTGGACCCGGTTGTCGCGGCGTGACTCGTTGGTCGTGATCTGCGTCATGTCGACGGTGAAGCTGGCATCGGTGACCGTCGTCCCCGAGATCGTCATCGACCCGCTCACGGCGTTCGTCCGACCGACGGCCTCGGTCGAGCCGATCGATGCCAACTCCTCGGAGATGCGGAAGCCCACGAACGTGCCCGTCGCCGACTCGTAGTCGAACGCGCCGGTGCTGGTGTCGACGCTCCACGTGCCGTCGATGCCGTCCGGCGTCGCCGTCCCGCCGCCTGCCGTGGTGGTGGTGGACTCGTCGGCCGTCGTGGTGGTGACGCCCTGCGCCGCGGTGTCGAGGTTCACCTCGTCGGGGGCGTCGTCGCGCAGGAACCAGAAGATGCCGCCGCCCACGAGGAGCAGGGCAACGACGGCAACGCCGACAGCGGTGATGGTCTTGGCCTTGGGGGTCATGGGCCAGATCGTAGGGACGTCACCTGGGAGGGAGGCGTCAGCCAGCGGGCTCCTGCCGTGAACCGGCCACGCGTGCGCGGGGATCGGATCTGGTGCGGGGATCGGGTCTGGTAAGAACCGGGCGAACCAGGGGGACGCACGTGAGCATCGACCTCAGCCTGACGCCCGAGCTCGAGGAGATCCGGGGCAGGGTCCGGTCCTTCATCGAGGACGTGGTGCAGCCCACCGAGGCGCGCATCCGGAACGAGCACCTCGAGGACGCCGACCGTGACGAGTACCTCCGACTGCTCATCGGAATGCGGGGCCAGGCAAGGGGGTCCGGGCTGTGGCTGCCGCACATGCCGGTCGAGTGGGGCGGCATGGGTCTCGGTCACGTCGAGCTGGCGATGGTCCAGGCCGAGGCGGCCAAGAGCTACTACGGGCCGTGGGTCCTGAACTGCCAGGCGCCCGACGAGGGCAACATGCACACGCTGCTGCACTGGGCCACCGACGAGCAGAAGGCCAGGTACCTCCAGCCGCTGTGCGACGGGAAGGCGTGGAGCTGCTTCGCGATGACGGAGCCCGAGGTCGCCGGGTCGGACCCCACCCTCATCCGCACCAACGCCTACCAGGACGGCGAGGAGTGGGTGATCAACGGCCACAAGTGGTTCATCTCGAACGCCCACCGGGCGAACTTCGCGATCCTCATCGCCCGCACCGAGGACGACCCGGACCTTCCGCAGGCGGCCAACACGGCGTTCCTCGTCGACATCCCCTCGCCGGGTTGGAACGAGGTCCGCCAGATCGAGACCATGCACGGCTCGACGGGCCACTCCGAGATCGTGATCGAGGACCTGCGCGTCCACGAGTCCCAGATGCTCGGCGGGCGGGGACAGGGCCACCTGCTCGGCCAGTACCGGCTCGGGCCCGCTCGCCTGGCGCACTGCATGCGCTGGATCGCCCAGGCCGAGACCGCGCTCGACATGATGGTCGACCGGTCGCTGAACCGGTTCGCCCACGGGTCGCTCCTGGCGGAGAAGCAGGGCATCCAGTGGCTGATCGCGGACTCGACGATGGAGCTCTACCAGGCCAAGTTGATGGTCCTGCACGCGGCGTACCGGATCGACAACGGCCTGGAGTTCAAGTCCGAGGTGTCGATGGCGAAGCACTTCGTCGCCAACATGTTGAACCGGGTGATCGACCGCTCGATCCAGGTCCACGGCGCGCTCGGCTACTCGACCGACACCCCGCTCGCGCACATGTACCAGCACGCCCGCTGGGCGCGGTTCGCCGACGGCGCCGACGAGGTGCACCAGATGCGCATCGCCCAGCGGACGATCGCCGCGTTCAAGGACACCGGCAGCACGCGCACCGCCACCGGCGACCTTCCCATCTGACCCTCGATCCCCCGTTCTGTTCGTCCTTTCACAACGAAAACGTTGTGAAAGGACGAACAGAACGGGGTCAGGGGGCGCGGCGGAGCGCGTCGGGGGTGAGCTCCGCGAGGGACGCGTAGCCGTCGACGGCCATGATCAGGTCGGTCTCGGCGAGCAGGCACCGCAGCACGTGCTCGACGCCGGCCTGGCCCCCGACCGCCATGCCGTAGGCGTACGGACGACCGATGCCAACGGCGCTGGCACCGAGCGCGATCGCCTTCACCACGTCCGCACCGGAGCGGACGCCGGAGTCGAACACGACCGGTGCATCGCCGGCTGCGGCGACGACGTCGGGAAGGCAGTCGAGCGCCGGCAGCCCGCCGTCGGCCTGGCGGCCGCCGTGGTTGGAGCACCAGATGCCGTCGACGCCGTGGTCGATCGCCAGGCGCACGTCCTCGGGGCTGCACACGCCCTTGAGCAGAAGGGGAAGGTCGGTGAGCGATCGGATCCAGTCGAGGTCGTCCCACGTCATCCCGGGGTTGCCGAAGGTCAGCGCCCAGAGTCCCGTCGCCGCTTCGACATCCTCCTCCGGGGTGCGCTCGAGTCGGGACCGGAACACCGGGTCGCTGAAGTAGTTGGCCAGGCACAGACCCTGCAGCTGCGGGAAGCTGGCGATCGAGAGGTCCCGAGGCCGCCAGCCCAGCGTGAGCGTGTCGAGGGTGACGACGATCGCCGACCAGCCGGCGGCAACGGCCCGACGTACGAAGCTCTCGCACACCTCGCGGTCGTTCGGCGGGTAGAGCTGGAACCACCCGGGCGTGTCACCCAGTGCCGCGGCGACGTCCTCGAGCGGGTCCTGCATGAGCGTCGAGCCCACCATCGGCACCCCGGTCACCGCCGCGGCCCGGGCGGTGGCCAGGTCCCCGTGACCGCCGAGCGGACCACGCTGGTGCTCCGGCTCGCAGAGGCCGATCACGCCGACGGGTGCCAGCATCAGCGGTGTGGCGAAGTCGGTGCCGAACAACTCGACCGAGAGGTCTCGCTCCGCTGCCCCCTTCAGCACGCGCGGCATCAGGCCCCAACGCTCGAACGCCGAGACGTTGGCTCGTTGGGTGTGCTCGCTGCCGGCCCCACCGGTCACGTAGGACCAGATCTGCTCCGACATCTCGGCCTGAGCCCGCCGTTCCAGCTCGGGGAACGCCATCGGCAGCTCTGGGGCGACCCCGGCGAGCCCGCCCAGGTAGATCTGCAGCTGCCAGTCCCCGTGGTTCGTCACGTCGCTGGTGCTCCTCGTGGTGTGGGTTCGGCCGAGGCCATCGTGTCACGGATCGGTCCTCGAATCGCTCCCACGGTGATCGACTCGCGTCGACCGCCCTGCGCTCGATGGACGTGGGGTGCTGCGTTCGCTGGATCGGGGTAGGTGCGGTGCCGATCGAGCGATGTCCTGGAGCCATCCGCTCGCGGTCGTCCGTCGCAGCGGAGGTGCGCGCATGTCCATCGCAGCAGCCGGTCACTCGCAGGGGAGCGGTCTGGCCCGTCTCGTGACGGACCTGCTCGGATCAGACCTGCCCATCCGCATCGAGCTCCAGGACGGGATGTCGCTCGGGCCGCCCGACGCGTCCGCGACCGTGCGGGTCCGCAACGACGACGCCCTCCGTCGCATCGTCACCTCACCGGGTGAGCTCGGGTTCGCGAGGGCCTACGTCGCCGGCGACATCGAGATCGACGGCGACATCTATTCGGTCCTCTCCCTGCGGGCGCGGATCCCCACCCCCAGGCTCAGCGCCCGGCAGTGGGTCGGCGCCGTCCGGCTGCTCCGGCCTGTCGACCTGTTGCCGTTGGCGCCGCCGCCCGAGGAGGTCCGGATCTCGAGGTTCGGCCGCCTGCACTCCCGGCAGCGCGACCTCGCTGCGGTCAGCCACCACTACGACGTCTCGAACGACTTCTACGAGCTCGTCCTGGGACCCGCCATGGTGTACTCGTGTGCGCTCTGGGAGGACCCCTCGGTGGGCCTGGAGGCAGCGCAGTGGGCCAAGATGGAGCTGATCTGCCAGAAGCTGGCGTTGCGACCGGGCATGCGCCTGCTGGACATCGGATGTGGGTGGGGGTCGCTCGTCCGCCACGCCGCACACCACCACGGCGTCGATGCCGTCGGCATCACCCTCTCACGTGAACAGGCCGAATGGGCCCGGAGGCGCGTGGCCGCCGACGGCCTGGCGGATCGGATCGACATCCGGGTGCAGGACTACCGAGACATCGACGACGGACCGTTCGATGCCGTGAGCTCGGTGGGCATGTTCGAACACGTCGGCGCGGTTCGCCTTGCCGAGTACTTCGACGACGTCCACGCCCTCATGACCCCACGCGGGCGGTTCCTCAACCACGCGATCAGTCGGCCGCCGGGCGAGCGACCGGGGATCTCCAAGCGCAGCTTCGTCGCCCGCTACGTGTTCCCCGACGGAGAGCTCCACGAGGTGGGTTCGGTGGTCACGGCCATGCAGTCGGCAGGGTTCGAGGCGCGTCATGTGGAGGATCTGCGCGAGCACTACTCGCTCACGCTGCGGGCCTGGGTGGCGAACCTCGAGGCCAACTGGGATGGCGGGGTCGCTGCCGTCGGCGTCAACCGGGCCCGGGTGTGGCGGTTGTACATGGCGGGCTCCGCGCTCGGGTTCGAGGAGGGCCGAATCGGCGTGCACCAGGTGCTCGGGCTGAGAGACCCCGACGAGGCGCACTTCCCGCTGCGGCCGGACTGGAGCTCCATGCCTCGGCGCGCCGCTGCCCTCGAGCACCCCGTGGCATCCACCGAAGGGCTCCACCAAGTGCGTCGCTGAGACCCGGTGTTCACTCCGTGCGGCGAGCACGGCTCGGCGCGACGCGAGGTGGCTCGCCCGGCATCTTCGGGTACACGGGCGGCCACGGAGCGTCGGGGAGCCCGGCGGCCTGGTCGGCAGCGACCAGATCCAGGAGCGGCTCGAGCGACTGAGGTCGCTCCCGAATCGCTCCCCACGGGTCGCCGCGGGTCGCCAGCAGACCGGCCGCCGAGTCGATCGTCAGGTCGTCGGGTTGCACGTCGGACACCTCGTCCCACGTGACCGGCGTCGACACCTGCGCCCCGGGACGCGCTCGGACCGACCACGCGCCGAACATCGTCTTGTGGGGGGCGTTCTGGTTGAAGTCGACGAACACGCGGCCGCCGCGCTCCTCCTTCCACCAGGCGTCGGTGATCAGATCGGGTCGTCGCCGGGACAGCTCCCGCGCCAGGGCCACCGCAGCGGACCGGACCGCGATCGCGTCCCATCGGGGGAGGAGCCCGACGTACACGTGCAGGCCCCGGTTGCCGGTCGTCTTGGGGTGACCCTCCAGGCCGAGCTCGTCGAGCACGTCGCGCAGGACGAACGCCGCTTCGCGGATCTGGGAGAAGCCAACACCGGGAGAGGGGTCCAGGTCGATGCGGAGCTCGTCGACGTGGTCGAGGTCGTCGGCCAGAGATGGCCACACGTGGAAGCCGAGACACCCGAGGTTGACAGCCCACACCACATGGGCCAGGTCCGCGATCACCAGGGCATCGGAGCGCGTGCCGTTGGGCGTGGTCACGACCGTCGAGCGCAGC
Organism: Microthrixaceae bacterium; assembly: GCA_033813615.1. GTDB lineage: Bacteria > Actinomycetota > Acidimicrobiia > Acidimicrobiales > Microtrichaceae > Dermatobacter. The sequence goes on along the minus strand of JAPXRJ010000053.1, from coordinate 10,654 downwards.
CAGTCGGGTCGGTGCTTCGGGACCCGCTTCTGGAAGAAGTTGCCGCCGTCCACACCGTCGGGGAATCGCTGCAGCAGCACCGGCCGACCGCCCATCGCTCGCATCAGCGGATCGCCCACCGACAGGTAGTAGCGGACCAGGTCGGACTTCGTTCGGCCGTGCTCGGGGAAGAACACCTTGTCGGGACTCGACACCCGAACGCTGCGGCCGGCGACATCCACCTCGACGGCGTGGCCGGTGCCCATGTGCGAAACGTACTCTTCCTGTCGACAGTCGGCTCCGAAGTCCGGTGCAGGATGGAGCCGCCGACGGCGAACGGGTGGTGGGCGTGCGACGATCGTGTGGGCGAGCGGCAAGCAACGTCAGGATCGATGGCCGACGACTGGCCGCGACCATCGTGGCGTCCGTCGTCACGATGGCAGTGGCGGCGTCGTGCGCGGCGATGCCGCCGGGGACTGCGGGGTCGCCCCATCGTCCGCAGTGCGCCGAGGCCGGCGCCGGCAAGGAGGTCAGCACCGTCGAACCCGCGACGGTCGGCCTGGATGCCGAGAAGGTCGACGCCGCGCTCGCCTACGCAGTGGCCAAGGGTTCGCAGTCGGTCCGCATCTATCGCCACGGCTGCCTGGTGGGCGCGGGAGCCGGCGATCCCGCCATGGTGGACGTGCACCTGCCGGCGTGGTCGATGACCAAGGGCGTGGTGTCCATGCTGGTCGGACGCGCTGTGGAGCTGGGCGTGCTCGACATCGACGCGCCGATCAGTACGTACCTCGCGCTCTCTGACCCCCGGAAGTCCGCGCTGAGCGTCCGGCAGTTCCTCAACCAGACCACGGGCCTCCGTCTCGATTGGATCAGCGATCTGCTCGACGCCACCGGTGACTCGGCGGCGAAGTTGTTCGAGCGGCCGTTCGAGGCGGTCCCCGGCACGACGTTCCTGTACGCGCAGACAGCGGTGACGGCGCTCGTCGCCGTGATCGAGGCTGCGGTCGGCGAGGATCTGCAGAGCTTCGCCCAGCGTGAGCTCTTCGACCCGATCGGCATCGGACGCGACGACTGGGATTGGGCCCGCGACGGCGCGGGACGCAGCCAGGGCTTCGCATTCCTGCAGATGACGCCGCCCGCCTTCGGCCGGCTCGGCCGACTGCTGCTGCAGGACGGCGCGTGGGCCGGCCGACGGCTGCTGCCGGCGAGCTACATCGCCGAGGGGCGTAGAGGGACGACGGCCAACCCGTGCTACGGGTTCCTGTGGCGCAACAACGACGGCGTCGGCTGCGGTCAGACCGGTCCGCTCCTCGGCCTCGAGACCGACACGAACTGGATGCCCGCCGTGCCGACCGACGCCTACGCGCTCGCCGGGATGTTCGACCAGCTGATCGTCGTCATCCCCAGCCTGGACATGGTGGTCGTCCGACTCGGACTGCCGCACCAGCTTGCGCCGGATCCGTGGGGCGATGTCGACGGGGCCCAGCCGTCGATGACCTGGAGGTTCTTCCGGACCCTCATGTCCGGCGTGACCGACGTCGAGGTGGTGGATCCGGGCGAGTGGAGCCCGACGTCGATGGGCGACGTGGACCTGCTCCACATCTTGCCGATCCCCCTGCCCGAACCGACCTGGTGACCCGAGACCGCCTGGTGAGCCCCGAGCTGATCGGGTGAGTCGGCCGATCAGGCGAGCGGACGGTCAGCTCGTCGGGAGCGCCCGGCGGCGACAGGGACCAGGCAGATGACGGCGTACGCGGCGACGACGGCCCAGAAGAGCACGTCGCCCGGCGACTCCAGGTAGCGAGCGAGGCCGACGCCAACCGCCGGCGCCGCCAGCAGGGTCAGCGGAACCTGACGTCGTGGCGAGTAGCGCGCCAACCCGAGCTGTTCGCACCACCATTCGATGACGACGGGGACGGGGAGCAGCACGACCAGCCACGGGTCGAGGCCGACCGGCCAGCGGAGGCCCGCGAGTGCGAGCGCCGTCGTCGCCAGGGCGGCGGGCCAGAACCAGAGGCAGCGGCGACACACATGGGAGCGCCCGATGTGGGCGCAGCGGTCGTACTCTTCGGGCCAGTGGTGGCTGAGCCACAGTGCGGTGCGTCGCTCCACGTACTCCCATCGGCACGCCACCCCACGCGCTCAAGCCGGCAGCCGGGGGAATCGGGCGTGGTGCGTCAGGAGCGCAGGAGCGCCGCGGTGCCCACGGCGATCTCGGTGGCCATCGCCATGCCCTCCGGCAGGACGCCCATGCCGAAGAAGCCGTGCACCATGTCGTCGAAGCAGCGGGAACGAGCGGGAACCCCCGCCGTCCTCAGCGCTTCGGCGTAGGCGATGCCCTCGTCGCGCAGCGGGTCGAAGCCGGCGGTGACCACCAGGGCCGGTGCGAGGCCCGAGAGGTCGGCGGCCTTCGACGGCGACACGAGCGGCGAGCTCCAGGTCGACTCGTCGGGCACGTAGTGGCCCCGGAACCACTCCATCGACTCCCGGGTGAGGAAGAACCCGTCGGCGAACAGCTGGTGGGACGGTTGGGTGAAGTAGGCGTCGGTGCTCGGGTAGATCAGGCATTGCGCTGCGGGTGGCGCGACGTCGCCGTCTCGGGTCACCTGGGCCACGACGGCGGCAAGGTTCGCCCCGGCGCTGTCGCCCATCACGCCGATGCGACCACGATCGACGGCCAGCTCGGCGGCGTGGGAGCGCACCCACGTGTAGGCAGCGACGGCGTCGTCGACGGGGGCGGGGAACGGGTGCTCCGGCGCCAGGCGGTAGTCGACGGCGATGACGACGCAGCCGGTGGTGTCCGCGATGAGCCGGCACGAACCGTCGTGGGTCGCGAGGTCGCCGGTGACCCAACCGCCGCCGTGGAAGTAGACGATGGCCGGGGGCTCGGCCTCCGCTCCGAACGGTCGGTAGATCCGGATCGGCAGCTCGGACTCGGGTCCGGGGATCCGTCGGTCGACCACGTGCACGTCGGTGCGCCTGGGCATGCCGAGCGCGGTGATCCGCGACAGCTGCGCTCGCCGGGCTTCGACGGTGGAGGGGGCGTCGTCGGTCAGCCCGAGGCGGGTGCCGACGACGACGATCGCCTGCACCCGCCGGTTGAGCACCCGGCCGTCGACGCGTATCGGCGGCGCGTCGATGATGCGGTCGAGGACGGGATCGGGCGCGGCGAGCAGTCGCCGGACGAGGCGGGAGGGAACCGAGGCGCGCTCACGGGGTCGGTCGGTGCGAGACACGGCGGTCATCAGATCACGCGTCACCGGCCGCAGGACGGACTCAGGACGGGATGGGCTCAGGGCTGGATGAGCGCGGAGGTGGGCAGCACCGGCTCGGCGTCGAGCACGACCTCGGAGAACGGCCGGTTCCAGCGCTGGTACTTCGGCCGGGCGAGCTCGCGCATCCGAGTGGTGGAGTGCACCGGGTCCTTGTCGAACTCGGGGATCACCTGCGAGCCGAACAGCTCGATCATCTCCAGGTTCTCCTCGTGGGTGACGCCCTCGGGCGGGAAGCCGAACACCAGCTGGTCCACGCCCACCGACTGGTAGTTGTTGACCTGCTCGAGCACCTCTTCGGGCGTCCCGCACAGCAGGTAGCCGCCGGCGATGAGCTGGTCGAGGACCTCTTCGTTCGGGATGGCGAACGGTGGCTCGGGCCACACCGGGGCGCCCTCGCGCTTGGGCATCGTGTCGTGGTAGAGGGCGACCATCGAGTTGAGGTAGCCGCGACCCCGGCTGAGCGCGATGTCGCGAGCTCGGGCGCGGTCGTTCAGGCAGATGACCGCGTTGGTCATCATGATGTTGTCGTTCTGGTACTGCCCGAGCGGCTGGGTGCAGGCCGCGGCCGCCTCCTTGTAGGCGTCGAGGCGGCCCTTCATGTTGAAGATCGGCTCGAAGTTGAAGGCGATCGCGCCCACACCGAGCTCGCCGGCACGGGCGAAGCTCCCCGGGTTGCCGCACGCCATCCAGATGGGCGGGTGCCCCTTGCCATACGGCTTGGGGAGGATGTTGTGGGGGTACGGCACCTCGAAGCTCTCGCCGTGGAACTCGTAGTCCTCCTCCTCCCACATGCGCGGAATCTCTGGAGCGACCTCTTCCCACTCGGCTTTGGTGGAGTCCTTGTCGAGGATGTTGAACGAGGCGATCTCGTGGCTGCCGGCACCCCGGCCGGTACCCCACTCGTAGCGGTTGTTCGTGATGTGGTCCATCATCGCGGCGCGCTCGGCGGAGCGGACCGGGTGGTTGACCCGGGGCGAGATGTTCATGATCGCCGTGCCGAGGTGGATGCGGTCGGTCTTGGCCGCGACGTAGCCGATCGCGACCTCGGGAGCGGAGAGGTGGCTGTACTCGGTCAGCGCATGGTGCTCGCCGAACCAGACGTACTTCCAGTTGTGGCGGTCGGCGTGGATCGCCAGCTCGAACTCGCGCATCAGCGCGGTGTGCTCGGACTCGCTGTCGTGCGCCGCCGGTCCGGGCACGTAGCCGTTCGAGAAGATGCCGAATTCCACGTTGGTCCCCCTGGGTCGCGGGTCGGTCCTTCCGACCTCCAACTAGAACGCGTTCTACTTTACGCGGGCTGCCGGTCGGATCTCAAGCGGTCGTATGGAATTCGTCCGGCGCCCTGTTGCGTCGCCCCGAACTTGGGCACGAAGGACCACTGGTTGGTCTGTGGTGCCCGAGGTCGGTGGGGTGGGGCGTCGGTCAGACCCGTTCGATGATCGTCGCCGAGCCCATGCCGCCGGCGGCGCACATGGCGACGGCGCCGAACTGGGAGTCGGTGCGCTCGAGCTCGTTGATCATCGTCACGATCATGCGGGCGCCGGTGCAGCCGATCGGGTGGCCGAGCGAGCAGCCCGAGCCGTTGACGTTCACGATCTCCGGGTCGATGCCGAGGCGCTTGATCGCGGCGACCGTGACCGAGGCGAACGCCTCGTTGATCTCGAACGACGAGATGTCGGCCAGGCCCACGCCCGCCTTGCCGAGCGCCTTGGTGATGGCGACGCTCGGCGTGAGGCCTGTCTCTGCAGGGCTGAGCGACACCGACGCCCAGCCCCGGATGACGGCGAGCGGGGTCAGGTCGTTGGCCTCTGCGAAGTCACGGGAGGTGAGCACGAGCGCTGCCGCCGCGTCGTTCAGGCCCGAGGAGTTGCCGGCGGTGGTGGTGGCGCCCGCGTCGCCGTCGTTGAGCAGCGGCAGCGACGCGAGCTTCTCGAGGGTGGAGCCCCGACGCGGGTGCTCGTCGACTTCGAAGAGCGAGCCGTCGGGCAGCGTCACCGGGACGACCTCGTTCTTGAAGCGGCCCTCGTCGATGGCCCGGATGGCGTTCATGTGGGAGCGATAGGCCCACTCATCGGCCTCTTGCCGGGTCACGCCGGCCATGCGCGCGGCGTTGTCGCCGACGCCCTTGGCGGTGTTGAACGGTGGTGCGTCCTCGGTCTCGAGGTTGGCGGGCGACAGCCAGAACTCGCCGCCCTTGGTGCCCATCGGCGCAGTGGACATCGACTCGACGCCGCCACCGATGCCGGCGTCGATCATGCCGGCGGCGATGTTGGCGGCGATCCACTGGGTGCCGGCCATGCCGGACGCGCACCAGCGCTGCGTGGCCACCCCGGGGACGTTGGTCAGCCCGAGCTGGTTCGCCGCGTAGCGGCCGACGTTGCCGCCGCCCTGGAACGACTCGCCCCAGCCGATGTCCTCGATGAGCTCGGTCGGCACACCGGAGCGCTCGACCGCCGCGCCCATGGCGACCTCGGAGAGCGCGAAGGCGTCGATGCCGGCGAGCGACCCCTTGTAGGCAGTGGCGATCGGCGTGCGAGCGGCTGAGACGATGACGATGTCGGTGGGCACGGTGGGCTCCGGTGTGCTCGGGTCGTCGGACCTGGACGGGACGTGACCGGACGAAGCTGACGACGCGTCGGATGGGCCTGCAGATGGTGTCAGCTGGACGGTCCCCGCGTCGAACGGTCGCGCGTGGTGGCTCAGACCGGGAACCCCTGCCGTCGGGCCATCTCGAGCAGCTTGCGCCACAGGGTGTCGACCCAGGTCGCCCGGCAGTCCTCGATCTCGAAGTCGGGCAGCGTCCAACGGTGCGCGTCCAGGTCGGGACGACCACCCAACTCGAGCACGTCGGCCAGGTTGTTCGCAGCGGCATCCCGCGGCGCGAGCGGCGGCAGGTCCCATCCCCACTCGATCATCTTGAGCACCGAGGTGTGGTCGTAGAGGCCGTGGGCCACGTGTCCTCGCTTGGCGAGGGGCGACGCCACCAGGCACGGCACCCGGAACCCGCGCAGCGCGGTGCGGGGATCGGCGTCGGGTCCCTCGCTCGGACGGACGTGGTCGTAGAAGCCGCCCCACTCGTCGAAGTTGATGACCAACACGGTTCGCTCCCAGTTCGGGGAGGTGACGACCGCTTCGTAGATCTCGTGGAGGAAGGCGCAACCGGCGCGGATGTCGGAGACCGGGTGGTAGTCGCCGGAGGTCCCGAAGATGTCGGGGATCAGGAACCGGGGGTCCACGAAGCTCACGTTCGGGAGACGACCGGCGGCGGCGTCCTGCTTGAACTGGTCCACGGTCCGGGTGATCGACAGGTGTCGGAGCCCGAGCAGCACGCTGAACGGAGCGTCGGAGAAGTAGTAGCGGCCCTGGAGGCCGGCATCGGCGAGTCGGTCCCAGATGGTGGGCAAGGTCGAGATCGACAGCGTGTTCGAGGTCCGGTCGGTTCGTCCGCAGTGCTGGAAGAACCGGTTGGGGAACGTCGGGCCCATGGTCGCCGCGAAGTAGTTGTCGCAGATCGTCCACGCCGGGGCGGCCTCCCCCCAGAACAGGAGCTGGTCCGACTCGAAGTAGCCGACCGGGAACGTGTCAGGCGCGTCGAAGAGGAACCCGTCGTTTCGGCCCCCGTTGTACTGCACCCGACCCGCCGAGTAGCTGTGGCTCGGGTCCTCCTGGTCGCACGCGGAGAACTCCTGCAGGCGGTGCGTGCGGTGCACGACGCCATTGCCGTCCTTGAAGCGCAGTCCGCGCTGGCGGCCGCGGGCCCCCGGGAGCCAGCCCAGGAAGTGGTCGAACGAGCGGTTCTCCATCATCACGACGACCACGTGGTCGAACCCGGCATCGCCAGCGTTGCCCTGTGGCGTGACCGGGCCCGGTTGCGGCGCGCAGCCGGCTGCGGTCGTCCCGACCGCAGCCATCGAGGCCATCGCTGCCGACCCCTGCAGGAAGCGCCGCCTGTCGACGCGCCCCGTACCGTCGTCGGTCGTCGGTCCCATCGTGTTCCCCCCTCCGGATGCGCCACCCTGTCGGCGGATCCGTAGTGGAACGGTACCGCTGTGGAGCGACGCGTGCGCTCGCCAGCAGGTCCGGTCGTGTTCGCCGTCGTGGCGCGATCGTCGCCGATAGCGTCGCACTCGTGAGCGCCACCGATGCCGATGCCCTCGTCCTGTTCGGGATCTCCGGGGACCTGGCGTACAAGAAGCTGTTCCCGGCCCTGTACCGACTGGTCGAGCGTCGTCGCCTGGTCGGTCCGATCATCGGCGTCGCCGGGTCGGACTGGACGCTCGAGCACCTGCAGGACCGCGTCCGCAGCTCGCTGGTCGACGCCCATGTCGCCATCGACGATGCGGTCCTGGGGGACCTGTTCGGACGGCTCACCTACATCTCCGGCGACTACGGCTCCGACGGCACCTTCGACCGGTTGAAGGCGGCGCTCGGCAACGCGCGGCTCCCCGTCTGCTACCTGGCGATCCCGCCGTCGATGTTCGAGACGGTCGTCGAGGGCCTCGACCGGGTCGGCGTCACAGCGACCGCCCGGGTGGTGCTCGAGAAGCCCTTCGGGCGTGACCTGGCGTCCGCCGAGGAGCTCAACCGGATCGTCCTGGCCCGGCTGCCCGAGGAGCGGGTGTACCGCATCGACCACTTCGTCGGGAAGGAGCCGGTGCTCAACCTGCTCGTGTTCCGGTTCGCCAACTCCCTGCTCGAACCGATCTGGAACCGTCGCCACATCGCACGGGTCGAGATCACGATGGCGGAGCAGTTCGACGTGCAGGGCCGCGGCAGGTTCTACGACACGGTCGGCGCGCTCCGTGACGTCGTGCAGAACCACCTGCTGCACATGCTGTGCCTGCTGGCCATGGAACCGCCGGTGTCGGAGGAGGCCGATGCGCTCCGAGATGAGTACACGAAGGTGCTCAAGGCCACGCGCGTCGTCGATCCGGTGACCGTGGTCCGTGGACAGTACGACGGATACCTGGAGGAGTCGGGGGTGGCACGCACGTCGGACACCGAGACCTTCGTCGCCATGCGACTCGAGATCGACAACTGGCGCTGGGCCGGCGTGCCGTTCCTGATCCGCACCGGCAAGTCGCTGCCGATCACCGCGACCGAGGCGGTGGTCACCCTCCGTGAGCCGCCTCGGCCGCTGTTCGCCGGCCCGGTCGACGATCCCGAGCCGAACCGCTTCCGCTTCCGCCTGGGCCCCGACGAGTTCCTCCGCGTCGAGGTCCAGGCCAAGGTGCCGGGTGAGCAGATGGCGAGCCGCACCGTCGACCTCGACGTGGACAGTCGCCACGCGCTCGGCGGCGCGCCGGCCTACGAGCGGCTCCTCGGCGACGTGATCGAAGGGGACTCCCGCCTGTTCGCACGCCAGGACACCGTCGAGGAGGCGTGGCGAGTCGTGCAGCCGCTGCTCGTCGACCCGCCTGCGATCATCGGCTATTCGCCGGGATCGTGGGGTCCACCCGCCGCGAGCGATCTGGTTCCCGACGACGACGACTGGATGCCTTGCGCCCGCTCCGACATGAACGCCCGTCCCTGAGCCCGTTCTGCTCCTACCCGTGCAGAGGCGGTGCTCAGCCCGTCGAACGACTCAGCCCTTCGAACGACTCAGCCCTTCGAACGACTCAGCCCTTCGAACGACCGCGGCGTCGGTGAGGGTTCGACGGCTTGACGTCCACGACGGCCGCGCCGGCCAGGTCGAAGCGGAACCGTCGGTCGACCTGGGTCAGTCGGACCACGGGGACGCCGGTCAGCGCCCGGTCCGTCACCGCTACCACCCGATCGGCGTCCCGGCGGGCGCGCTCGACGACCGCCAGCATCCACCCGTAGGTGCCGTCGCGGGTGCCGGCGGGGGCGCACACGACCGCTCGGGTGACGATGTCGTGTTCGAACGCCGGCTGCTCCTCCGCCGGCAGGGCCCACTTGATCGAGGCGTCGGCGACCACGGCGACGGTGACGTCGGGGTGCTGCGAGCGGAGGTCGCCGATCGCCCGGTGCAACTGCTGCAGGGACGGCGTGGCCCGCCGCCAGCCGGCGACCGTGTCGGCGTCGAGCAGCACCACGGTTCCCGCCATCAGGGCCGCGACGGTAGCCGAGCCCAACGGTCCGGGTCGCGTCCCCGGCGGAGGACCGTAGGCTGATCCGGTGACCTCAACGACGACGACACCAGCGCCGGGGACGTCGGCCAAGGACCATCCCGACGCCGATGAGCACCAGCAGTGGGGGCGGTCCCGTCGAGGCCTCTGCCCCCGGACCGCGCACGCGGAGTGGCAGCTCACCGACGCCCGGGACGCCGTCGCCATCCTGGCCAACCAGGAGCAGCACCGACTTCCGTTCCTGGTGCCGGTCCGTCACGCCAGGATGCTCGCCAGCCCGTTCGCCTTCTACCGGGGGTCGGCGGCGGTGATGGCCACGGACCTCGCCACGACAGCGACGACCGGCCTGAACGCGCAGATCTGCGGCGACGCGCACCTGTCGAACTTCGGTCTGTTCGGATCGCCGGAACGCTCGTTGGTCTTCGACTGCAACGACTTCGATGAGACCCATCCGGGCCCGTGGGAGTGGGACGTCAAGCGGCTCGCGGTGAGCGCGGTGTTGATGGCGTCGGACCGGGGGTGGGACGAGAGCGTCCAGCGGCGCCTCGCCCGCTCCGTCGGCCTCGGCTACCGACTGTCGATGGCGGACCTCGCGAGCAAGGGTCGTCTGGACGTCTGGTACTCGCGGCTGACCGACGAGCAGATCCTCGCGCTCGCCAACGCCGACAGCCGAGCGCTCGTGGAGCGTCAGTTCCGCAAGGCACGCCTCAACGACGTGACCAAGGCGATCACCAAGTACACCGAGGTGCTCGACGGTCGACGACGGTTCGTCCACCAACCACCGCTCGTGATGCGCCTCGACGACTCGTTGCCCGCCGACGAGGCCGCGGTGATGCACCAGAACGTGATCGCGCTGTTCGGCGACTACCTCGACACCGTCCCCGAGTACCTGCAGGTCCTGCTCGGCGGCTACGAGCTGATCGACGTGGCGTTGAAGGTGGTCGGCGTCGGCAGCGTCGGCACCCGCTGCTACATCGCGCTGGTCCGCGGTCGCGACGACCACGACCTCATGATCCTGCAGGTGAAGGAGGCCGAGCGCTCCGTCGTGGAGCCCTACGTCGAGGAGACGGCCTACGACAACCAGGGGCACCGGGTGGTCGTGGGTCAGCACCTGATGCAGGCCGCGTCGGACCAGTTCCTCGGCTGGTCGAACGTGGGTCACCACGACTTCTACATCCGTCAGTTCCGCGACATGAAGGGTTCGGTCAACCTGGAGAAGATCGGCGTCGCCATGACCGAGAACTACCTGCTGCTGTGCGCCTGGACGTTGGCTCGTGCGCACGCGAGGTCGGGATCGCGCATCGCCATCTC
>JAPXRJ010000052.1:0-16432 GCA_033813615.1 Microthrixaceae bacterium | reverse complement strand
CGAACATCAGGTCGTACATGGCGTGGACGATGGGTGCGTCGGTCTCGGACCTCGACACGGAGCGGATCCGGGCCATGACCCGACGATATACGGGTCCGCGGCGAGGGGTCCGCTGGCAGACTCGGGGGATGGCAACCACGGTGATCAGAGGTGGGTTGGTCCTCGACGGGTCGGGAGCCGAGGGACGTGTCGTCGACGTGATCGTCACCGACGACGTCGTCACCGCGATCGGCATCGACCTGGACGCACCCGAGGGCGCCGACACCATCGACGCGACCGGCTGCTGGGTCACCCCCGGCTTCATCGACCTGCACACCCACTACGACGCCGAGCTCGAGCTCGATGCCGGACTCACCGAGTCGGTCCGCCACGGCGTCACCACGGTGATGATCGGCAGCTGCGGGTTGAGCTTCGCCGTCGGCGAGCCCGAGGACCTCGCCGACATGTTCTGCCGGGTGGAGGGCGTGCCCCGCTCCGACGTCCTGCCCATGCTGAACGAGGTGAAGGACTGGGAGACCCCGGCGGAGTACCTCGACCACCTGGAGTCCCTGCCGCTCGGAGCGAACGTCTGCTCGATGCTCGGCCACTCGGCCATGCGCGCCTCGGTCATGGGCCTCGGTCGATCCCTCGACGAGGACGCCCGGCCCACCGCGGCGGAGATCGGCCGCATGATCGTGATGCTCGACGAGGCGCTCGACGCCGGCTACCTGGGCATGTCCATCAACACGCTGCCCTGGGACAAGATGGACGGCGACCGGTTCCGGAGCCGCCCGACCCCGTCGGTGTTCGCCACGTGGAAGGAGTACCGCCGGCTCGGCGCCGTGCTCCGCGAGCGCGACGCCGTGTTCGAGGGCGTCCCCGACATCTCCGCCCGCTGGAACCTGCTGCTCTTCGCCGGCATCGCCTCCGGCATCGGCCGCAAGCCGCTGCGCACCACGATCATCTCCCTGATGGACGTCCCCGTCGCGCCGGGAGCCCACAAGCTGCTCGCCGGAACGTTCGCCGCAGCACATCGCTGGTTCAGGGCCGACGTCCGCCTGCAGGCGCTGCCGCAGCCGTTCCGCCTCTGGACCGACGGCCTGGAGAACCCGGTGCTGGAGGAGATCGGCGCCGGCACCGAGGCGCTGCACCTGGCACAGCAGGCAGCTCGATCCGACCTGCTGCGCGACCCCGGCTACCGCAAGCGCTTCAGGAAGCAGTGGCTCAACCGGTTCAAGGGCCGGGCCTACCACCGGGACCTGGCCGAGGCCCGGATCGTCGGTTGCCCCGACGAGTCGCTCGTCGGCAAGTCGTTCGCCGAGGTCGCCACGGAGCGCGGCGCGGACCGCGTGGACACGTTCCTGGACCTGGCCGCCGAGTTCGGCAACGCCCTGCGGTGGGAGACGACGGTCGGCAACGGGAACGAGGACGAGGTCGCCTGGATCGTCGAGCAGCCGCAGGCCCAGATCGGCTTCTCCGACGCCGGCGCACACCTGCGCAACATGGCCTTCTACAACTTCCCGTTGCGACTCCTCGCGCTGGTGCGCAAGCGCCAGGCCGCCGGTCAGCACATCCTTCCGCTCGGCCAGGCCGTGCACCGCGTGACCGCCGAGCTCGCCGACTTCCTCGGCATCGACGCCGGGCGGATCCAGGTCGGTGGCCGGGCGGACCTGGTCGTCATCGATCCTGAGCTGCTCGACGACCGGGTGGCCGACGTGGTCGAGGTCCCGATGCCCGGCATCGCGTCGGTGAACCGCATGGTCAACCGGGGTGACGACGCGATCAGGGCAGTGCTGATCTCCGGAAGGGTCGCGTGGGCCGACGGCAAGCGCGCCGACGGCTTCGGCGACGAGCCCGGCTACGGCCGCCTCCTCCGCTCCATCCGGAGCTGACATCACCCGCAGCGTCGCCGGGCCCGGTCCAGGTCCGGGTCGTCGTCCCGTGCGAGGCTGGTCGGCCATGGACGACACGGCCGACCCGACTCCCTCCGACCGAGTGACCTTCCCCGGGTGCCCGACTGCGGTGGCGCCGCTCGGCGTCGGCACCTGGGCGTGGGGCGACTCCAAGACGTGGGGCATGGGCAGCTACGACACGGCGCTCACCGAGTCCACGATCGGTGCCGCGTGGGCGACGTCGATCGAGGCCGGCCTGGGCTTGTTCGACACCGCCGAGGTGTACGGGGCCGGCGAGAGCGAGCGGATCATCGGCCGGCTGCTCGCTGCCACCATGGCCGACGACCCGCCGGCCACAGGTGCGGCGACCCGTGATCGGCTGCTGATCGCCACCAAGTTCTGGCCGGCACCGTGGAAGCTGAACGTCGGCACCGCGCTGCGCCATTCTCTCGAAGCGTCGCTCGGACGGCTGCAGCTGCCCTACGTCGACCTCTACCAGATCCACGGACCGATCAGCCTGAGGAGCGCGTCCGCGCTGGCCGAGGCGCTGGTCACCGTCGTCGACGCCGGACTCACCCGTGCCGTCGGCGTGTCGAACTACTCGATCAAGGAGACCACGCGGATCCATCGTGAGCTCGAGCAGCGTGGTGTGCCCCTGGCCTCGAACCAGATCGAGTACTCGTTGCTGCGACGCCGCCCGGAGACCGACGGGCTGATCGGGCGCTGCCGAGACCTGGGCGTGGTGCCGATCGCCTACTCGCCGATCGGCCAGGGACGCCTCACCGGCAAGTACTCGGCCTCGAACCCGCCACCGAAAGGCCGGAGCTTCTCCGCCCACCCGATGGACGACATCGACCGCGTGGTCGCCGTGCTGCGAGAGATCGGCGTCGCGCACGAGCGCACCCCCAGCCAGGTCGCGCTGCGCTGGATCATCGACAAGGGCGCGGTCCCGATCCCCGGCGCCAAGAACGAGTACCAGGCCATCGACAACGCCGGGGCACTCGGGTGGTCGCTCGACGCCGGCGAGATCGACGCGCTGGACCGCGCGGCGCTCGACGGCACCCGGTCGCTGGCCAACCGGTTCTGGCAGCACGGCTGACCAGCCCCGATCCGCGGCGCCCAGACCTCCGAGCCGACGGGCCGTTCAGGCCGACGGGAAGGGCACGAACTCGACGCGGGGCTGGTGCACCAGCTCGTGATCTCGCAAATCCGCCAGCGTGAGGCACAGCACGCCGCACTCCCCGCAGCGGATGCCGTCGGCCTCCGGAGCTCGTGCGACCGCAACGGCCGGCTGCAGCTCCGTGGGCGACGGAGCCGCGTGCGACGCCGGCTCGGTGAGGTCGAGCACGGTGGAGTGCTGCAACGCGCCGATGAACTCATCGACGAAGCCCTTGGGTGCAGCGAGTGAGAACGTGTGGCCGGCGAGCAGGGTGATCTCGAGCTCCGTTCCCCGAGCATCCTCGCCGACAGCGGCCACCGCCACCACGTCGGTCAGGGCCACCGCCGGCACGATCGTCCACGATCCGGTCAGGCCGATGCCCAGGTCGCCGTCCTCGATCCACATCGTCGCGTCCGCCCAGTGCGCGTCCGCGCCTGGTCGGTACGAACCACCCCAGCTGGTCGATTCCATCGCCGCCCTTCCTCCTCCGTCGAGCCCCAACATGGTCCCACACGACGCCGTCCGTCGGGAAGGCCGGATCCAGCGTCGCCCGGATGTCGGCACGCGCCGGTTCAGGCGGTTGCCCGCACCGCCCAGCCCGCCGCGCCGAGCCGCACGGTGCCGCCGTCGAGGCGACCGGTCATGTCGGCGTGCACCGCGTCGAGGACGGCCGCCCGGGCCGGTTCATCCGGTGCATGCAGGAGCTGCTCGCGAACCATGCCCATCCTCGACACGGCCACGACCGCCTCTCCGACGCGGTCCTCAGGCACCTCGACCGTGGCACGGACGTCGAGCAGGTCGACGTCGCCGAACCCCGCGTCGGAGAGGATCCGATCGACGCGGTTCGCGTCGGCGAAGGCGAACGGTCCCGGCGCATCCGGCGCCGGCAGGTCCGGCAACCAACCGGTGACGGCGACAGCGGCGGCACCCGGCGCCATCATCCACTCGTTGTCACCGAGCGCCTGCCAGCAGCAGAACGACAGGGTTGCTCCGGACTTCATCGCCGAGCGCAGGTTGGTGAACGCCGCCACCGGATCGGCGAAGAACATCACACCGAACTGCGACACCACGCCGTCGAGCAGGTCCTGGCCGAGTCGAGCGACCTGCACGTCCGCCACGCGGAAGGTGATGCCCCCGACTCCGGCCTCGGTGGCGTTGGCCTGAGCCGCAACGACCATGCTCGGCGCGATGTCCACGCCCTCCACGACGCCATCCGGCTCGATCGCCCGTGCCAGAGCGATGGACATGGGCCCGGTGCCGCACCCCACGTCGAGGTACCGACCGCCCGGCGTCGGCTCCAGGCGATCGATGGTGGCGTCAGCGAACGGGCCGGTCACCACCCCCAACCACCACTCCGAGGAGTCGATCCACGACGGCGCTCGCTCCTCCCAGAACGCCGCCTGCTCGGCGTTGGGTCCGGGCGGTTCGAGCACGTCGGGCGACATGTCGAGCAGCGTAGGTCCGCAGGGTCACGGGATCGACAGGGTCAGCGACGATCACCTCAGGCCGAGGCGCGGGTGCGACGCAGGACCGGCTCCGCTGCGGCGAGCACGCGGTCGGCCACCCGCATCGTCACGCCGCCGGCGCCGGGCGTGGAGCCGTCGACCAGGTTGCCCATGACCTGCAGGGTGATCTCGGCGACGGCCTGTGTCCCGACCGCCAGGCGGAGGCCGTTGCGCAGCATCCACGGATGTCCGATCAGGAAGCTGAACCGTCGGCCGGTGCGGAGGAAGGCGTCGAAGCGCTCCCCCACCTCGACGTCGTAGCGCGCTGGTGCCGAAGCAGGGTCGGCCAGGAACAGCTCGGCCGCCAGCGCACCGGACTCGAGGGCGTAGTCGATGCCCTCCCCGTTCATCGGGTTGATCAGACCGGCGGCGTCGCCGATCGCCACCCAGCCGGGACCGGAGCGCCGCTGAGCGCTCATCGGGAGTCGCCACGCGCGAGGACGTTCCAGGTCGGGGCCCAGTTCCCAGTCGGCGCCGACGAGGGCTCGATAGCTGTCCTGCAGGCGGTTCAGGTTGAGCTTCTTGAACCCCTTCATGGTCGACAGCGCACCCACCCCGATGTTCACGGTCCCGTCCCCGGCCGGGAAGATCCAGCCGTAGCCCGGAACGGGTGTGCCGTCCGCATCGCGCAGGGTCAGGCACGCCTCCAGGTAGCGCTCAGCGTGTCGGGGCGACTCGGCATAGGTGCGGATGGCGAGCCCGAAGGTCTCCCCCGGGACGCGTTCGGCGCCCAGGCGCCGGGCGGACTCGCCGGGAGCACCCGCAGCCAGCACCACCAGCGGGGCCTCCCAGCGGCGCTCGACGCCGTCGGGACCGGTGGACTCCACCCCCACCGCCCGTCTCGGCGCGCTGCCCGGCGACCCGTCGACGAGCGGCACGGCCTCGTGCTCCCACAGGACCTCGGCCCCGGCCTTGACCGCGAGCTCCATCAGCCGCTCATCGAGTCGACGCCTCGGCCAGACCGCTCCGTGGTCGGGGAACGGATCGATGCCGGGCCACTCCATCTGTCGAACGGTCGAGTTCGCCATCATGCGCAACCCGTCGATCCGGTGTGCGTCGTCGAGGCTCACGTCGAGCTCCAGGAGCGCACGGACTGCACGGGGCGTCAGACCGTCGCCGCAGATCTTGTCCCGTCCGGCGCGACCCTTCTCGAACACCGTCACCCGGGCGCCGCCGGCGGCGGCGCGGATCGCGACCGCGGCACCAGCGGGCCCGCCTCCGATCACCAGGACGTCGCGCTGCTCGGCGTGTGCGGTCACGCCGACAGTCAAGGCGACGAAGGCACCCCGGCGGAAGTCGACCCGAGACTCGGGTCAGGAGCAGGGCTCCACGACCGGATTCCGACCCGAGAATCGAGCCGGTCCGATGGGTGCCGGTTCAGGCGACCGTGCTCGGCGCACGGCTGGCGCGCGACTCGGGGATCAGCAGCGCCGCGGCGACGAAGAAGCAGACGCCGCCGGCCACCGTGCCGGCGTTGTCGAGCCACAGGTTCAGCGCGTCGCCGGTCGACGGCAGCACGAAGGCGCCGATGGCGGACACACCGAAGAAGACCGATCCCAGCAGGTTCAGCACCACGATCCACCACGACACGTCACGGAACCGAAGTCGACCCGCCGAGTGGCACACCTCCGCCCATGCCAGGTAGCTGGCGACGAGGAAGCAGATCGACCCGATCGTGTCGGGTCGCCACACCAGGCGGTTCTCCTGGTGGACGCTCCAGCTGTCGTACATGGCCAGGAACGTCATGACGTTGAAGTAGAAGGTCCCGACCAGCTGCACGCCGGTGGCCCACCAGTCGATCGACCTCGGCCGCCACGACCAGAGGCGAAACGGACCGCGGTGTCGACGGGTCGGGTCGTCGGTGACCGCGCCGGGAGCATTCGACGCCTCGACGAAGCAGAGGTAGGACGCCGAGGTGAAGAAGATCGAGCCCACGAAGAAGGTCAATCCGACCCACCGCGCCCCCACCCACTGCTCGTAGACCGGCAGCGGGCCGACCGTGAAGCAGGTCGAGCCGATGCAGAACAGCGCGGCGATCCACCAGGTACGCCGCGGGACCCCGGGCCGGTCGAGGCCCTTGCGATGATCGCGGGAGCGCCACACCCGACGGGAGCCGTCGGCCGCCCGGAACACGATCCGGGTGACGAAGGGGCCGAGGCCTCGGGTCGACTCGACCGACCACCCTGGCGGCGCCTGGACCGGCAGACCGACTGTGGACGCGTCCGGCTCGCTCATCGCACCACCAGCTCCCAGTCGCCGCCCTCGGCGGTGGCAGTCAAGATCCTGCCGCCCCCGACGGCCACGAGCTCGACATCGTCGAGACCATCGGTCGTGGCGGGCAGCGGGTCGTCGACGCCATCGACCTCGGGGAGCCAGACGACCAGCTGGGCACCGGCCTCGGCGTCGGCACCCGCCACGGTCAGCCCACCGCTGCCCGGCGGGCTGCTCAGCGACGTGATGCGACCGGGTGCGGCCCGGGGGAAGGCTCGGCCGACGATCCGCAGGAACTCGGTCGTGTAGCGGGCATCGCTGTCGTGGGCGGCGCCACCCGACGTGCAGTCACGGGTGATCAGGTGGACCTGGTCCTCGGTCGCCGGCATGCCGGGACCACCGACCGAGTGCGGATCGCCACAGGTCTGGCGCCACTGCCACCAGGTACCGCCGACCACGCGGCGGTCCTCCTCGGCCGCGTAGCGACCCATGACCTTGAGCGACTCGGGCGAGGTGTCCCACGTGCCGTACTCGCCGATCCACAGCGCGGCGTGGAGCTCGTCCGCACCCTGCTGGTCGATCGCGAACGTCTGCTCGACGGTCAGGATGTCGTTGATCGTCTCCGCGTAGTTGTGCGGCGCGAACACGAGGTTCGGGTCATGGAGGTACTGCGGCAGCAGCGCGTTGTGGGGTAGCGGGTACAGCTGCAGCGGTTCGACGAACACCGCCTTGCCGGCTCCACTGCCAGCTTCGGCGGTCCGGATCGCGTCGATGGTTCGCTGCACCCACTGGCTGTAGGCGACCTGGTTCTCCTCGTGGGGCGACACGTCATTGGGCTCGTTGAACAGGTCGTAGCCGGCCACGCCCGCGACGTCGGCGAACTCCCCCGCCAGGTGCGCCCACACTCCTGTGAGCTGATCAGCGATCCCGTCGGTGTTCGCGTAGAAGTTCCGGAACGACGCCTGGACCGCGGGTGCCGTCTCACGCTCGGAGGCCGGGACCCGACACGTGCTCTGCCCGTCGGTGATCGTCGCCCACTCCGGTGCCCCGTCCCAGCCGACCGACGGCGCTGTGCCAGGCGGGCACGGCTCGTCGTCGGGCGTCGCGGACTGCATCCCCCACGCGTCCTGGTGCACGTCGAGCACCACGTACATGCCGTGGTCGTTGGCCAGCTCCACGGCATCGCGGACCTCTGCCACGTAGTCCTCGTCGACCTCTCCCCGCTCCGGCTCCAGCAACGACCACGACATGATCAGCCGGATGGCCGAGAACCCGTTGGCGGCCATGGCGTCCCAGTCCGCGTCGGTGAGCGGCGCCGTCGGCTCCGCTGCTGGATCCTCCTGCGCGTACTCCCCGAGCGCGTTGACGTTGGCGCCGCGCAGCAGCACCTGACGGCCCGAGGTGTCGACGATGCGCTGGTCCTGGACGTGGAGTGGCTCGAGGACCACCACCTGTCCGGTGTCGGGCAGGGTCCGCTCGGTGGTGGTCGCGTCACCGTCGGCGGGGTCGTCCGAGCCGGTGCATGCCGCCGTCAGAGCGGCGAGCGCGACCACCACGGCTGCGACCACCGCCCGAGACGACCTCGGCATGTGGTGGTGGCGGTTCGCGTGCATGAGTCGACAGTCTGCCGGGCTGTCACCAGCCGCGCCCTCAGCCGCAAGGGGTGAAAGCCGGGGGATCGGGCCGGACGGGCGTCAGCTCCCGTAGGGTCCGCACATGGGCGCGTACGAAGAGCACGTGCTGCCCCGACTGGTCGAGCTGACGTGCGGGAGCAGCGGCATGGAGCGCTACCGCGCCAAGGCCCTCGAAGGCCTGCGCGGCGACGTGGTGGAGATCGGCTTCGGCACCGGGCTGAACGCGCCGCTGTACCCGCCCGAGGTGACCAGGGTGTGGGCCGTCGAGCCGTCGATGCGCTCTCGTGAGATGGCTCGGAAGCGCATCGCTGCGAGCGGCATCGACGTCGAGCACGTCGGGCTGGACGGCCAGCACCTGACCTTGGCCGACGCCAGCTGCGACGCCGCGCTGTGCACCTTCACGTTGTGCACGATCCCCGACCCGCAGCTGGCGCTCGGCGAGCTGCGACGGGTCCTGAAGCCGGGCGGCGAGCTGCACCTGCTGGAGCACGGCGCTGCACCGGACGACGACGTCGCCCGGTGGCAACAGCGCTTCGAACCGCTGCAGCGCCGGATCGCCGGCGGTTGCCACCTGACCCGCGACCCCACCAGCATGCTCGCGGACGCCGGGTTCATCGACATCCGCATCACGGCCCGCTACGTGAAGGGCCCCAGGCCCTGGTGCTACTTCTCGTGGGGCCGGGCGACCAATCCAGGGGGTGCGCCGTGAAGGTGCCGTTGACCATCCGCGACCACATCGATCGGGCCGAGCTCGTCTACGGCGACCGCATCGGCGTGATCGACGAACCGGACCAGCCGGCCCCGGCGCTGCGGGCGGTCGACGGCGGTCCGCTCACCTACAGCGCGTTGGCACAGCGCTCCCGGTCCCTGGCCGCCGGCCTGGAGTCGCTCGGAGTGGCCCAGGGTGGCCGGGTGGCGATGGTCTCGCAGAACTCCGCCCGGCTCCTCACCCTGCTCTACGGCGCACCGTCGTCGGGTCGGATCGCGGTGCCGGTGAACTTCCGGCTGTCGGCCGCGGAGGTCGCCTACATCGTCGAGCACTGCGGTGCCGAGGTGCTCCTGGTCGACCCCGAGCTCGAGGACGCGCTGTCCGGGGTCGATGCGCCGCACAAGTTCACGATCGGCGCCGAGTCCGACGAGGTCCTGTACCGCCACGACCTCGAGGCGTCGCCGTGGGAGCCCGACGAGGACGCGACGGCGACCATCAACTACACGTCGGGCACCACCGCACGACCCAAGGGCGTCGAGATGACGCATCGCAACCTGTGGGTCAACGCCGCGGCGTTCGGGTGGCAGGCCGGGGTGAGCGATCGTGACGTGTACCTCCACACGCTGCCCATGTTCCACTGCAACGGTTGGGGAATGCCGTTCACGACTGCCGGCGTCGGCGTGCCACAGGTCGTGCTCCGCAAGGTCGACGGAGCAGAGATCCTCCGCCGCGTCGAGGAGCACGCGGTGACCCTCATGTGCGGAGCACCCGCCGTGGTGTCGATGGTCCTCGACGCCGCCGCCGGCTGGGACGGCGAGGTGCCGGGTCGAGAGCGGGTGCGCATCATCGTGGCCGGCGCACCGCCGCCGACGGCGGTGATCGAACGGGTCGAGGCCGAGCTCGGTTGGGAGTTCATCCAGATCTACGGCCTCACCGAGACGGCGCCGCTGCTCACCATGAACCGATCGCGAGCGGAGTGGGACCATCTGAGCTCGGCCCAACGGGCCCGCAAGCTGGTTCGGGCCGGGGCACCGGCGATCGGGACCCGGATCACGACCGACGCCGACGGCGAGCTGCTGGCCCGGAGCAACACGGTGCTCAAGAGCTACTGGAACCAGCCCGAGGCGACCGATGCGGCGCTCGAAGGGGGCTGGTTCCACACCGGTGACGGCGGCGTGCTCGACGACGAGAACTACGTGACCATCGTCGACCGCAAGAAGGACGTGATCATCTCCGGAGGAGAGAACGTCAGCTCCATCGAGGTAGAGGACGCGCTGTTCTCCCACCCCGCG
The DNA here is from genome assembly GCA_033813615.1 of Microthrixaceae bacterium. GTDB lineage: Bacteria > Actinomycetota > Acidimicrobiia > Acidimicrobiales > Microtrichaceae > Dermatobacter. The sequence goes on along the minus strand of JAPXRJ010000052.1, from coordinate 6,051 downwards.
GTCACCGAGGTCGCCGTCATCGGCATCCCCAGCGATCGCTGGGGAGAGACCGTCACCGCACTCGTCGTCCTCGATCCCAACTCCGAGTTGGCGAAGGTCGCCGAGTCCGATCCCGACGAGGTGCAGCGGACGCTGATCGCGCACTGCCGCGACCTGCTCGCGCACTACAAGTGCCCGACGTCGGTCGAGGTCCGCGACGCCCTGGAGCGAACCGCCACCGGCAAGCTCCAGAAGTACAAGCTGCGAGCCCCCTACTGGGAGGGCCGCGACCGCCTGGTCAACTGAGGGCGCACCGCCGTCGGCTCGACCTGCCTCAGAGCCAGTCGCGGCGGCGGAACTGCCAGTACAGCGCCAACGACGTGGCGGCGATCAGCACCGCAGCGACGACCGCGCCCCAGTGCGTGGCGACTCCGGGGAACTTGACGTTCATGCCGTAGAAGCCGGTGACGAGGGTCGGCACGGCGATGATCGCCGCCCAGCTCGTCACCTTCTTCATGATCTGGTTCTGGCGGAAGTCCCGCAGGCTGAGGTTGGTCTCCACGATCGTGGCGACCAGGTCGCGCAGCGAGTCGGTCGACTCGGTGATCCGCAGCACGTGGTCGTACAGATCCTGGAAGTACGGCTGCATCTCAGCGCTCACGAGGTCCTGCTCGCGACGGATCAGCGAGCCGACCGCCTCACGCAGCGGGAACACGATCCGGTGCAGCTTGATGAGCGCCTGACGCATCTGGAACCAGTGGCGCTGGTCCTGGGGCTGCAGCGGCTTGTCATCGAAGATCTGGGTGCTGACCTCGTCGTAGTACTCGTCGAACACCTCGAGGGCGTCGAAGTAGCCGTCGAGCAGGACGTCGAGCACTGCGTAGACGATGAAGGCGACGCCGGCGCCGGGGAGGTCCGCAACACGGTCGCATCGGTCGATCGCCTGCTGGAGCGGGAAGCGGTCGTCCTTGCGGACGGTGATCACCCACCGGTCGGCGACGAACAGGTCGATCTCCACGACGTCCAGGTGGGCGGCCTCCACATCGACGGTCACCGAGTGCGTCGCCATGAACAGGTGGCTCGCGTAGCGATCGAGCTTGGGACGCTGGTGGGGACCGAGGGCATCCTCGACCGCCAGCTCGTGGAGACCCAGCTCGCCGGCCAGCGAGTTGAGCTCGTCCACGGTGGGTCCACACAGGTCCACCCACACCATCGTGTCCGGCTCCGCGAGCAGGTCCGACACCCGATCCACCGGAAACCCGTCCTCTTCCAGCACTCCGCTGCGATAGGCGCGTGTCCGGGGGGCGGCGATCACGCCACCATTCAACCGGCACGAGCGGCCGAAGTGGTGCGAACGATCGCCTGGCCGCAGCGAGATGTCCCCGCCGAGGGTTCAGGTCCGAGCTGCCACGCGCCGATGAGAGCACCAGCACCAGCATCACAACCGGGTCGCGATGTGCGGCCGGACCGGTCCGCACCGGTCCGGCCGTCCCATCACGCCCGATCGGCAGACGGGATACCCATGCGCGGACAGAACGACCGGACCGACGACGTCCCGGACCTTCGCACTCCGACCAGTCCGGAGGGACTCGGGCTCAGCCGATCGCTGGTCGACGACCTGCTGCTCCGTCGTGCAGTGGTCGACGGTCGCTCGCCGATGACCGCCCTGGCCGACAGGCTGCACGTGTCGATCACGGTGGTCGAGACGGCCCTCAACGGCATGCGGGATCGCAAGCTGATCGAGTACGACGGGATGGAAGGCCGGGCGTACGTGGTGCGACCCACGGAGGCCGGCCAGCAGTTCGCAGCGCAGCGGTCACGCGAGAGCAGCTACTGCGGACCGATGCCGGTCCCCCTCGACCTCTACGCGAGCGTGGTGCGTCACCAACGGCCGTCGATCGAGCTCGATCACGACCGTCTGCAGCGGTCGTTCTCCGACCTCGTGCTCTCCGACGGCTTGCTCGACCAGCTCGGCCCGGCGATCCACGGCGACGGTGCGATGTTCCTGTACGGCCCACCCGGCACCGGCAAGTCGTCGGTCGCAGAGCGGATCATCAGAGCGTACGAGGACGTGGTGCTGGTGCCGCACTGCGTCGAGGTGGACGGCCAGATCGTGTCGGTCTTCGACCCCACGCTGCACGACGCGATCGACGAGCAGCCGGCCGGCATGGACCGGAGGTGGGTGGCATGCCACCGTCCCGCGGTGATCACCGGCGGCGAGCTCCACGCCGGGATGCTCGACCTCCAGCTGGAGCGCGACAGCGGCGTGTACCTGGCACCGCTGCAGATGAAGGCGAACAACGGGATCCTCGTGATCGACGACTTCGGACGCCAGGCGATGACGCCGGACGCGCTGCTCAACCGTTGGATCGTCCCCCTCGACCGCAGCGTCGACTACCTGACGCTGCTCGGACGCAAGTTCGAGGTGCCGTTCGAGCTCAAGGTGGTGCTGTCGACCAACCTCGACCCCGCCAAGCTCGGTGACGAGGCGTTCTTCCGACGGATCCACAACAAGATCTACATCGGCGCCTGCACCGACGAGCAGTTCGACTGGATCCTGTCGCGGGTCAGCCGGAAGATGGACCTCGAGCTCGAGTCGGCGGCTGCGGTGCGCCTTCGCCAGGCCGCCCGCTCCCAGGGCGACGGCGAGCTGCGGGCCTACCTGCCCGGCGTGGTGTGCAAGCTGGCCAACGCGATCTGCCGGTACGAGAACCAGACCCGCGTGCTGACCCCGACGTTGGTCGACCGCGTGCTGGCGCTGTACTTCACCGAGGATCTGGGCGTGGAGCGCACCGGCCCGGCGCCACATCACACCGTCGACGTGCCGCCGTTCGCGGTCGACCCCGAGCTCGAGGCCGAGCTTGATTCGCTCGTGGCCGAGGCCGGCGCCGCCGCGCCGCCCGAACCGATGCTCGCGGGTGACGTCGCCGCGCCCCCGCCGTATCAGGGCGGCTTCACCGCACCGGCCGAACCCGCCGGCTCTGTTCCTGTCCTCGCGCACGTTCGCTCGCCGGGACAGGACCAGAGCTCGGGTTGACGAGATGGGTCAGCCGGCGAGGGTGGCCGTCACCTGCATGGCACCGGCGTCGTCGCGCAAGGTCAGCTGGTTGCCCGAGCGCTCCACCGTGGTGGCTGCGGCCAGGGCGGCGAGGAGCTTGTCCTCCATCTCTGCCACGTCGGGCTCGCAGCCGATCATCGTCGACGCGAACTCACTGAACGCGATCGTCGTGCCGTCCTGCTCGTAGGTGCCCCGGAACGTGTTGCATCCGCCGTTGCCCGACGCGGATCCGTCGGTGCCGAAGTCGAGGGTCATCACCTCGGTCAACGCGGAGGTCTCGACGGCGCTGCCCGTGTTCACGCCCGTGACCTTCCACGACGTCCCGGCCAGATCCCCGCTGACAGCGCCATAGGTCAGGACGTCCTTGCCGGCGTCGTCGATCAGGGTGAGCGACGTCTCGGTCTGCCTCGCAGAAGCGACGGTCGGCAACGCCGCCATGACGTCCTGCTCCTGGCGGGTCGCGTCCGCCGACAGGCACGCCATCTGCGTCATCGGACCGACGGCAAGCGTGAGCGACGTCTCGTCCTGGGTCCACGTGCCGCTGAAGCGGTTGCACCCGGTCGAACCCGACAGCGACCCGTCGACGGCGAAGTCCAGCGTTGGCATCGTGTCGGCCACGGGAGAGTCGAGCTGCCACGAGGTCCCGCCGAGGTCGGTGGCCGGCACGGGCACCGAGGCGGTGGTCGACGAGGCCTTGCCGCTACCGCTGTCCACGTCGTCCCCGCACGATGCCGCAACGGCCGCCAGGAGCAGCACCGCAGCGAACGTGGCGATGACTCGCCCGAGCACACCGGCCCGCTGGGATGGACCTGACACGACGTGACGATGCCTCATGACGACACCATGGCACAGGTCCGCGTCGTCGACGGCTCGGCGCGATCACGCGTGTCGCCACCGGGCCGGATCCTGCCCGTAGAAGTCACGGAAGCACCCGTAGAGGTCGGGGTGCTCGTGACGCAGCGCCCGCGCGTCGTCGAAGAACACCTCGGTCACCACAGCGAAGAACTCCGACGGGTTGACGCCCGCATAGTCGTCGATCACGTGACCGGCACGGCCCTGAGCGACCGCCTCGTAGGTCTCGGTGCACACAGGGATCCAGCGTTCGGCCAGCTCCGCGGACATCGGCGGAGTGCCGTCGGTGACGCCGTCGAGCATGTCGAGCTTGTGAGCGAACTCGTGGTACACGACGTTGCGTCCGTCGCCGTGGTGCACGACGTCGTCGTCGACCTCGTCCCAGGCCACGAGCACCGGTCCGTGGAGCATCGCCTCGCCCAGGATCGGAGTGGGGTCGTCGGAGAAGATGCCGTCGACCTGGGAGTGCTCGCCGTGCATCACCGCTGTGGTCGGGTGGACGATGATCGCACCGACGTCGCGGTAGGGGTCGTCATAGGGCAGGTTGACCGTGAGGAGCGCGGCCTGCACCGCGATGAGGACCTGCATCTCCTCCGTGATCGTGAAGCCGTTGGCGGGCTCCCAGTCGGAGTTCGCGACCAGACCCAGCGCGACGGCCTGCAGTCGGTCGAGCTCGCCGTCGGTCAGCTCGTCCCACCAGTCGAGGTGCTTGCGGCAAAGAGCCACCCACTCGTCGGTGAACCCGGCGTCGAAGAGCTCACGACGCCGACGTCGCCTGGTCCCGAACAGCATCGGAGGAGTCTGCCGCCTGTTCGACCGTCGAGGTGGTCAGGACGCTCAGCCGACGCGGTGCGGCATCCACCGGCGCGATCAGGTCGAGGCTGCGGACCGAGCCGGCACCGAGGTCGCTGAATCGACGAGCCTGAGGCAGCACGCGGGCCTCCAGCGATCCGACTGCCCCGTTGTAGGAGTTGACCGCCCGGCCGAGTGACGAACCCACCTTGTCGAGGTGCTCGGCGAACACCGACAGCCGGTCGTGCAGCTCGCGGCCGGTGCGGGCGATCTCTTCCGCCTGTTCGGCGATGCGCTCCTCTCGCCAGCCGAGGGCAACGCCTCGGAGGAAGCCGAGCAGCGTGGACGGCGAGGCCAGCACGATGCCCTTGGACCACGCGTCCTCGAGCAGCGACGGCTGAGCTGCCGCGGCGGCAGCGAGGAAGGCGTCACTGGGCAGGAACATCACGACCAGGTCCAGCGCCCCCGGCACCAGCGAGTCGTAGGCCCGCTTGGACAGCGCAGTTGCATGACCGGCCACAGCCCTGGCGTGCTCGAGGTGCAGATCCGAACGACGGGCATCATCATCGCAGTTGGCCGCGTCGAGGTATCGGTCGAGCGGCACCTTGGCATCGATCACGACCGCCCGACCGCCCGGCAGCGCCACCACCACGTCGGGCCGGCCGGATCGTCCCGCCTCGACGGGGCCGGAGTGGCCGGCCTGCTCGACGAAGTCGGCGTGGCGCTCCATCCCGGCCTGCTCGAGCACCCGGCGCAGCTGCACCTCACCCCACACACCGCGTCTCGCGTTGTCCCGCAGCGCCCCCGAGAGCTGACGCGCCTCGACACGGAGCTCCTCGTTGCTGCGACGAAGGCCGTCGACCGCAGACGACAGCACCGCGCTCTCGGACCGGCGTTGCGACTCCAGCTCGCGGAGCTGCGCCGCCTGCTGCTCCAGCTGCTGGACGACGTGGGCGCCCTGCGTCTGCCAGTGCCCCAGCGCCGTGGTCTCCAGGGTCTGGTAGCGGGTGGCGGCGAGTTGCAGCAGCTGCTCGGACTGCTCCTGCAGCGTGGCACCGGCGACGGATCGGTAGGCGTCGAGCAGCTGATCGTCGGTGCGCACGGCGGCCTCGGCGGCGACCACGCGCTCACGCAGCGCAGCGCCATCCTCCGCCGAGCGGCGCGCCCAACGGAGGTGCACGACGAGCGCGCCCGCCCCAGCGCTCAGGACAGCGACGACGACAGCGACGACGACGGCACCAGCGACATCGAGTGGTTCCATGGCCGCACATGGTGCCGAGGGGGTGTGACATCGCCACGCTCCTCACTCCTCCAGACCCCGTCTCACTCCTCCAGACCCCCGTTCTGTTCGGCGTTTCACAACGTTTTCG
>JAPXRJ010000051.1:11210-16485 GCA_033813615.1 Microthrixaceae bacterium | reverse complement strand
CCACCACCACGACCCCCGCGCCGCTCAACCAGTGGGGCGTGAACCTCTACGACGAGAACTTCGCCAAGCTGTACCAGCTCGAGCAGGCGCTCAACACCCAGACGACGCCGCCCGAGGACGACAAGGCCGATGCCGAGGTGAACCTGTCCGACGCGGACGGCACCGTCCAGAAGCTCGGCCCGACGGTGCTCACCGGGCGTGCGGTCGAGACCGCAGCAGCGAGCATCGGTCAGGACGGCAAGTGGACCGTCAACCCTGTGCTGCACGCAGGCGCCGACGGCATCGACAAGTTCAACGAGATCGCCGCCAAGTGCTACTCGGGCGACCCGACCTGCCCGGCTGTGAGCGGTGCCCAGCAGGGCCGCCTGGCGATCGTCCTCGACGGCGAGATCCTGTCGGCGCCGACGATCAACACGCCGAGCTTCGAACGCGACAAGATCCAGATCAGCGGGTCGTTCACGGAGGAAGAGGCCAAGAACCTCGCCGTGGCGTTGCGCTTCGGCTCGCTGCCGATCGAGCTGCAGGCCCAGCAGGCGGAAACCGTGTCGGCCACCCTCGGTGCGGATGCGCTGCAGGCCGGCATCATCGCCGGTGCCATCGGGCTGCTGCTCGTCTGCGCCTACCTGATCTTCTACTACCGACTCCTGGGCGTGGCCACCGTGGGCAGCCTCACGATCTCGGCATCGGTGCTGTGGGTCATCATGTGCTGGATCAACGCCACCGTGACGCTCGCAGGCGTTGTCGGCATCGTGGTGTCGATCGGCATCTCCCTCGACTCGTCGATCGTGTTCTTCGAGACGATCAAGGAGGACGTGCGCAACGGTGCCGGGCTCCGACCGTCGGTCGACAAGGCGTTCGGCTCCGCGTACTCCACGATCGTCAAGGCCGACATGAGCTCGCTCATCGGCGCCGGAGTCCTGTACTGGCTGTCGGTCGGGCCGGTGCGGGGCTTCGCCTTCTACCTGGGCGTCGCCACGATCCTCGACCTCATCTCCGCCTACTTCTTCCTCCGACCCGCGGCGCTGGTGCTGTCGAGGTCCCGCCAAGGCGAGCACCCGAGGCGGTTCGGCATCCCGACCGAGGACCTGTCGGACGCCGGCACGGGTGCACCGACCGCAGCGATGGCTGCGTCCACCTCGAGCGGAGAGGGGGCCTGAGCATGGGCGTCGCATCCGACCTGTACCGCGGCCGCAACGACTTCGACTTCCCCCGCTGGTGGAAGCGCGTCGGAATCCTCTCGACCGTCCTCGTCGTCGTCTCGCTGGGTTCGCTCTTCCTCCGCGGGCTGAACCTCAGCATCGACTTCGAAGGCGGATCGATCTGGGAGATCCCGGCAGAGGAGTTCACCGAGGACCAGGCAGCGCAGACGCTCGCCCCCTTCGGCGACGACGCGATGGAGCGCTTCCAGGAGGCGACCACCGCCGAGGGCGGTCGCGTGTTGCGAGTGTCGGGTCGCGTCGATGACGTCAAGACGGGAGCGGAGGCCGCCGACGCGCTGGCACAAGCGGCCGGGCTCGAACAGGGCGACGTGAAGGTCAACACGGTCGGACCATCGTGGGGCAGCGACATCACCGGCCAGGCTCGCCTGTCGCTCATCGTGTTCCTGGTGCTCGTGTCGGCGTACATCGCGTGGCGCCTCGAGACCCGGATGGCGGCTGCCGCGCTCGTCGCGGTCATCCACGACATCATCATCACCGTCGGCGTGTACTCGGTGTTCCAGATCGAGGTCACCCCCGCCACGGTGATCTCGTTCCTGACGATCCTCGGCTTCTCCCTCTACGACACGATCGTCGTGTACGACCGCGTCCAGGAGAACGCCACGCGCCTTGGTCGCACCGGTCAGTACACCTACACCGCGATCATGCGCCGTTCGCTGAACCAGGTGATCATGCGGTCGGTGAACACCACGATGGTGACGGTCATCCCGGTGCTGTCCATCCTCATCGTCGGTCAGATCGTCTTCGGCCAGGAGACACTCGGTGACTTCTCGCTCGCACTGCTGATCGGCCTGGTGTCGGGCACCTACTCGTCGTTGTTCGTCGCCCCGCCGCTGACGGCCTGGCTCAAGGAGCGCGAGCCGCGTTGGCGTCAGGTCCGCGAGCGGCTCGTGGCCAAGAGCGTCGATGTGTCGGACACCGCCTGGCACGGCATCGTCGTCGGTGCGGGAACGTCGCGGACGGTTCCGGCCCGACCCCGCAAGTCGAGCGCCGGATCCGGTTCGCGCCGCCAGGAGGCCACGTCGAGGTCGAACGCAGCGGCGTCGTCGAGCACCGCCGTGGAGGATGCGCCGTCCCGCACCGACGACGGCGGCGCGGACGACGCCGACGAGCCGACTGACGAGCCGACCGACGAACCGACGTCGAAGGACTCCTCGGCGTCGGGTGCTGCGCCACCGGCGAACCCGTACGGCTCGATCCCGCCGCGCCCGCGCAAGGCCAAGAAGAAGCGCTGATCGGGCGTCGTCCGCCCGAGTCAGCGTGCCCGGGTCGAGCGCCGGTGCCGGGTGCGTTCTGCCGCGATCCGATCGAGGAGCGCGACCATGCCCTGCCCGTCGGCGGCCCACCACTCGGTGCCCACCAAGCGGGCGACCACGTCGTTGCGAAGCGCCTGGCCGCCGACGATGACCGGCAGGTCGGGATGTGTGAGGGCCACAGCGGCAACGGTCCGGGCAGCGGCATCGACCGAGATCGCTGTCGTCACTCCGATGCCGACCGCTGTCAGCGGTCGCAGGCCGACCGCAGCGGCGATGACCTCGGGCTCGACGTCCGCGCCGAGCTCGATGGTCCGGAACCCACCCAGGCGGACCAGCGCGCCGACCGTGGCGATCGGCAGCCGGTGCTGCTCTCCGCTCGGTGCGGCCAGCAGCACGGTGCCGCGGGGTCGGCCGGGTCGGACGCACGTCGCTGACAGCCGGTCCACCAGGCGTGACGCGATGGTGGTCGCCACCGCTGACCTGGCCCGTGCCACGGCGTCGTCGCGGTCACCGCTTCCCGGGTCGAGCGCCCTGGGGAGCACGTCAGAGAGCACCTGCTGCGGGGTCGTGCCACCCGCCAGCATCGCCTCGATGCAGCGCCAGGCTTCGGGCTCGTCGGCCTCTGCGAGCACATGGCGCATCCGGGCAACCTGCTGATCGTGGCCCTGGTGGCCCGCGTCGCCCAGACCGTCGGCGCTGTGGCGGAAGCGCTCGAGGTCCGAGTCGGTGACCACCCAACCGCCGTCGACCATGCGTGCGGCCAACCGTCCTTGCCGAACGTAGCGGTACGCGGTCATGTAGTGGACGTCGAGCAGCGCGGCGACCTGCTTCAGGTTCAGGTGCCGACCGTGTGGGTCGCTCCGGGCGCCGTCGGGCGGGTCGGGGGGATCCACCTCGTCGTTCGCTCCATGCCCCATGGGCCGTGACCGTACCGGGACGCGGCGACGGCGGACGAACCCCGAGGTCCGTCCGCCGTCCGAGCGACCCGATCGGATCGCAGCGTCGGGGTCAGCTGGTGAGCTCGGCGAAGCTCGACGGCAGGGCGGTCAGCGTGGAGGGCGGGGTGAGCGGCCATCCCCACGACCCGTAGGTCCAGGCGTCGACGTCGCCCTGCTGCAGCGCTCGCGCACCGGCTCCGGCCTCGGCGAACGCCCAGGTGGTGCCACCGGTCCAGTAGGCCCAGTAGCTGTAGTTCCCGTTGCCGTCGTCCTTGAAGCACGGCCCGCCGGCAGGGGTGCCGTCGATGCCGCAGACCGACACCCCGCCGCTCCCGGTCTCGAGGCGAGGTCCGGCGATGCCGATCCGAGCTGCACGGGCGCTGAGTGCGTCGATGCCGTTCGAGCCGGCGGGCACGACCACGCACACGACCCGGGTGTCGGGCGTCGCGTCGGCGACGACGACCGCCACCTGGACCTGTCCGCCGGATGCGGTCGGGCACTGGGACCAGTCGGTGGTCGGCGCCGGGGTGCAGGCGACGGCACCGATGGCGACGGTCGAGATCAGGGCGAGGATGGACAGGGGACGACGCACGTGCGGCCTCCGGGGTCAGATGGATGGAACCTCCGGAACCTATGGGAGACGCCATGTCCGGGGGAAGGGTCGCCTTTCAGTGCTAATCGACTGCTGCTGCGATGAGCTTCCGCGTCGGTGACGGGCGACCGGATCGGGTAGGTAGGTTGTGTGGGTGCCGCTGGTCGCCCGAGCGCACCCTCACCGTGGGGGTCTGACGTGCCCACGGTGACGCGCGTCCTGCCCTGGCGTCGCCACACCCAACCTCCAGCGATGGAGGTGCAGGAGATCGTCGAGCAGTACACGCGGTTCCACCCCAAGCGTCCGACAGCGTCGATCACCGAGGCGTACCGGGTGGCTGCTGGTTCCCACAAGGGCCAGCTGCGTCGATCGGGCGAGCCGTACATCACCCATCCGCTGGCGGTCGCTGGGATCGTCGCCCGCTTCGGCATGGACGACGTCACGATCGCAGCGGCGCTGCTGCACGACGCCGTCGAGGACACCGTCCTGACCCTCGACGAGGTCGAGGACGGCTTCGGCGCCGAGGTGCGCGAGATCGTCGACGGCGTCACCAAGCTCGAGCGCGTCAACTTCGACTCCAAGGAGGCTCAGCAGGCCGCCACCATGCGCAAGATGCTGGTGGCGATGGCCAAGGACCTCCGGGTGCTCGTCATCAAGCTGGCTGACCGTCTGCACAACATGCGCACCCTGGCCGGGATGCCGGCATGGAAGCAGGAGCGCACGGCGCAGGAGACCCTCGACATCTACGCCCCGCTCGCGCACCGGCTCGGCATGCAGGAGATCCGCCAGCAGCTCGAGGACCTCTGCTTCGCGTCGCTGCATCCGAAGCGCTATGCGGAGATCGACCACATGGTCGCCAACCGCACGCCGGAGCGCGACCGCTACCTGGTCGAGGTGGTCGAAGAGGTCACGAGTCGTCTCAAGGACGTGAACATCGACGCAGACGTCACCGGTCGCCCCAAGCACCTGTGGTCCATCTACGAGAAGATGGTGGTCAAGGGCAAGGCGTTCGACGAGATCTTCGACCTCGTCGGCATCCGGGTGATCGTGGACTCGTCGAAGGACTGCTACGCGGCGCTGGGCACGATCCACGCGCTGTGGACGCCGGTGCCGGGGCGATTCAAGGACTACATCGCCATGCCCAAGTTCAACCTCTACCAGTCGTTGCACACGACCGTGATCGGTCCGGGCGGACGGCCGTTGGAGGTGCAGGTCCGCACGCCCGAGATGCACAACCGCGCCGAGTGGGGGGTGGCGGCGCACTTCTCCTAC
>JAPXRJ010000051.1:0-11200 GCA_033813615.1 Microthrixaceae bacterium | reverse complement strand
CCACTCCGAAGACGTGGCCTGGTTGACCCGGATCGTCGACTGGCAACGGGAGATGACCGATCCGGGCGAGTTCATGGCGAACCTGAAGATCGACCTGGACCAGGACGAGCTCTTCCTGTTCACGCCAAAGGGCGACGTGGTCACCTTGCCGTCGGGCGCCACACCGGTGGACTTCGCCTACGCCATCCACACCGAGGTCGGTCATCGGTGCATCGGCGCCCGCGTCGGCGGGCGCCTGGTCCCGCTCGACGGGCAGCTGAACTCCGGCGACACGGTCGAGATCTTCACGTCCAAGGTCGCCGGAGCCGGTCCGAGCCGGGACTGGCTCTCGTTCGTGGCCACCCGATCGGCGTCGAACAAGATCCGCCAGTGGTTCTCCCGCGAACGGCGTGAAGACGCGTTGGAGTCCGGCCGGGAGGCGCTCGTCAAGGCACTGCGTCGCGAGGGCCTGCCCACCCAGCGCGTGATGGGCGGCGCTGCTGTCGCCGACGTCTCGAACCAGTTGCGCTTCCAGTCGGTCGACGCGATGTTCGCCGCCATCGGTGAGCACCACCTGTCGGCCGAAGCGGTCGCGGGTCGCGTCGCCAAGCTCGTGCGCAACGCCGAGGGCGAACGGGAAGAAGTCGTCTCCACGCCCGTGCGACCCAGCGGCCGGCGCCGCTCCAAGCCGGCGGGCGTGCACGTCGAAGGGTTCGACGACGTGCTGATCCGCATGGCCCGCTGCTGCACCCCGGTGCCGGGCGACGACATCATGGGCTTCATCACTCGAGGCCGTGGCGTGTCGGTGCACCGGTTGGACTGCGCGAACGCCGCATCGCTGGCTGATGGCCAGCAGGAGCGGGTGGTCGACGTCGAGTGGGACGCAGAGTCAACCGGTGACTTCGTCGCGCTGGTCGAGGTCAAGGCGCTCGATCGTCCGCGGCTGCTGCAGGACGTGACCGCAACGCTCAGCGAGCACCACGTCAACATCATCAGCTCGCAGAGCAACGCCGGCGGCGACCGCGTCGCCAAGATGCGCTTCGAGTTCGAGCTCAGCGACGCGTCGCACCTCGACACGCTGCTCAGCCGCATCCGCAGCATCGATTCGGTCTACGACGCGTACCGGGTGGTGCCGGGGTCAGGCGAGGGCGCCTGAGCCACCTCCCCGGTTCGCCGTCGAGCGTTCAGCTCGCCGCGGGAGCAGAATGGACGGCGATGAGCCCTCGTTCCGAACGCTCGAAGCCTGACCGCCCCGACCTGCACCTCGTCGGCGACGCCGTGGACGGCTCGGGACCCGACGTCGGCGCGCCCACCGCTGCTGCGGAGCAGGCGCCGGGTGCCGACGCCCCGTACCCGACGCCGGACTCGCCGATCGAGGAGGCCCGACGCCTCCTCGAGTCGAGCGACGGCGCGACCTACTACAAGGCGCTGTCAGGCCTGGCTCGCCAGGGACATCACGCGCTGCTCGAACCGCTGCCGTATTCGACGTCGCTGGAGTTCCACGATCCTGCCTGCGTCGTGGTCGATCCCCGGGCCGGCAACACCGACACCATCGAGCTGTTCGCCAACGCCGCCTACCCCCACTTCGGGTGGCTGCTGGAGCGGTTCCGCGACCCCGTCGTCGCCGAGCGGCTGGACGCGCTGTACCAGATGGTGTTCAACGAGGGCGCCAACGTGGCGGTGGTGACCAACCACGGCCAGATCATCGACATCGCGCTCGTCGGCGGGGCGATGATCGACGCCATGTGCACTGCAGGGCGCAGCTACGGCGTGCTCGGCGAGGAGATCGAGGTCGCGGATCTGGCCGAGCGCTTCAACGTGCTCGTCAGCCGGATGGTCACCACCCGCATGGCGTTCAACATCCCGGCCATGCAGGTGCTGCAGGTGGGTGCGCGCACGTTCCTCTCTGTACCGCAGACCCACACCCGTCGACGGGCCAAGCTCGATCCGGCGCTCGTTCGGGCCAACAACCAGCTGATGCGCCACGAGCTCGATCTGCAGCTGTCCGAGGGCGGCCAGGTGCTGGCGATGGCCGCGAGCGGGAGCCAGGACCTGTCGGTCACCGTGGGGATGGTGCAGAAGCTCGCGACCCAGTGGCGTCAGCTGCGCGGCGTCGATCCCGGCGACGCTGCGGAGACCGTGCACCTCCAACCGCTCTACGACGGCACGATGAACCTCATGCTCGGATGCCGGTTCGTGCTGCCGATCGCGGTGTCGCTCGACCCGGCGCACCTGGCGCTCGAGGTCGGGTCGTTGACCCGGGTGCGGGAGAAGAACGACTGCCACCGGGTGATGGAGTGGATCGCGGACGCGCACCAGCAGTCGACCGGGCTGCCCACGATCTACCACCGCCAGGAGGACGACCTCCTCACGCAGGTCCGGTCCGTCGTCAAGCCCTGACCTCCCGCCCGCCCCTGCCCGTCGACCGGGAGGGTGGCGCTGAACCGGTTCCGGGACGGCGCAGCGCCTCCGGTAGCGTGGCGACCCGTGACCGACCCGCCCACCCACGCGTTCCGCACCCTGTCGGGCATGCGCGACGTGCTGGCTCCGGAGTCCGCCCGTCGCAGGGCGCTGGTCGCGACCTTCGCGGATGTGGTGCAGGCCGCCGGTTACCAGGAGGTCGTGCTGCCGCTGGTGGAGGACCTGGGGGTGTTCCTCCGCGTCGGCGAGGCCACCGACGTGGTGACCAAGGAGATGTACGACTTCGTCGACAAGGACGGGACACGCATCGCGCTCCGGCCCGAGATGACCGCCGGCGCGGTCCGAGCGTTCGTGCAGCACAAGCCGCTCGTGCCGTGGAAGGTCTGGTACGCCGGTTCGAACTTCCGCCACGAGCGCCCGCAGAAGGGCCGCTACCGCTCCTTCGACCAGGTCGGCGTCGAGGCGCTCGGCGTGGACGACGCGGACCTCGACGTCGAGGTGATCGCGCTCGGTTGGCGGTTCTACGAACTGCTCGGCCTGCGTCAGGTTCGACTCCTCCTCAACAGCCTGGGTGAGCACTCCGACCGCGAGCGCTACACCGATGCCGTTCGCTCCTACCTGGAGTCACGCAAGGCGGAGCTGTCGGAGAAGTCGCAGGAGACGCTCGCTCGCAACCCGTTGCGCGTCCTCGACTCCAAGCGACCCGAGGACCGTGGCGTGGTGGCTGAGGCGCCGAGGGTGGCCGATCACCTGTCGGCCGAGGCCGCCGAGCACTTCGAGCGCGTGCTCGCAGGGCTCGACGCCCTCGGCATCCCGTACGTGGTCGAGGACCGCCTGGTCCGTGGCCTCGACTACTACCGCCGAACCACCTTCGAGTACGTGGCCGACGCGCTCGACGCCGCTCAGAACGCGGTGGGCGGTGGAGGTCGCTACGACCGACTGGCCGAGGATCTGGGCGGACCGCCCACCGACGGCATCGGCTTCGCCCTCGGCGTGGATCGCATCCTGCTGGCTTGCGACGCCGAAGGCGTGTTCGAAGGCGTCGCGCCGGGGCTCGCCGCCTTCGTCGTCGACCTGGTCGGCGGCCACGCAGCCCGGGACATCACCCACGAGTTGCGCACCGCCGGCATCTCCGCGGACCGCCGCTTCGGCGGCGGTTCGATGAAGTCCCAGATGAAGGCAGCGGACCGCTCCGGCGCCCGGTTCGCACTCCTCGTCGGCAGCGATGAGGAGGAGCGCGACGAGGTGACCGTCCGCGACCTGCGGGGTGGCGGCGATCAGCGTCGAGTGCCCCGAACCGAGTTGATCGACGATCTGAGGACCCACCTGTGAGCATGAACCCTCCGACGGCCCAGGACGCTGCGACGACCTCCGGCGGCACGACGGCGCTGCGCACCCACATGTGCGGCGAGCTGCGGCCCGAGCACGTCGGCCAGACCGTCAGCCTCTGCGGGTGGGCGGCACGGCGCCGCGAGCACGGCGAGCACCTGGCCTTCATCGACCTGCGCGACCACAGCGGCCTGATCCAGTGCGTCGTCGACGGGGCCCACGACCTGCGCAGCGAGTACGTCCTGCGCATCACCGGCACCGTCAGGCTCCGGCCCGAGGGCACGGTGAACGACGCGCTGGGCACCGGCCACGTCGAGGTGGGGGACTGCACCGTCGAGGTGCTGTCGGCCGCCGAACCGCCGCCGTTCCCCCTCGACGAGCGCGCCGCCGACGTCGACGAGACCGTCCGCCTGCGGTACCGATACGTCGATCTCCGACGGGACGCCATGCAGCGGAACCTGCGCACTCGAGCCAAGGTCAACGGCGCGATCCGTGGGGCGATGGACGCCCAGGGCTTCGTCGAGGTGGAGACGCCGATGCTGATCGCGTCGACACCCGAGGGCGCCCGCGACTTCGTGGTGCCGTCGCGTCAGAAGCCGGGCACGTTCTACGCGCTGCCCCAGAGCCCGCAGCTGTTCAAGCAGCTGTGCATGGTCGGTGGCGTCGATCGCTACTACCAGATCGCCCGCTGCTTCCGCGACGAGGATCTGCGGGCCGACCGGCAGTTCGAGTTCACCCAGCTCGATGCCGAGATGAGCTTCGCCGATGCCGACGACGTGCTCGCTGCCATCACCGTCGCCGTCACCGCTGCCACCAGGGCCGTGACCGGTGAGCAGGTGGGCGACGTGCCGCGCATGGCGTGGCACGAGGCGATGGACCGCTACGGCTCCGACAAGCCCGACGTCCGCTTCGGCATGGAGCTCGTCGAGCTGACCGGCGTGTTCGCGGAGACCGGCTTCAACGCGTTCAAGGCGAGCTCGATCAAGGGCATCCGTCTCGTCGGAGGATCAGCCGGGACGAGCCGCAGCCGACTCGACGACCTGACCGACACGGCCAAGCGCTGGGGTGCCAAGGGACTGGTCTGGATGCGCGTCGAGGAGGGCGACGGCGGGACCGCGACGTTGAGCTCGCCGATCGCCAAGTTCCTCTCCGAGAGCGAGCTCGCCGGGATCGTCCAGAGCATGTCGGCCGAGGTCGGCGACCTGTTGCTCCTGGTGGCCGACGACTGGGCCACCACCTGCCACGTGCTCGGACTGCTCCGACTCGAGCTCGGCCGTCCCCCGGTCGGCAGCGGCGGACTGCAGTTCCTGTGGGTGGTCGACTTCCCGCTGTTCGAGTCCATCGACGCGGCGACGGGCCGACCCGTGTCCGCGCACCACCCGTTCACGATGCCCCATGCCGAGGACCTGGACCTACTCGACCAGGTCGCCGCCGGTGGCGACCCCGAGGCGTTGCTCTCGGTGCGCTCGCAGGCCTACGACCTGGTCCTCAACGGCTGGGAGCTCGGTTCCGGCAGCGTCCGGATCCACCGACCCGACGTCCAGCGGCGCGTGTTCGAGCTGCTCGGCATCGGTGAGGAGGAGGCCCGGTCGAAGTTCGGCTTCCTGCTCGACGCGTTCCGCTACGGCGCGCCGCCGCACGCGGGGTTCGCGTTCGGCATCGACCGACTCGTGGCGCTGCTCCTGGGCGAGGAGAACATCCGCGAGGTCATCGCCTACCCGAAGACGCAGTCCGGCGGTGATCCGCTGACGAGCGCACCGACGGCGATCGACGACGTCCAGCTCGACGAGCTCGGCCTGCGCGTGCTGCCACCACCGGCGTCGTGAGCCGCGGCGCGGCGGAGCCCGTCAGCACCGCCGGGTAGCGTCGCCGACGTGGCCGATGACCTGTTCGCCGCCGCTGCTGAGGAGCGATTGGCTGCCCGCGGTCCGCTCGCCGATCGCCTCAGGCCCCGCACCCTCGACGAAGTGGTCGGCCAGGACCAGCTGCTCGGCAGCGGCAAGCCGCTGCGGGCGCTCGTCGACGCCGACAGGCTGTCGTCGGTCATCCTCTGGGGTCCGCCCGGAACGGGCAAGACGACGATCGCCCGACTGATCGCACAGGCGTCGTCGAAGGCGTTCGTCCCGCTGTCTGCTGTCTCCGCCACCGTCAAGGACATCCGCGAGGTGGCCGCGTCAGCAGAGCACCGGCTGGGGGCCAACGGCCAGGGCACGATCCTGTTCCTCGACGAGATCCACCGCTTCACGAAGTCGCAGCAGGACGCGCTGCTGCCGTCGGTCGAGACGGGCCTCCTGGTGCTGATCGGCGCCACCACCGAGAACCCGCACTTCGAGGTCAACCCGCCGCTGATGAGCCGCTCGACGTTGTTCCGGTTGCACGCCCTGGACCGTGACGCCCTCGACCGGTTGGCCCGACGCGGCCTCGACGCCGAGCAGGCGACGGCCGATGACGACGCGTTGGAGCACCTCGTCGAGCGCTGCGGCGGCGACGGCCGCCACCTGCTGACCAGCCTGGAGGTGGCGATCGCGCTGGCGGCCGCCCGTGGCCGCGCCCGAGGTGGCGCTCCGGGCGCCGCGGGGATCCACGTGGCGATCGTCGACGCGGAGGGCGCGCTCGGCGCGTCGCCGGTCCGCTACGGCCGCGACGACCACTACGACGTGGTCTCCGCGTTCATCAAGTCCATCCGCGGCTCCGACCCAGACGGCGCGCTCCACTGGTTGGCCCGGATGCTGGAGGCCGGCGAGGACGCCCGGTTCATCGCCCGGCGGCTCGTGATCTCTGCGTCCGAGGACATCGGGTTGGGCGATCCGCTGGCGTTGGTGATCGCTGATGCCGCCGCCCGGGCGGTGGAGTTCGTCGGCCTGCCCGAGGCCCGGATCAACCTGGCCCAGGCCACGGTGCACCTGGCGCTGGCCCCCAAGTCGAACGCGGCGTACATGGGCCTGAACCGGGCATCGGACGACGTGCGCAACCGGCCGGTGGGCGAGGTGCCGTCGCACCTTCGCGACGCCTCGTACAAGGGCGCCGCGTCCCTCGGCCACGGCGACGGCTATCGCTACCCGCACGATCACCCGGGCGGTTGGGTCGATCAGCAGTACCTGCCCGACGAGCTGGCCGGCGCCAGCTACTACCGACCGGGCGTGAACGGCGCGGAGGCCCGACTGGTCGCCCGATGGCGGGAACGTCGGGGCGAGCAATCTCCCGCGGAGGATCCCGGCACGGCGTGATCGCCGGGGCCAGACTGGTCGTCCATGAGCGCGCTCGACCTCGTCGTGGTCCTGCTCGGCGTCGTGGCGCTGGGTGCCACGGTCGTGCTCACCGTGACGGCGCTGCGGATGCACCGGGCCACCCAGGACGTCCAGCGTGCGGTCGGCGAGCTCGACGAGGTGCGCGTGGCGTTCGAGACCCAGGCCGCCGATGCGCTGACCGAGCTGCACTCGACGGTGCTGCGGGCGGGTGCGCAGGTCGACGAGGTCGAGGCGTTGGTGGAGGTGGCCAACGCGATCGGCGAGCGGGTCGACACCGCGACGGAGGCCACCTACCGGGCGCTGACCTCACCGGTGATCAAGACCGTCGCCCTGGCCTCGGGCACCAGGCGTGCCGCTCGCCGGCTTCGGCCCGGCCGCCACGACGTTCGCTGAAGCCCCCGGCGGGATGCGGGTGTCGCCACATGCGGGGCGCTGGTGGAGCAGAATGGTGCGGTGTTCAAGCGACTGACCTGGTTCGGGTTGGGTGCGGCGGCCGGGGCGACCGGCTACGTGTGGGCCCAGCAGCGCGTCCGACGTGAGCTCGATGCGCTCGGCCCGGACCACATCGTGGTGGTGGCCGGCAACCAGGCCCGACGCGTCGGCAAGCAGGTCGGGCGCACCGTCACCGGTGCCGTGGTCGAGGGGCGTTCCGCCATGCGCGACCGCGAAGATGAGCTGCTGGCGCGTCGCGACGGCCACCGGTGGCCTGGCACCACGCAGCGCGAACCGCTCCAGCGGGGAGCGCCGCGCCGTGACGAGCGGAGCCGACGCGACGGCGGGGGCGTGCCGGAACGCCCGACACGACCCGCCACTTGGTGAACCGCTGACGGTCCCGGCTCGTCTCGCCGGTACGATGACCGGACCATGACCGAGGAGCCCGCGCCCACCTCCGAGCTGCGAACGGCCGATGAGCTCCGCTCGGCGTGGGATTCGTTCTGGGCGGCTCGGCACCACACGCTGGTCCCGTCGAGCGGCCTGATCCCCACGCATCCGTCGGCCCCGATGTTCACGAACTCGGGCATGATGCCGTTCGTCCCGTACTTCCTGGGCGAAGAGCCGGTGCCCTACGTTCCGGCACGGGCCGCCTCTGTGCAGAAGTGCGTCCGTGCGGGTGGCAAGCACAACGACCTCGACGCCATCGGTCGGTCACCGCGGCACCTGTCGTTCTTCGAGATGCTCGGCAACTTCAGCTTCGGCGATTACTTCAAGGCCGATGCCATCCGCTGGGCGTGGGAGTTCGTGACCGGCACGCTCGGCATCGACGGCGAGCGGATCTGGGTCACGTGCCACGTGTCCGACGACGAGGCGGAGCAGATCTGGACCGACGAGGTCGGCTTCCCGATCGAGCGGATCCAGCGGCTCGACAAGGACAACTTCTGGGAGATGGGGGAGACCGGTCCGTGTGGGCCCAGCTCCGAGATCTTCTTCGACTACGGACCTGACCTCGGCCCCGACGGCGGTCCGGCCAACCCCGAGGCGGAGAACCGCTACGTGGAGATCTGGAACCTGGTGTTCCAGCAGTACTTCCGTCGGGACGACGGCAGCCTCGTCGACCTTCCGACCAAGAACATCGACACCGGCGCGGGACTCGAACGGATCCTGGCCGTGCTCGCCGGCAGCCCGTCGCTGTACTCGGCTGACGTGCTGTCGCACCTCGTCGACGAGGCGCAGTCGGTCACCGGCCGGCGGCTGGGCGACACCGAGCTGTCCGACATCGCGCTCCGGCTCCTCGCGGATCACACCCGTACCGCCACCTTCCTCGTCGCCGATGGCGTCGTGCCGTCCAACGAGGATCGCGGCTACGTGCTGCGTCGGATCATCCGCCGCGCCGTGCGCTTCGCGTACATGCTCGACGTCGAGCAGATGGTCATGCCGCCGCTGGTCGAGCGCTGCACCGCGATCATGGGCGGCGCGTACCCGGAGCTCGTGGAGGGACACGATCGCGTGCTGGACATGATCACACGCGAGGAGGCCGGCTTCCGTCGCACGTTGGCCCGCGGGTCGGTCCTGCTGGACTCGGCGCTGGATTCGCTCGTCGATGGCGGCCGGCTCGACGGATCGGTGGCCTTCGAGCTGCACGACACCTACGGCTTCCCGCTCGAGGTCACGACCGAGATGGCCGAACTTCGAGGGTTCTCCGTCGACATGGACGGCTTCGACGCCGACATGGCCGCCCAGCGTGAGCGGTCACGGGCCGGCGGCAAGCGCACCGGTGTGGCAGCCGGGGAGACCACCGAGGCCGAACGGGCGCTGCTCGCGGAGGAGGGGCCCACGGCGTTCACGGGCCGAGAGGAAGACACCTCCAAGGCCACCGTGCTGGCCGTCATCGGCGACGCCGTGTTCCTCGACCGCACACCCTTCTACGCCGAGTCCGGCGGCCAGGTCGGCGACACCGGCACGATCACCACGTCGACGGGCACCGTCCGCGTCCTCGACACCACCTACGCGCTCCCGGGACTGCACCGCCACACCTTCGAGGTGGTCGAAGGTGCCCTCGAGCCGGGCCAGGAGGCGACGGCGTCGATCGACGTCGAGCGACGCGCCGCGATCCGCCGAAACCACACCGGCACCCACATCCTGCACTGGGCGCTGCGAGAGATCCTCGGCGACCACGTCAAGCAGCAGGGATCCTGGGTGGGGCCGGACCGGTTGCGGTTCGACTTCGCCCACCACGGCTCGGTCACGCCCGACGAGATCCGCCGGATCGAGGACCTGGCCAACCACGAGATCCTCGCCAACGCTTCGGTTCGCCACTTCGAGACGACCATGGACGAGGCGCGCCAGCTGGGCGCGATCATGTTCTTCGGCGACAAGTACGGCGACGTCGTGCGGGTCCTCGAAGCGGGTCGGCACTCCACCGAGCTCTGCGGCGGCACGCATGTGAGCGCACTCGGCGACATCGGGCCGCTCAAGGTCGTCTCCGAGACCTCGATCGGCTCCAACATCCGACGGATCGAAGCCGTCACCGGCACCGGGCCGATCGATCGGCTTCGAGCCGAGGAGGACAAGCTGCGCGACGCCGCCGATCTGCTGGGCGTGCCGGTCGAGGACCTCCACGGTGGCATCGAGAAGCGCCTCGCCGAGCTGCGTGCGGCTCGCGACGAGCTGAAGTCCCTGCGCAGCCAGCTGGCCGGTAGCCAGGCCGACGATCTGGTGGGTTCCGCGGTCGACGGCGTGGTCGTGGCCCGCGTCGAAGCCGACAACCGCGACGAGGTGCGCGACCTCGCTGTCGCGCTGCGCGACCGACCCGGCATCCGGGCCGTCGTGCTCGGCGCCTCCCCGGGTGGAAAGGGCGTCGCCCTGGTGGCGGCGGTCGCAGCCGACAGCGGCCTCGACGCAGCAGCGCTGATCGCGGACGCCGCTCGGACCGTCGGTGGGGGCGGCGGGAAGGGGTCGGACCTCGCGGCCGCCGGTGGGAAGCTCCCCGAGCACCTCGACGAGGCTCTGGAACAGGTGCGAGCGGCGGCCGGCCTGACCGGTTGAGCGTGCGGGCGGTCGGACTGGACCTCGGGTCCAAGCGCATCGGTGTGGCGCTGTCGGACTCCGACGGCACCATGGCGCTGCCCTACGAGGTGCTCCAGCGCACCGGCGACCGAGAACGTGACCATCGGCGGATCGCCCAGATCGTCGCCGAGACCGAGGCGCAGATCGTGGTCGTGGGCATGCCGTACTCGCTCGACGGCGGCGTCGGCCCGACTGCCAAGCGCTATCGGGCCGAAGCACGAACGCTCCGTGGTGCCCTGCAGGTTCCCGTGGAGACCTACGATGAGCGGCTGACGACGGTCACCGCGGAACGGGCCCTGAAGGAGACGCAACTCTCCGGTCGGGCACGCCGACAGGTCGTGGACCAGGTGGCCGCAGCAGTGATGTTGCAGAGCTGGCTCGATCATCGGGCCCGAGGTGAGGAACCCTCCACTTGAGCGATCCGCAGGACCCGCCACGTCCCCGGGACCCGTCCCAGCCCGAGGACGTGCCGCCCGTCCGCCGACGGCGCGGGATCGACGCGTCGGCCAGCGAAGGGGTTCGCTCGGGCGAACCCGAGGCGTCGCGTCGACAGAGGCGTCCGGCCCCCCGGCCCGACGACGACTACGTGCAGCTGCCCCGGGCCACGCGTGGCGGACCACGCCTACTCGCGGTGTTCGGCATCGTGGTCGTCGTGGTGGGCGTCGGGGTGCTGTCGCTGGTGTTCTGGGCCACACGCCAGATCTCGCCGTCGGGCGGTC
>JAPXRJ010000050.1:0-16521 GCA_033813615.1 Microthrixaceae bacterium | reverse complement strand
GCCAGCAGGTCACACCCGCAGGTCGGCCAGAGCAGCCCTCCGAGGAGCTGCTCGAGGCGGTCCGCCGGGTCTCTGACCGTGTCGTGAAGGTCGCAGAGCTCTTCGGTGTCGATCCGTCGGAGGCCGCGGCTGCCAAGCGCCGCCGTCCCCCTCGGGGCAAGCAGGGTGGCGCCAAGGCCGGCGGTGGACCGAAGCCGAAGGCGGACAAGGCGACGCCTGGCGATGGCTCCTCGACGGGCGCTGAGGTGTCCGGCGAACCGACTCCCGTCACCGAGCCGGTCACCGAGCCGGTCGTGGAACCGGAGGCCGGCGTGGCCGAGACCGGGGCCGCGGCCGAGGCGGAGATCGAGTCCGCAGAGGCGGAATGACGCGGGCG
This sequence comes from Microthrixaceae bacterium, assembly GCA_033813615.1. GTDB lineage: Bacteria > Actinomycetota > Acidimicrobiia > Acidimicrobiales > Microtrichaceae > Dermatobacter. Next base: position 16,145 of record JAPXRJ010000050.1, on the reverse strand, counting down.
GCAGCGGTTCAGGCGTAGAGGTCGAGCAGCTGCTCCGGACGGTCGAGCACCCTCCCGTCCGGACGAGCTGCCACCACCCGTGGGTTCCATCCGGCCCAGACGTACCCACACCCGACCTCCTCGGCGACCCGTACGTCGCCTGCGCTGTCGCCGACCATGATCACGTCGGTCGCCCGGAGCCCCATCGCCTCCAGCACCGGTGCGAGCGACTTGTGCGCCCAGTCGAAGTGGTCCGCGAACAGGGCGACCTCCGGTCGCCACCCCAGTCGGGCCAGCTCCGCCGCGCCGGATCGAGGGTGCTTGTTCGAGCACAGCGCCCACCGCCCCAGACGGCCGATCACGTCGTCGACCCCGGGGAACGCCAGCACGACCTGGTCGTCGTAGAGCTCGGCGTACGCGTCCACGGAGATGCCCAGGCGTTCGCACTCCTCCGCGACAGCGTGACCGAAGCCGATCTCCTCCAACGGGACGCCCAGCGACAGGAAGGGTCGCACGAGCGCCTCGTCGGAGTCGACGAGCGTCCCGTCGAAGTCGAACACGAGGGCCTGGACGGTGCGCTGCGCCACGAGCGGGCACCGTACCGGTGCCGTCGTCGGGGTGGCGACACGTCGCGGGTGGGTCCGGCCTCGGCACTAGATTCCGGACCCATGAGCATCGACTACACCAAGCAGGGCAACGTCGGGATCATCACGATCAACCGACCCGACGCTCGCAACGCCGTGAACAGCGACGTGGCGACCGGCATCGAGGACGCCATCGACCAGATCGAGGCGGACGACGAGGTGTGGGTCGGCATCCTGACGGGGGCCAAGACCGACAAGGGCTACATCTTCTGCGCCGGTGCAGACCTCAAGGCGATCGCTGTCGATCCGGCCGGGATGCAGACCGCCCGCGGCGGATTCGCCGGCTTCGTGACCCGTGAGCGCAACACGCCGATCATCGCTGCGGTGGACGGCCCCGCCCTCGCGGGCGGTACCGAGATCGTGCTCGCCGCGGATCTCGTCGTGGCGAGCCGCACCGCCGTGTTCGGCATCCCCGAGGTGAAGCGCAACCTGGTCGCCGCGGCCGGTGGCCTGTTCCGCCTGCCCCGCAAGATCCCTCGCAACGTCGCCATGGAGCTGGCCCTGACCGGCCGACTGGACTTCCCAGCGGAGCGTGCCTACGACTTCGGCATGGTCAACCGCCTCTGCGACGAGGGCCAGGCCCTCGCCACCGCACTGGAGCTGGCGGCTGCGATCACCGAGAACGCCCCGCTCGCCGTCGCGGAGAGCCGCAAGATCATGATCGAGGCGACCGATCAGCCCGACGACGTCGGCTGGAAGCTGTCCGGTGACGGCATCATGAAGATGTTCGGCACCGAGGACTTCTCCGAGGGCATCACCGCGTTCGCAGAGAAGCGCAAGCCGGTCTGGAAGGGCCGCTGACGTGATTGCGGAACTCGGGGCATCCGGGGTCGCCTGACGACACCGGATGTCCCGAGTTCAGCGGTGAGTCGACGGCCCCGCGTCACGCGATGGTGTCGATCACCTGGTGGTCGGCGAGCAGCTGGGCGAGACCGTCGACCAGTGGGAGCTCGGCGACATCCCACACCGGCATCCACCGTGCTTCGACCGCGCCGGGGCCGGGGGCCGGCTCGCTGTCGTCGAGGACGACCGTCCGGTAGCAGGCGACGACATAGTGGCCGGCCACGGCGCCGGCGACGCCGTGTTCGATCGACTCGTACCAGCCCAGGAGCGGCGCGGCGAGCGCGGTGAGGCTGCAGCGCTCGCGGACCGCTCGCACGACCGCCTCGACCAGGGTCTCGCCTCCGGCGACCGCGACCGACGGCACCGACCAGCAGCCCTCGGTCACCCCCGGGTCGGTTCGCATCATGAGCAGGTCGTTGCCTCGTGTCGCGACCGCGGCACCGAGGACCACGGGCTCAGCCATCGGGCAGTTCGTCCCGCTCGCCGAGCTCACGGTGCACCGTGATCTTGCGGGCGACCAGACCGAAGCCCTCGAAGAAGTTCTTCGTCGCCCGGTCGCCCGGCAGCGCCTCGGCCTGGATGCCCCCGCACCCGTCGGCCTCGGCCCGAGCGACCAGCTCGCTCATCAGCGCCCGACCGACGCCGACGCCGCGCGCCGGCGGTTCGACGTAGACGTCGGAGACGACCGCGAGCGGAAGGTTGCGGGTCGCCTCGATCCGGGCCACCGCGTAGCCCACCGCGACGGTGCCGAGGGTGCCGACGAGGACGATCGTGGAGCCGTGCTCGGCGGCGGCGGCGAGATCGGCCTCGATCGTGTCGTGGGCGGGTCGGGGCCGGGCCTCCCGATCCCGGAACTCGGCACCGCCGCGCTGGGTGTCGAGGTGGTCGAGCGCCTGGTGCGCCAGGCGGACCAGCTCCTCGCGATCGGCCGCCGTCGCGGTCCGTACCGCCGGCTCGAACGACGATGCGGGCGCTGGGCCCACCACTCAGCCCTCCGCTGCGCTCTGGAGCTGGCGCACCCGGTTCAGGATCGTCTGGCGTGCCCGGTGGGAACGCTCGTAGGCCCCGACGTCGCCGAGCTCCGCGGTCGTGAGCGACGCCAGCCGGGGGACCACCTGGGACGCTGCGAGGCTGTCGTAGTCCGGGATGGCGAGCTCGGTCACCTGGGGTGCATCGACCGCCACCGGCACGGCGGGCGCCGTCTGCCCGGCCGGGTCGACGGTGGCGACCTCGTCGTCATCATCGTCGCTGGTGGCATCGTCGGACGCGATCGGTGGCACGACGGTGAGCGCCGCCCGCGAGCTCGGCTCGTCTGAGGTCGCGTCCGACGAGTCGGCGTGACGGCCGAGGCACGGCAGCGCGGACACGACCCGTTGGGCCAGCGCCACCTGGGATCGGGTCCGCTCGAGGAGCGCATGCCCAGCGTTCGTCACCTCCTTGGCGACGACCGCGGGGAGCTCGAGCGGGTTGGTCACTCTCAGCTCTTCTTGGCCCTGGAGTTGAGCTTGGTGACGATCTTGATCCCCTCGCACGGGTCGTAGCCCTCGGGGCAGCTCAGCGCGTCGGGGCGACCGAACTGGCGCGGGTGCACGATGAGGAAGCAGGTCGGACAGGTGAACTCCTCGGCCGTCTTGGCCGCCACCCGTTCCCCCGTCTCGACGCCCGCATCCTCGATCTCGTCCTCTTCGTCCTCGTCGTCGCCGGCGGCGATGCGGTCCTTGAGGATCGTGTCGAGGTCGGCTTCGACGTCGTCGGGGTCCTCGTCGTCCTCGTCGTCGTCGTCGTCGTCGCTGCTGCGCTTCGCCTTGGCGGCTGGCACGTCGTCAGCGGTCTCGTCGTCTTCGTCGTCCGAGTCGTCGGTGACGGCATCGTCGCCGATGTCGTCCTCGATCTCGTCGTCGAGTTCCTCGTCGCCGTCGAGGTCGTCATCGCCCTCGAGGCTCTCCTCGTCGTCGAGTTCCTCTTCCAGGAGTTCGTCGTCGTCCATGTTCCTTCTCGACCGTGTCGTGTGACGTCACCCGTGTCGTCGCTGCGGGTCTCTTCGGGGTGAGGTCGGGCGCATCATAGACATGCGACCCGACCGGGGCGTACCAGATCTCCGACGCGTCGCGTGCGGTGTGGCACACCGGGCACGTGCTCAGGCGGATTCGCTCCGGCGGGCCTCGGCGCGCCGCTCGGCACCCAGCCGCTCCAGCTCCGCCTCGCCGGAGTGGTCGACGAAGCTCATCATCTCCGCGATCGCCCGGTGACCGGCCCGTTCGGCGATCAGGTGGTGCATCCGCTGCCCGATCGCCCGGTAGCTCGGATGGCCCTGGACGGCGGTGCGAAGCTCGATGAGGTGCATCGCCTCCCGTGCGTTGAACTGCATGGCATAGCGGATCCGGTAGGCCAGCGAGACAGCGTAGGAAGCGCGTTCGGGGAAGCGCTCCGCCAGCACCGACCACAGCGCAGCGGAGCGCTCCATGGCCTCGTCGAAGCGACCTGTCATGGCCGCCTCGTCGATCGCCGCCGGCCGGGTGAACCCGTGGGCCGGGGTGAGCTCCTGCCACTCGATGGTCATGAGCCGGTGGCGCTGGAGATCTCGGAAGGCGCCGTAGTCGGACACGACGTCGAAGCGGTAGTCGGTCCGTTCGAGCGCTCGACCCGGCTTGTGCCGACGGTTCGTCCGATCCCCCACATAGGCTCGCATGACCGCGAGGCGGTCCTCGACCGACATGGTCCGCACCCGTTCGATGAGCGACGACTCCGACATGGGCGTGTACGGGTAGAGCATGGCGGCGACCACCTTGAGCTCGCCCTCGGGATCGAAGTCGATGAGCTCGACGCCAGGCTCGGTCGGCCCGTCGATGGCGTCGCCCGAGAGCATCTCGTACGCGACGGTCTCCATGGCGTCGCGGTTGGCCCGCAGGTAGTCGGAGCTGGCAACGCCACGGTCCGGGAGGTCGACGCGCTTGAGGAAGCTGGGAACGACCTTGCGCAGCTCGACCAGCATCAGGTCTGCGTACTGGCGGGCCTCGGGCAGCGGGTGGCTGCGCATCCGCACCAGCAGCGACTCGAACGCCTGGCCGGAGCCGTAGATCCCCACGTTCGACAGCGACGCGGCGGGAAGGATGCCGCGAACGGCGTCGAACGCCTTGGCCCGGATGGCCTGGCGGTACACGAAGTCGGAGTCCGTCTCGCTCTTGGGGTGGCGATCCCTGAAGTGCTCCTGCATGTCGAGCGCCAGCGCCGAATAGGTGTCGAACAGCTGGTCCATGTCGCCCACGTAGCGGGCCCCGAGCCGCGAGCCGAGGATCTCGGGGTCGCGGTGGTAGCGGTAGCGGCCGCCCAGCCGCTCGTCGTAGGGGATGTAGCGGGTCGACTGCTCCAGGTAGGACATCAGTCGGCCCCACTCGAGGACCTTGGTCAACAGGTTCGACGCCTGCTCGCACGCAAGGTGCACGCCGCCGAGCTGGGCGACGCTGTCGTCGCCGTACTCGAAGAACACACGGTCGTAGAGCGACTCGGCACGGGCCAGGCCGATCGTCGCGTCGACCGTCTCGTCGCCGGTGGTGTCGAGCTCACCGACGAACTCGTCGAGGAACAGGCGTCGCAGCGACTTGGCGGATCGGGAGTAGCGGGCGAACAGGGCGCCCTTGACCACCTCGGGAAGGTTGACGAGCGCGAAGACGGGGCCGTCGAGACTCGTGAAGTACCGCCGGAGCACGGCAGCCTCCTCGGGCGTGAACTGCTCGGCGACGTAGGTCGGGAGTGCGGTCATCGGTCCGCGAGGATAGAGGCGGGTGCCGTGTTGTCCGGGGACCGCTACAGCCGGACGCCGAGGTCGCCCGCCGCCCAGCGATCGACCACGACCCCCGCGAGCGCCTTGGCGCCGTCGAGGACCGCAGCATCGCCGCCCGGACCGCGGGCATGGCCGGCGAACTCCGGCGTGTGGATGGCCACCCCCGGTGGCGCCACGGCGATCATCGGGTGGATCGAAGGGACGACCTGGCTGATGTTGCCCATGTCGGTGCTGCCGACCACCGCTCCGACCTCGTCGGGGTCCTGCGGCGGCCGACCGAGCATCGTGGAGTGGCGGCACCAGCTGTCGAGGAGCCACGCGTCGTCGACGAGGTCGTCGTAGGGCGGGTCGAGCCACTCGTGGGCCATGTCGCAGCCCGCGGCGAGTGCGCCGGCGGTCAGGCACGCCAGCACGCGCTCCTTCAGCGCTGCCAGCCCCTCCACGCTCGGGGAGCGGACGTACCACGAGGCCGCAGCGCGGCGGGGCACCACGTTGGCCTGATCCCCTGCCTCGGTGAAGATGCCGTGGATGCGCTCGTCGGATCGGATGTGCTGGCGGAGGGCGGCCACGTTCATGTAGCCGAGCACCGCAGCGTCCAGCGCGTTGCGGCCGTCCCACGGCGCAGCCGCAGCGTGCGACGCCCGACCCGTGTAGGTCACGGCGAGGCGCTGGATCGCGATCGCGGCCATCGTGGGGAGGTCGTGGTCCGCAGGGTGCACCATCACCGCGGCGTCCACGCCGTCGAACGCGCCGTCGCGGAGCATCAGCACCTTGCCGCCGCCGCCTTCCTCTGCAGGGGTGCCGACGATCCGCAGGCGCCCACCCATCTCATCGGCCAGCTCGGCTGCGGCAAGCCCGGCGCCGAGTCCGGCGGCGGCGATGACGTTGTGACCGCAGGCGTGGCCGACGCCGGGGAGGGCGTCGTACTCGCAGATGACGGCCACGACCGGTCCCGAGGTGCCCGCTTCGGCCACGAAAGCCGTGTCCAGCCCGTGGGCGTGGCGGGTGACCTCGAGGCCCTCCTCGGCCAGCACGTCGCACAGCAGGTCGTGTGCGTGGTGCTCCTCGAAGCAGAGCTCGGGGTCGTCGAAGATGCGGTGGCTCACCTCGACGAGGCGGTCCGAGCGCCGGTCGACCGCGGCGACGACCCGCGCCACGACATCCGCGTCGGCTCCGGTCACGCTCACCTCGTCACCCTACCGGGGCACTCATGCGGGGTGCTCGAGGACGATCTTGCCGAGCTGGTCGCCCCGGCGAAGCCGCTCCAGGGCCGCCGGGTACTCCGACAGCGGGACGACCTCGTCGATCACGACCGTCATCCCGTCGCCGACCATGTCGGTCACCTGCTGGAACTCGCTCTGGCTGGCGCCGCTGCCTCCGATGACATCGAGCTGCTTGAAGAACAGCCGGGGAAGCGCCAGCTCGACGGTGCGGCCTGACGTGCCGCCGCACACGCACATCGTCCCGCCCCGGCGCAGCGACTCGAAGGCCACGTCCCAGGTCGCCGGTCCGATGCTGTCGAGGACGACGTCGGTCGTGATCGGATAGGGCCCCGCCGACGGGAAGGCGCCCTCGGCGCCGAGGGCGACCGCTCGATCACGCTTGGTCTCGGACCGGGAGGTGACGAACACCCGTGCGCCGAGGTGCTGTGCGAGCGTCATCCCTGCCGTGGCGACTCCCCCTCCGATCCCGGTCACGAGCACCGTGTCGCCCGGGCCGAGACCGGCACGTCGGTAGAGGCGCCACGCGGTCGACGCGCACACCGGGTACGCCGCCAGCTCGCTCCAAGCCCGACCGGCGGGTCGTCGGACGAGCTGGTGCGCGGGCACCACGCAGTGCTCGCCGTGACCGCCCCAACGGTGCTCGCCGAGCATCTGCATGCCGAGGTCCAGCACGCTGTCGTCGCCACGGGCGAGCGCCGTCGCCGGCACCACCGCAGGATTGACCACGACCTCGTCACCGGGTGCCCAGTCGGTCACCTCCTCGCCGACCTCCTCGACGACGCCCGCGACGTCGTTGCCGGGCACGTGCGGGAACGACTTCGGTCGCGGCAGACCCCTGGTGAGCCAGAGGTCCATGTGGTTCAGCGCCGAGGCCCGGACCCGGATCCTGGCGTCGCCGGGTCCGACGGTCGGGTCGGGCACCTCACCCCACCGGTAGCCGTCGAGCGCCTCGTCGAGGTACCACGCACGCATCCGGGCGAGGGTACCGGTGCCGGCGGGTCGGCTCGGTCCGCGCTGTCAGATCACGATGGTCAGCGCATCGGGCAGGCAGCGGAGCTCGAAGTGCGTCGCGGCACCGATCAGACGTCCGTCGACGAGGATCGGCAGCTCCCGCTCGTCGAGCACCTCGTAGGACGCGGTGCGGCGCTGCACGATCCCGGGGTGCGGCAGGTGGCTCCCGGTCAGCTCGCGTCGAGCGGCCGCTCGGACCTGGCTCCTGGGGACCATCCCGTCGGCGACGTCGAGCAGGCCGTCGTTCGGGTGGGCTCGCGGCCCGAGGTCGGCTCTGCCGAGGTGCGTGCCGTTCATCGCCACGACGGTGCGGGTCGACCAGCGGCGTCTGCCCCGGTGGGCGACGGCGTGGGCGACGAAGATGTGGCGAGACACGATGCCGTCGCCGCGGTCGACGACGACCTCCCCGACGTCGATGGGGAGCCGCAGCCCCCGCCCGGCGCGCAGGTCCGCCTCCGACCGAACCGGTGACCCGAGGGCGCGGTGCAGGTCGCCGCCGAGGACCCCGACCTCGGCGAGCTCGGCGCCGGCAGCGATCGCGGCGGCCACCAGATCGGCGACCTCTCCATCGGTGCCTGCGATCGGAGCGTCGGAAGCCAGCGGTCCCGGCGCTCCCCAGTCCATCCCTCTCCCGACGATCACGACACGCTCCCGATCACGACACGCTCCCGATCACGACACACTCCCGATCACGACACCTCGCTCCCGGCCTCGACAACGCCGCGGAACAGGGAGTCGGCCGAGCTGCGGCACACCGCCGCCGTGCGCGGGTCGGGGGCGACCTCGCCGAGCTGGCGGAGCAGGTCGATCAGCTGCTTCGTGTTGCGCACGAAATCGCCGCCGGTGAGGTCCTCGTCGAGCACCTGATCGAACGCCCTGCCGGCCGCCCACTCAGAGGCGGCCACGGCGAAGCCGGCCTCGGGCCGTCGGGTCTCGGGCACCTTCGCCGCCCGTTCCCAGGCGTTGAGCCGGTCGCACACCCGCTCGAGGGCCTCGGCCCGGGACCGCACGATCTGCGACGGGTACCTGGGTGGCGGTGGGGCCTCGGCGCTGCGGTGCTCGTAGGTCACGCAGCTCGCGAGCGCGGCCACGCCCGGAGCGTCGAGGTCGTCGAAGAGCCCCTCGTCGAGTGCCATCGACAGCAGGAGGTCGCACTCGTGGTAGATCCGCCGGAGTCGCTCACCTGACGACGTCAGGGACCAGCCCTTGCTGTGGCCCGAGCGGGCGAGCACCTCGAGCACAGCGTCGAATCGCTTGACCAGGCCGGAACCCCTCCGGCTCAAGCGTCGCCGGGCGACCTCCAGGTCGTGTGCGAGACGGGCTCGGTCCCGGAACCGTGCGACGACCTCGTCCCGGTCCTCACGTCGGTCGAGTGGATGCGCCTGCAGCTCCGCCCGCGCGGCCAGGTGCTCGGCCAGCAGCTCCGGTTCCGCGTCCGCCCAAGCGTCCTGCGCAGCGGAGCCACGGCCTCGCGACGAGGCGGCCCTGCGCAGGTTCGTCCGTCGCAGCACCGCTGCAGCGTCGCGCCGGTAGTCGGCCCGGCCTGGCTCGAACGGGACCGGTAGGTCGACCGTGGCGATCGCCGCGACCGGCTCCTGGAGGTCCGCGGCGCGCAGCTCCACGACGGTGCCCTGCGCGGTCACCGTGCGCACGTGCACAGCCCCTCCCTTGCGAAACGCGACCGAGAGCACCAACAGGATCCGTCGCCCGTCGCGGGTGGGTCGCTCGACGACGTCGCCCGGCCGGAGCGAGGCGAGCGACGCCTCGATGAGCCCACGTCGATCGCCACGGCGGGCCCGGGTGCGTTCCACCCGGTCCAGCGAGGCGACGTAGGACGCGACGGCATCGTCGTCGGGGCCGTCGGGGGCCCCGCCGATCAGGTCGAGCTCATCGGCGATGCGCTGCACCCGGCTCTGGAGCTGCACCGCGGCCCGGTCGGCCTGGAACTGGGCGAAGGACCGCGCCAGCACCGAGTGCGCGCTCTGGCGGTCGTAGCGGTGCACCAGGTTCGCCGACATGTTGTACGTCGGCCGGAATGCAGATGTGAGGGGGAACTCGCGGCTCGCGACCAGCCGGGCGATCTGGGCGAAGGTGACGAACGGCGACCACAGCACCACGGCGGTGCCCTCGTCGTCGATCCCCCGCCGGCCCGCCCGGCCCGTCAGCTGGGTGAACTGCGCCGGGGTCAGGAACTCGTGGGTCTCGCCGTTGTACTTGGTGAGCTTCTCGATGACGACGGACCGCGCCGGCATGTTGATCCCCAGCGCCAGCGTCTCGGTCGCGAACACGACCTTGATGAGGCCCTCCGCGAAGCAGTCCTCCACAGCTTCGCGGAACGCCGGGATCATGCCGGCGTGATGCGCTGCCACCCCGGCCTCGAGGGTGGCGAGCCACTGGTCGTATCCGAGCACGTCGAGGTCCGCGTCGGTCAGGGCGGCCACCCGGTTCTCGACCAAGGTCCGGATCCGGACCCGCTCGGCACCGTCGGTCAGCCGCACACCCGCGTCGAGGCAGTGCCGCGCTGCGTCGGAGCATGCGGCACGGCTGAAGATGAAGTAGATCGCAGGCAGGAGGGCGTCATCGTCGAGCCGTTCGACGACCTCGAGGCGCCGCGGCGTCCGGAATCGCCCTCGTGCGCGTCCGGCAGGACTTCGTCCACCCCTCCGAGCAGCGCCGCGATGGCCGCCCGGGCGGCCACGGTCGGCGTCGAACCGGTCGGCCTCGGGGTTCGGTCGGCCATCGACGAGGACCGGAAGCAGGTGGTCGCGCTCGGAGGATCGATCCCCGACCATGTAGAGGCTGTCGAGGCGGATCGGCCGCACGTGCTCGACGACGGTGTCGGTCGGACCCCGCAGTGCGGAAACCCACTCTCCCAGCTCCGCTGCGTTCGACACGGTGGCCGAGAGGCACACGAAGCGCACCGACGCAGGGGTGTGGATCAGGACCTCCTCCCACACCGGTCCGCGGTAGGCGTCCTGGAGGAAGTGGACCTCGTCGAGGACGACCCACAGGAGTCCGTCGAGCATCGACGAACCCGCGTACACCATGTTGCGGAGCACCTCGGTGGTCATCACCACCACCGGAGCATCCGGGTTGATCGAGTGGTCGCCGGTCAGCAGCCCGACGGTGGCCGTACCGAGCTCGGCGACGAGGTCGGTGTACTTCTGGTTCGACAGGGCCTTGATCGGCGCCGTGTAGAAGGCCTTGCCGCCGTCAGCCAGCGCGAGGGCGACCGCGTGCTCTCCGACCACGGTCTTGCCCGACCCGGTCGGAGCCGAGACCAGGACGTTGCGCCCGGCGTCGAGACCGCCGATCGCTGCGAGCTGGAACGGGTCGAGCGGGAAGTCGTGGTCGAACGGCCCGGTCAGGACCCATCTCCCGCGTGGGTGCCGTCGTCGTGGGTGCCGTCGCTGTCCGCCTGCTCCGCGGACGCGGCGCGTCGGGCGGCTCGACGTTCCTTCTGCGCCACTGCTTCACGCGACGCCTTCTTGCGCTTGCGCCGGTTCCACACCCGCCCGATCGCGATGCTGATCCCGTAGAAGAGGTACATCGGAACCGCCAGGGCGAACATCGAGATCGGGTCACCGCTGGGCGTGATGCCCGCAGCGATGAGGGTGATCAGCACGATGGCCTGACGCCACCAGGACGCCAGCTTCTCCGGTGTCACCACGCCAACCATCTGCAGCGCGACCACGACCACGGGGAACTGGAAGCCGATCCCGAACGCCAGCATCATGAACAGTGCGAGCTTCACGAAGTTCTCGATGCCCGAACGGATCTCGACGTCGTCGCCGCCGATGCTGACCAGGAAGCTCACCGCCTGGGTGAGCGTGAAGTAGGCGGTGACCGCTCCGGCGATGAACAGGAGCGTGGCCGTGACCGTGAAGGCCAGCGCGTAGCGACGTTCCTTCTTGTAGAGGCCCGGAGCGATGAAGCGCCACAGCTGCCACAGGATCACCGGCATCGCCAGGAACAGCGCTCCGTACCCGGCGATGCGGAGGCGCAGCGTGAAGGGGGCGAGCAGGTTGGTCTCGAGGAACTTGCAGCTGGCGTCGGGATCGAGGTTGGTGAGCGCGTCGCAGTACGGCGCGTTCAGCACGTCGACCATCCACGGGTACAGGAACCACGCAGGGATGACGGCGACGGCGACGGCCGCAAGGCAGATCAGCAGCCGGTTGCGCAGCTCCCGCAGGTGGTCGCCGAGCGCCATCGAGGCGCCCTCTCGCTCAGCTCCCTTGAGGAGCGATCCTCTGGGCACGACTCAGGCCGACTCCCGCTCCCCCGCGTCGAGCGGTGCCGGGTCGGTGGGCTCGTCGGGCAGCGCCTCGGGTTCCGCTGGTGGCACGTCGGAATCGTCCTGGCCTGCCGCGTCGAGGGACGCCTTCTCAGCCTTGGCTCGCTCCTCGGCCTCGGCTTCGAGTGCGTACTCCGCCAACTTCTGGCGGGGACGGGCGGCGAAGTCGCCGAGCTCCTTGAGCGGCTGCATCGCCGGGTCGTCCATGACGCCCTGGACCTGGCCCTGCAGCCCCGAGGTCATGGACTTGAAGCGAGCGATCATCTTGCCCGCGCTCCGTGCCATCTCGGGGATCCGCTCGGGACCGAGCACCACCAACGCGAGGATGACGATCACCACCAGCTCGCCGCCGCCGAAGTTCTGGATCATGGGCCGACGCTCTGGATCGTCGGCGCAACGCGGATCCGGAACATGGTCACAGCGTACCCATCAGGGTCGCGACGCCCGGCACCACCGCTGGGGACCGGTGCGCGGGTTCTCAGAGCTCGTGGTTGGCAGCCAGGGTGGTGAACCAGTCGGGCGTCGCCAGCAGATCGTGGAAGTCGAGCACGTCGTCGTGGGTGATCGGATCGCCGTCCCGGCGCTCGGCGAGCTCGGCAGGCAGGTGCCACTCGGTGCTGTGCACCCCAGCGGCGAGGAGGACGTCCACCACGTGCTGCTCGGCGGGTCGCACCTCGATCATGCGGCACACCGGGCACTTGAACAGGTAGGTCGCCGACTCGTCGTCGTGGCACTGACGGACCCGCAGGTCGCGTGAACGCAGCTCCACGTCGCCGCAGTCGCTGCACGTCGCTCGGATGAGTGCCATCGTCGGGGATCTCCTGTTCAGGTGCTCCACCTTCTTTCGGACCGGACCCCCTGTGGGTTGACAATTCCTGTGGTGATTCTTCGGAGCACAGAGTCGAGTCACGACGTCCATGGCCGTGCCACGATGACCACCACGATGCCTGATCCCCTACCCAGTTTGCTGGATGCTCAGATCCTGTTCGCCCATCGGGGCGCCCGCGCCCATGCGCCGGAGAACACCATCGAGGCGTTCACGCTGGGTCTGCGGCTCGGTGCGACCGGGCTGGAGAGCGACGTGTGGTGCACCGCGGACGGCCAGGCGGTGCTGGACCACGACGGCCTGTTTCGTCGGGGGTTGCGACGTTCGCCGATCGGCTCGGTCGACCGAGCCGACCTGTCGACGAAGATCCCGACGCTGCGCGAGTTGTACGAGTCGTGCGGCACGGACTTCGAGTTGTCGCTCGACGTGAAGGATCCCGCGGCGCTCGACGAGGTGCTCGACACCGCCCGGGAGTTCGGAGCGATCGAGCGGCTCTGGTTGTGCCACCCGGACCTCGACCTGCTGGTCACCTGGCGCGACCGTTGCGCCGCGGCCCGGCTGGTCCACTCGACCCGTCTCGCAGCGCTCGGGAGCAAGCCGGAGCCGCACGCCGCGGCGCTTCGGCGTCTGCAGGTCGACGGGATCAACCTCCACCACTCGGAGTGGAGCGGAGGGATGGTGGCGCTCTACCACCGGTTCCGACGTGTCGCTCTGGGCTGGGACGCCCAGCACGAGCGGGTCATCCGGTCCCTGCTCGAGTCGGGCATCGACGGGGTCTTCTCCGACCACGTCGATCGGATGGTCGACGTGGCGAGCCGACTGGATCCCGGCGCCGAACCCACCTCGGACGAACCCACCTGAGGACCACCCGGGTCCAGCCGACCGCCTACAGCGATCCGAAGCGTCCGAGCGGCCACATGATCACGAACGCGCGGCCGACGATCGTGTCCTCTGGAACCGGTCCGAAGACGCGGCTGTCCTGGGAGTTGCCTCGGTTGTCGCCCATGACCCACACGTGGCCGTCGGGGATCGTCACCGGTTCGTCGATGTTGTCGGTGACGGTGCCGTCGGTGAGGTACGGCTCGGCCAGCTCGCGCCCGTTGACGAAGACCTTCCCGTCCCTGGTCTGCAGGGTGTCCCCGGGAAGGCCGATCACCCGCTTGATGAGGTCAGCCGGATCGTTGGGTCCCGCCGCCAGTGCGGTTGGCCGATCGAACACGATCACGTCGCCGCGGTTCACGTCGTGCAGTCGGTAGCTGAGCTTGTTGACGAGCACCCGGTCGCCCTCCATGAGGGTCGGACGCATCGAGGGCGACGGGATCTGGAACGCCTGGACGAGGAACGTCTTGACCAGGAAGGCGACCAGGATCGCCCCGACGATGACCAGCGCCCACTCGATGAGGTTCCTCGTGGAGGACCGCCCTTTGCGTGTGCCGCCGGTCGACCGTGCAGATGCGGCGACGTGCTGCGGGCGCTCCACGGTCGGATCCGACATCGGATCGAGACTATCGGCGGTCAGCTGTAGCGGCGCAGCACCCGACGTGCGGCGTCGGTCGCGAGAGGACGAAGGTCGGCGCCCTCGACGGCATCGTTGGCCGTGGCCGACGGACCGAGTCGGAGCATCAGTCGCTGCAGCCAGGGGTCCGCGGTGACGCGGAGCTCGACGCGCAGGCGGTCGTCTCCCACCGCCTCGACCGACGTGGTGGGAACTGCGTCCACCAACCACTCGTCGCCGCGGTCGACCACCAGCTCGACGAGTCGACCGTCGTTGAGGTCCCCGTCGAGCTCGTCGTCGATCTCGACGCCAGGGTGATCACCGACCGGGTCACCCGTCGGCGACGCCGCGGTGATCCGGTCGACGCGGAACACCCGTACGTCGTCAGCGGAGTGGCACCACGCGGTGAGGTACCAGTGGCCGTCCCGCGCGGTGACCCGCAGCGGGTCGACGTCGCGAACGGATCGCTCGTCGCGGCCGAAGGAGTAGTAGTCGATGCGCAGGCGTCGACCATCTTGGGCAGCGGCCCTCACGGTCGAGAGGACCGCCGCGTCCGCATCGCCCAGTCGCACGTCGACCGCGTCGGCAACGCCGTCGCCCAGGACGCGGGCGAGCTTGGCGACCGCCCGGGCCAGCACCGGGTCGGGGTCGGGTCGATCGAGGAGCGCCCGTCCGGCCGTGTACAGCACGACGGCCTCGTCGGGCGTCAGGCGGAGCGGTCGACGGAAGTAGTCGCCGAGGTGGACGACGATGCGTCCGTCGTCCTCCACGAAGGCGTCGACGCGGGCGTCAGGGGTGAAGGGGTGGACGCCGACCTCGTACATCAGGAGATCCAGGTCCGAGCGCAGATCGCCTTCGGTCACGCCGAAGCGGCCACAGACCTGTTCGACGGTCGTGTCGGGCTCCTCCACGATCCACGGCAGCACCGACAGGATCCGCTCGACCCGCTCCGACGCGGTTGCGGCGCTCATGTCGCCGCACCGCCCGCTGCGTCACCGACGAACGGCGTCAACCAGTCGACGAGGCCCTGGCGCAAGTCGGGTGGGTCGAGGAGCTCCGCGTGGTCGAGGTGCGACAGCACGAAGCTGCGCAGGCCGGCGATGCTGCGGACGTCGAGCGCCACGACCACCGAGCCGTCGGCACGCCGGTCGGCGACCAGGAGCTCGGGGTCCTCGACCAGCACCGGTGCGGCGACGGTCGCCTCCAACAGCACGTGCGCCCTCCTCGCCGGACCGTCGCCGAGCTCCCAAGGGCGAAGCCGCACCTCGGGAAGGTCATCCGGCGGCGAGAACGCTTCTTGCGGACCAGCCGACACCTCACCGTCGATGCGGTCGAGCCGGAAGCTGCGGGTGGCATCGCGGTCCAGGTCGTGGCCGCTCACGTACCAGCGGCCCTGCTCGTACTGGAGGCGGTGCGGGTGGAGCCGGCGAGCCTGTCCTCCGTAGGAGAACTCGACCTCCTGGTGCTCCAGGACGGACTGGAACAGGGTGGCCAGCGCCTCCGGCGCGGTCACGGCGCCGACCGGACCGCCGTCGTCGTCGTCGTTCACCGCCACGCCGCCGAGCTTGCGAAGGGCGTCGTCGACCTCGTCGTAGGGGATGCCCACGAGGCGCACCGACGTCGCGGCCAGGTGCAGGGCCGCGAGCTCCTGCGGATCGAGACCGGGGTCGGGCAGCTCGTAGCGCTCCCTGCGGATGCGGTACCCAGCACGAGGCTGGTCGGTGTGGGCGACCGTGACGGTCTCGATCGGGACGCCGGCCTTGCGGAGGTCGTCCTTGTCGCGCTCGAAGGTGCGTCGGAACGTCTCGTCGGAGTGCTCCTCGTAGCCGGGCACGCGTTCACGCAGCTCTTCTGCGGTGAGCGGTGCGGTCGACGCCTGCAGCGCGGCGACGATGTTCAGGAGCCGGTCGACCTTGGCCACGGGCGGTCAGCCTACGGGATGACCACCAGGTGGCCCGTCGACGAGGTCGGCCGCCAGTGCTCCCGCAGCGGCAGCGCAGCGGAAGAACAGCGGGTCCTGGGCCACGTCACGGCCCATCGTGGTCACGC
>JAPXRJ010000049.1:0-16768 GCA_033813615.1 Microthrixaceae bacterium | reverse complement strand
GCTCGAACCCGAGGTCATGACGGTCGCGGACGACGAGGTGGTGGTGTTCCGGGGTCGCGACGAGGTGCGCGCGACCGACCTCGCTCCCGACACCGACGTGACCGTCGACGGGGTCGAGGTCCGGACCCTGCCCCGCCGGGGTGAGCTGCTCGCCCGGGTCGTCACCGCCAACGACGTCCACTTCGGCGAGACCGTCTGCGGCCACATCGACGGGGTGGACTGGGCGACGTACTCGGTCGAACCGGGCGAGGTTCCGTACCCGGAGACGATGAACGCGGCCGTCGTGGCCGACATGTCGGCGTGGTCGCCTGACGCGGTCGTCGTCAAGGGCGACGTCACGTCGAACGGGACCGACGAGGAGCTCGACCGGTTCCTGGAGGTGTACGGCGGGGCGTTCGGAGACCGGCTCACGTGGGTGCGCGGCAACCACGAGAGCTACCACTGCAACCAGCGCGGTGCGTGGCCCACCCAGGAGGTGACCCTGGACGGGGTGGTCCTCGCGGTGCTGGACACGTCGCGGGACCGGACGATCAACGGCCACCTGAGCGCCGATCAGTTGGAGTGGCTCGATGAGTTGGGCGCCCGCGCCGACCGCCCGGTGATGGTGTTCGGCCACCACCCGGCGTGGGACGCTGCCGAGGAGCGCCGTCGCTCCGACGTGTTCGGCCTGGTCCCCGACGACACCGAGGCGTTGGCGGCGACGTTCGCCCGGCGACCCCGGCTGCTCGGCTACTTCGCCGGTCACACGCATCGCAACAAGCGCATCGGCCTTCCGGGCGTGGCCGACGTTCCCTTCGTGGAGGTCGGCACCGTCAAGGACTACCCGGGCTCGTGGGCCGAGTACCGGGTCTACGACGGCCTGGTGCTGCAGGTGCATCGCCGCGTGACCGACGCGGCGGCCCTCGCGTGGAGCGAGCGCACGCGTGAGATGTTCGCCGGCACCTACGCCCGCTACGCCCGAGGTCGCCTGTCGGATCGTTGCTTCGCCATCGAGGCCCGATGACGGCCGACCCACTCGACGAGGCCGCTGCCGCTGCCGCTGCCACTGCCCGGTCGAAGGGTCCGCTGGCGGACCTGCGGGTGATCGACCTGGCCACCGTCATCGCCGGTCCGGGCTGCGCCCGCTACCTGGCCGACTACGGAGCGGACGTGATCAAGGTCGAGCGCCCACCCGCAGGCGACAGCGTGCGCGCGATGGGGTGGATGGACCCGGCCGACGGCGCATCGATGTGGTGGAAGGTCGTGAGTCGCAACAAGCGCACGATCGCCCTCGACCTCAAGGACCCGGACGACCTCGCCGTGGCCCGTCGGCTCATCGACACCGCCGATGTGCTGGTGGAGAACTTCCGCCCGGGCACGCTCGAGCGCCTGGGCCTGGCGCCCGAGGTGCTGCACCGGACCAACCCCGGCCTGGTCGTGACCCGGGTGACGGGTTTCGGCCAGAGCGGCCCCTATCGGGACCGGGCCGGGTTCGCCACCCAGGCCGAGGCCCTGTCGGGGTTCGCGGCGATCAACGGCGAACCCGACGGCCAGCCGCTGCTGCCGCCGATCGCGCTGACGGACGAGGTCGCGGCGATCGTCGCTGCCTTCGCCACGATGGTCGCCCTGCACTCGGGCGTCGGCCAGGTGGTCGACGTCAACCTGATCGAGTCGATGCTGCAGCTGATGGGTCCGCTCATCCCGCTCTACGGCCTGCTCGGCCAGACCCAGGAGCGTCTCGGGGCAGGCATCCCGTACACGGTCCCGCGCAACACCTACCGCACCGGTGACGGCCGCTGGGTCGCCGTGTCGACCAGCGCCGAGTCGGTGGCGCAACGGGTGATGGAGCTCATCGGCCTCGGCGACGACCCGTCCATGGCCGGATTCGCCGGTCGGGTGGCCCACCGGTCCGAGATCGACGGCCGGATGGCCGAGTGGATGGCGTCGCGCACGCTCGACGAGGTGCTGGAGGAGTTCGAGGCGGCGCACGCGGCCGTGGCCCCCGTCTACGACATGGCCGACATCGCCACCGACCCGCACTTCGTGGACCGTGGGGCGATCGTGACCGTCGACGGCGTCCCGATGCAGGAGGTGGTGGCCCGGCTGAGCGCCACGCCTGGTCGGGTGCGCTGGGCGGGCCGTGGCCTCGACGCCGACGGATCCGAGATCCGAGCCGAGCTCCCCGAGCCCGACTGACAGCCCGACCCGTTCTGTTCGGCGTTTCACAAGGAAAACCTTGTGAAACGCCGAACAAAACGGGGGTGGGGCGCGAACGGGGGTGGGGGCGAGGGTCAGCCCTCGACGACGGCGACCTCGATGCGGTCCTGGTTCCACTCCTGCGCGGCGCCGAGCGCCGAGCGGGCCTGCTGCAGCAGCTCGTCGCCGCTGAACGCGTGCGCGGGGTAGCAGGCGACACCGGCCCACATGGTGTGCGGCCCGGATCTGCTGACGAGGTTGCGGCGCGTCCGCTCCACGGTCCAGACCGCGCCGTTCTCCGGCGTGTCCTCGAGGATGACGGCGTAGGTGCCGTCGTCGAGGCGACAGGCGATGTCGGCCTCGCGCAGCGTCTGGCGGATCGCGTCAGCGACCCGTGGGGGCGGTGCCGCGGGCTCCTGGTCCTCGGACTGGCCTTCGGCGATGCGGACCAGGCACACCGACACCGGTCGCAGGTGCCGGCGCGCCGAGGCCAGGCGGGACTGCAGCGCGACGCGGAAGTACGCCTCGGAGAACAGCTGCGACGCAGGGTCGGTCAGCGCCGATGCGTCACCGCCGGCCACATCCGCGGCACTGGTCGCGGCCTCGTCGGCTGCGACCCGGTCGTCCTCGGGAGCGGCCGGCGCATCCTGACGGGCCGATGCGAGCTCGGCGCGCAGCGCGTCGACCTCGCCGCGTGCGTCCGCCAGCTCCCGGCGAGTGCGGTCGATGGTCTGATCCCGCTCGTCGACGTCGTGCTCGTCGTCGCCGGACGTCCTCGGTGAGGCCGCGAGCGCCACGCCCCCGGCAGCGAGGGCGAGGACTCCAGCGACGGCTCCGAGTGCCGTCAGGTCCAGTGCGACCGCTGCGACGCCGACGCCCAGACCGACGACTCCCAACACGAGCGCGATGACACGGGCGTCGACCATGGTGGTCTCATCGGCTGGGTCATCGCCCGACGTGAGCATTCAGCTCCGGGCCGCCAGGGCCAGGTCCGCGATCTCGGTCATGATCCTGGTCAACTCGAAGTCCTTCGGGGTGAAGACCGCTGCCACCCCGTCGTCGAGGAGCTTGGGGCGGTCGTCCTCGGGGATGATGCCACCGGCCACCACCGGTGCGGTGACGTGGGCGTCGCGGAGCAGCCGGACGACCTCGGGGATCAGCTCCATGTGGCTGCCCGACAGGATCGACAGGCCGACCACGTCGACGTCCTCGTCCCGTGCCGCGGCAGCGATCTGCTCGGGCGTCAGGCGGATCCCCTGGTAGATGACCTCCATGCCGGCGTCACGAGCGGCGACGGCGATCTGCTCGGCGCCGTTCGAGTGCCCGTCCAGGCCGGGCTTGGCGACGAGGAACCGAGGGGGTCCGCCGTCGATCACCTTGAGGCGCTCCGACAACGACCTCAGCCCGTCGGAACCGCCCGCCACGCCGGCGGCGGCCGCGACGCCGGTCGGAGCGCGGTACTCGCCGAACACCTCGCGCAGCCGGTTCGCCCACTCGCCGGTCGTCCCCCCGACCCGGGCCAGTTCGATGGTCGCCGCCATGATGTTCTCGTCGGTGCGGGCCACGCGCTCGAGCTCGGCCAGCGCCGCGTCCACGGCCGACTCGTCGCGGGCGGCGCGCCACTCGCGCACGTCGGTGACCATCTGGTCCTGGACGGCGGGGTCGACCTTGAGGATGGCGTCGTCGCCGGCCAGCGGCGAGTCGGCGGTCTCCGTGAACGCGTTGACGCCGATCACGGTCAGGTCGCCCGACTCGATCCGGCGCATGCGCTCGGTGTGGGAGCGGACGAGCCGGCCCTTCAGCTCGTCGATGGCCTCGAACGCACCGCCGAGGGCGAGGACGTCGTCGAGCTCGGCCTGCGCGGCGTCCTCCAACTCGGCGGTCAGGCCCTCCATGACGACCGAGCCCTCGAACAGGTCGGGGTACTCGAGCAGGTCCGTCTCCAGCGACAGCACCTGCTGGATGCGCAGCGACCACTGCTGGTCCCATGGTCGAGGGAGGCCGAGCGCCTCGTTCCACGCCGGCAGCTGCAGCGAGCGTGCCCGGGCGTCGCGCGACATGGTGACGCCGAGGGCCTCCAGCACGATGCGCTGCACGTTGTTCTCCGGCTGGGCCTCGGTGAGCCCGAGCGAGTTGACCTGCACGCCGTAGCGGAACCGGCGGGCCTTCGGATCGGTGACGCCGTAGCGCTCGGCGGTGAGGCGGTCCCACATCCGGGTGAAGGCCCGCATCTTCGCGATCTCCTCCACGAAGCGGATCCCCGCGTTCACGAAGAAGCTGACCGACGCCACCACGTCGGACATGCGATCCTCGGGCACCTGGCCCGACTCCTTGACGGCGTCGAGCACGCCGATCGCACAAGCCAGCGAGTACGCGATCTCCTGAACCGGCGTCGCCCCGGCCTCCTGCAGGTGGTAGGAGCACACGTTCATCGGGTTCCACTTGGGGATGTGCTCGTTGCAGAAGGCGAACATGTCGACGATCAGCCGTCGACTCGGCCCCGGCGGGAAGATGTAGGTGCCCCGTGACAGGTACTCCTTGACGATGTCGTTCTGGGTCGTGCCCCGCAGCGCGGTGGTCGCCACGCCCTGCTCGGTGGCGTTGGCGGTGTAGAGCCCGAGCAACCACGCCGCGGTGGCATTGATCGTCATCGAGGTGTTCATCTCGCCGGGCGGGATGCCGTCGAGCAGCGTGCGCATGTGGCCGAGGTGGGCGACGGGCACGCCGACCTTGCCGACCTCCCCGCGGGCCAGCACGTGGTCGGGGTCGTAGCCGGTCTGCGTCGGCAGGTCGAAGGCGATCGACAGGCCGGTCTGGCCCTTGGCCAGGTTGGTCCGGTACAGCTCGTTCGAGGCCTTGGCCGTGGAGTGACCGGAGTAGGTCCTCATGAGCCACGGCCGGTCCGGCTGTTCCAGGTGCGTCGCCATGCCCCCATTGTCGGCGTCATCGCGCCGATCCGCCAGATCCCCGGTGGGACCTCAGGGGCAGGAGGGTCGCGGACGCCGGCGCACCGTCGAGCCGGGGGTGTGCGAGGCGGGGGAATCCGGAGGGACTCGACCCCCACACAGCGGGGCGGAGCGAGGGCCACATTGCGCCAGAGCCTGGGAGAGCGCTGGCGGCGATGCGTTTGGAGGGAGATTGGTGTCCCCCGCTCCATTTGCCCCGGCTGTGGGGTTGTGCCGGTGGGGGCGATGTCCACCGACCTCAGTACTATCGGCAGATGCACCGGCATCTTGAGCACTTCTTGCCGGACGATCTGCCGGACGGTCTGCTGGATGACCCCGGGAGCGTCCCGGCCGGGGTTGCCGCGGTGACCGGGGTGGGGGCGAGATGATCGGTCACCCGCTCCGAGTCGTCGCGTCGGTGCTCGCCCAGGACGACGGCGCCACGCTGCTGCTCGGCGACGACTTCTTCCCCTGGATGGTCCTGGCTCTGGGCGCAGCGATGGTCGTCGGCAACGTGGTCGCCCTGGTGCGGCCGCCGACCGACGGCGGCTCGCCGCCCGTCGGGCGGGCGATGGTGATGATCGTGCTCGGCACGATCGCCGCGGTGTGGGGCGTCGCAAGCCTGCTGCGGTGATCGGTCAGTGGCCGCGGCGGAGCCACTCCTCCAGGTCGGGCGCCTCGGCCCCGATCGTCGTCGAATCCCCATGGCCGGTGTGCACGACCGTCTCGGGCGGCAGCGTGAGCAGCTGCTCGCGGATCGAGGCGATGATCGTCGGGAAGTCCGAGAAGCTCCGACCGGTGGCGCCGGGGCCGCCGCAGAACAGCGTGTCGCCGGAGTACAGGTGCCCGCCGCCGTCGTCGAGGAAGCAGCAGCAGCCGGGTGAGTGGCCGGGCGTGCTGAGCACGCCGAGCGCCGTGCCGCCGGCGGCGATCGTCTGACCGTCGGCGAGCTCGCCGTCGGGGGCCCGGTCCGGGTAGACGACGTCCCAGAGCATCCGGTCGGCGGGGTGCAGCAGCACCGGTGCGTCGACAAGATCCTGCAGTGCGGCAGCAGCGTTGATGTGGTCGTTGTGACCGTGGGTGAGCGCGATGGCGGTGACGCTGCGACCGTTCACGGCATCTGCGATCGCCCGGGCGTCGTGCGCGGCGTCGACCACCAGCACCTCGCGGTCGTCGCCGACCAGCCAGACGTTGTTGGTGACCTCCCACTCGCCGCCGTCGAGGGCGAAGACGCCCTCTGTCTGCACCAGTTCGATCGCCATCACGGGTCCCTCGGTCGTCGGGTCTGCACTGCGCCGGTCGTCTCCGGGACGGAATGTTCGCTCAGCCGCCGCCGGAGGTGGCGCATTCGAGCGCCGTGGCCTGTGCGAGCTTCGTGATCTCGGCCTGCTCGTTCTTGAGCACGAGGTCGTTGAACTCGGCTTCGCCGACCCGGTCGATCATGCCGTTCACGACGCACGTGGCCATCGACTCGGGCAGTCCCGAGTCGGTGAGCTGCTCGATGAGCTGGTCCTTCACACCGCCGAAGCCACCGGAGGTGCTCTGCACCGGGCAACGGGTGTCGGCCGGCGGCAAGGTGAGGTCGACCAGGTAGTCGACGACGGCGTCCTCGATGCACTGCCCGGCGCGGAGGAACGCGGTGTGGCCGTCGCCTTCGTAGGTCAACAGCACGCTGCCGGCCAGTGCCTCGGTCATCTCCTGAGCCCACTCGTACGGCGTGGCGGGGTCGCCGACGGTCCCGATCACCAGGATCGGCGGGGCGCCGACGGCAGAGGGAGCCGGGGTCGGGTTCGCCGGTTCCGGCCAGTCGGTGCAGCTGTCGAGGCCGGTGGAGAAGAAGTCGCCGAACGTGGGAGCGGCGGCGATGACCGCAGCACGGTCCCGCTCGGCCTCCTCGGCGGTCGGTCGGACCATCTCATCGGAACAGGAGACCATCGATCGCGAGTCCATCGAGTTGTCGTAGCTGCCGTCGGACTGACGGCCGGTCTGGCGGTCGACGAGCGCCAGGATCGTCTCGGCGCCACCGTCTCGGACGTCCTTGATGGCCTGGGCGGTCGGCCCCCAGGTCGAGGTGTCGTAGAGGGCTGTGGCCAGGCCGTAGTCGAACAGGTCGCGGTTCAGCGTGCGCTCACCCGACTTGGTCGACACCGTGATCGGGTCGTCCTCCAGCGACTGGCGGACCGACGCGATCTCTGCTGCTGCGTCCGGAGCGAGCGCGCAGGTGTCGTCCGCGTCGCATGCCGCCACGAAGTTGGCCAGCGTCCGCTCGAACCCGGTGGCCTGCACGATCGCCTCGTCCAACGGGTTCGGTGTCGGGCTCACCGTCCCGTCGAGCACCATCGCCCGGATGGTCGTCGGGAACATCGCCGCGTACGTGGCGCCGATGGCCGTGCCGTAGGAGTAGCCCAGGTAGTTGAGCTCGTCGTCGCCGAGCGCGATCCGGATCAGGTCCAGGTCGGCGGCCACGTCCGCGGTGCTCATGTGGCGCGCCAGCTCTGGGTTTCGCTGCTCGCAACCCTCGCGGAACTGCCGCTCCTCCTCGTCGGCCCGAGCCTCCTCCTCAGGGGTGTCCGGCGTCAGGTCGCTGGCGAGCTGCTCGTCCTTCTGCTCGTCGTCGAGGCAGCGGACCGGTGAGCTCTCCGCCACGCCTCGCGGGTCGAACGACACCAGGTCGAAGTGGTCGGTGATCGACGACGGGAACACCGTCGAGGTGCCGGCGAGGAACTCCAGACCCGACCCGCCGGGGCCACCCGGGTTCATCACGAGCGATCCGATGCGCTCGGCGTCGGTGCCGGTCGACGGCTTGCGAGCGAGGGCGATCGAGATCGTCTCGCCGTCGGGCTCGGCGGGGTCCACCGGCACGTCGAGCGATGCGCACTGCAGACCGGCCTGTGCGGTGAGCTTGCCGGTGCACTTGGTCCACTCGAGATCGCCGCCCCCTGCGTCAGCCGCACCAGCGGTCGGTCGGGTGTCGGAGCTCTTGCTGATCGTTGCGGTCGATCCCCCGGAGCAAGCCGCCAGAGCGAGCGCCGAGGCGAGGAGGAGAGCTGCCAGTCGGGTGCGGGTCACGACGGCCGAGGCTACCGACCGACCCCGCCGATCCGGCCTCGTGACCCGGCGGCGCGGAGCGTGCTCTCAGGGCTGTGCCGACTCGGAGCGAGCGGTCGAGCCGGTGGAACGTTCGGTGTCCGGTGTCAACGCAGGACCTCCGGCGACGTCGTCCGCGAGCCTACGATCCGCGCCCCATGAGCGATGTCGCGTCCGATCAGGCGCCGCTGCCGTATCCACCGCGGCGACACCTCCTGCGGGACCTCCCCTTCGACGTGGTCGACACGGGCCCCGACAGCGCACGGGCCCGGTTGGAGCTCGTCCCCGAGGTGTTCGCTGCGGGTCGGCTGGAGCCGGGTCCGGTGCTGGTGGTCACCGACGTGCTCGCCGGGCTGCTCGTGGGTCACGTGATCGCTCCCGACTGGATGGCCACGGCGCAGCTCGCCCTCCACCTCGTCGACCCTCCGGGCGACGCCGGTTCGCCCAGCGACGCGGTGGACGCGATCGCGGTGGACGCGGTCGTCCGCCGGGCGGGCCGCACCACGATCGTGGTCGAGGCCGGGCTGTCCGTGCTGCGCGACGGTGAGCTCGTCGGTGCCGCGGGTTCGGTGGGCGACGCGCAGCTCACCTTCGTCCGACTCCCCCGTCGGGACGGCAACCTGGACATCGCCGACACGCCGGTCCGCGACGGCGAGCGGGTGTCGATGGCGCTCGAGGATTCGGGGCTGCGCGCCCCGTACTCGGATGCGATCGGCCTCGTCGCGCTCGACGCGGGGTCGGTCGGGTCGGGGTCGGTCGGGTCGGGGTCGGTCGGGTCGGGGTCGGTCGGGTCGGGGTCGGTCGGGTCGGGGTCGGTGGGCGCCGACGCGAGCACCGTCGAGCTCGCGGTCACGCCGTTCGTGCAGAACTCCTTCGGTGCGGTGAACGGCGGCGTGGTGGCGTCGATGGCCACCGCCGCGGCGGTGCGGGCGGCCGCAGCGGCGCTCGACGGGCCGGCCGTCGCCGCGGACCTGACGGCGACCTACCTGGCGCAGGGTCGGGTCGGCCCGCTGCGGGCTGCGGCCACGGTGCTCCGCCGCACCGGTCCGACCGTGCTGTGCCGCGTCGAGGTGGCCGACGTCGGCCAGCCCGACGACGACGGCCGACCCCGCACCGTCGTGGTCGCCCACGTCCACTGCCTCGCCACCGCCTGATCCCCGACGCTCCGCTTCTGACGAGAAGTCAGGACCGGAACGGTCGGGATCTCACCGCAGAATCGTTCCGCAGGCGAGTCGTTCCGCAGGAGAGTCGTTCAGCAGGAGAGTCGTTCAGGATCGATGCCGACCGGTCGAGCGCTGGAACAGCGGCGAAGGGAAGCGCATCAGCACCCTCCGGCCGCCCAGGAACTCCTCCAGCTGCCCGGCGTGGTCCTCGAGGACGGCGATGCCATCCGCTCCGATGTCGTCGAGGAGCGCCATCCCGACCGCACCGTCCTCGGACTGGTGCCACCCGCCGACGATCCGCCCGTTCCACCAGATGGTGGGTCCGGCGTTGCCGGCCGAGTCGACCAGATCCGGCGCATGTGGCCCGAGGTACCAGTCGCGGGACTTCCAACCCATGGTGGTCGGGTCGAGCGCCGGCAGTAGCGCACCCCAGGGACCCGGCTCCGCGGTGAGGTCGAGGTCGTCGGGGAGCACCCAGCCCGTCGTGCCGTCCGACAGGGCGACGCCGACCGCGTCGAGGGCACCCAGCGAGGCACCGACGATGGCCTTGGTGGCACCGAGCCACCACACGATGTCACGTTCGGTCCCAGGGCCGAAGGCGGCGAGCCACCGGCGCACCAGCTCCGTCCAGCCGGTGGCGCCGTCGACGTCCCGGCTCCGACGATCCGTGTGGATCCACCGGTCGGCGGCGGCCCACAGGGGCCGTGACGACCGCCAGGAGCCGTCGTTGCCGGACCTGACGATCGCTCCGTCCGCCCACATCCAGGTGAGCACGCGCGGCGCGATCGGCACCTCGGAGTCCCACCTCTTGCCGATGCCCTGTCGATAGGAGCCCACGAGCGCCGGGGACCTGGAGCGGATCTCGTCCATCGACAGCTCGGCGTCGTCGGCGAGGGCGGTGAGCACCTGGCGCCGGGCGGTCGCCAGCCAGCGGTCGCCGTTCGCGTGCAGGCCGTGGGTCTCGACGTCAGCGACCAGGCGCTTGCGCTCGGTGCCGGCGACCCTGGCGCCGGGTCCGGCGACGGCGGCGGCGACCAGGTCGGCCGGGACGACCCAGATGGTCCGCCGCATGGCCATCACGCGGATCAGCTCTCGTCGCTCGTGGAGGGCGGCCCCCACGTCGTCGGCCGACATCGAGGCGCACCGGGCGCGGGCGGACAGGACGATCGATGCCGGATCCGTCCCGTGCAGCGCCACCACGCTGCGGGCCGCCGCCACGGGGCCGTCGCGACGAGCGGCTCCCGCGAGCGCGTGGCGGACGGCCAGGCGTCGTCGCCGTTCCGCGTCGTCGAGGAGCTCCACGGCTGAAGGTTGCCACGCCATCCGCCGTCCGCCGTCCGCCGTCCGCCGTCCGCCGTCCGCCAGGATTCTGACGAGAAGTCAGGACCGAAACGGTCGGATCCTCACCGCAGTCTCGCTGCTCTCCGCAGTCTGCTCGCTGCTCGCTGCTCGCTGCTCGCTGCTCGCCGCTCACCGCTTGCCGCAGTCCGGCCGCCACCACCAGGCGTCGAGCGCCTTGCTACGGGTTGAGGACCGCCGCGCTGCAGCCGGGGTCGAGCGTGCCGTCGAACGCTCCGGTCATGAAGCGGTCCATCGGCGAGCCGACGAACGACAGGTCCGACGCGGCCTTGCCGCTGCCCACGGCGGAGATCTGCGCGGGGATCTGCAGGTGGCCGGCAGGGCTGGAGGCACCGTCCTTTCGGAACAGCGCGAGCTGCAGGTGCCCGCGATCACCGCTCGCCGGGCAGTACCCCTGCTCATCGATCCGCAGCGAGTCGTACAGGGCCACGCTCATGCAGTCGGCTGCGGCCGGCACGGCTGCCTCCCCGGCGCCTTCGGTCGGTTGGCAGTGGATCACCACGTCGTCCATGCCCTGGCCGATCAGCATCGGTACGGGCTCGCCTTCATGTTCGGGGACCTTGGGGAACGGGTTCACACCGTTGGGTCCGGGCAGGTTCCAGCGGATCCAATCGCACCAGTCGGCGAGGTCGTTCCCCTCGGCCGTCGCGCAGGCCACGTCGGTGCCGCCCTTGAAGAACTCGCCCTCGGAGTAGTCCTCCGGCAGGTTCCAGAGCTCCGGCACGAGCAACTTGTGCACGCCGGCGTTGCGGTACGGCGCCGCGATCGACTGCAGCCGCTTCGCATCGGTGACGGTGCACAGCGGCATCATCTGGGCGATGGAGGCGGCGCCCTCCTCGGTCGCGATCGCCCGGAGGTCGAGGTCTGTCAGCTCCGGCGGGAAGGCGGGCGTCGCGGCTTCGGCGTCGGGTTCGCCACGAGCGCTGAGGGTGGCCCACGACCCGAGGATGTAGGCGAACAGGACCGGACCGATCTGCAGCTCGAGTGCGGGGATCGGCAGCCCCGCGACCTCGATCGTCGTGTGCATCTCCCAGTCCGTGAGGCCGTTGCCGAGCTCCGCGCTCTGTTGACCGGGCTGGACCACGAAGTTCGATGCCGGAGCG
The DNA here is from genome assembly GCA_033813615.1 of Microthrixaceae bacterium. Taxonomy (GTDB): domain Bacteria; phylum Actinomycetota; class Acidimicrobiia; order Acidimicrobiales; family Microtrichaceae; genus Dermatobacter. The sequence goes on along the minus strand of JAPXRJ010000049.1, from coordinate 4,936 downwards.
AGCGCGGCCACGCCGGTGAGGTGCAGTGTCGCCGCGTCGGCGTTGGGCGCCGCCTGCTGGTAGGTGTCCATCATCTGGCCGGCCCAGATGGCAGCGTGGCCGCCCTGGGAGTGCCCCCAGGTGATCGTGTCGTAGTCGTCGGGCACATCCTCGTCGTAGGTCTTCGACATGAGCTGACTGGTGGCTCGAGCCGCGTCGATCACGTTCGCTGCCGCGATCCGCCCCACCACGTAGGTGTTGTTGGGCTGGTAGTCGCTGGCCGACACGACCCAACCCCGGTCGAGCGCCGTCTGCAGCGCGCCGTCGGCGGGGTCGCCCTTGCGCTTCTGGAAGCCGCGGCCCCACGCCGGGTTGTTGATCCCGTCCGACATCGGACCCCACAGCGACGTCTCCGGTGCGAGCGACGGCAGGCAGGCCTGCTGGAGCCCGGACGTCCCGTGCGCCCACGCCAGCATCCGACCCGATCCCTCGAACTCCTTCGGGCCGGCAGCTGGTGCGGCGGCCAGACCGCACACGATCTGGAGGTCGTGCTCGTCCACCCCGGTGCTGACGTAGGAGATCCGCCAGGCGTGGGCATCGGTCGGGAACCCGAGGGAGGTCCTGTACTGGCCGTCGAGCTGGTAGGACGCGATCAGGTCGCCGGGCCGTGCGCCCGCGGGGGGTTCGTCGCCGACGCCGTCGGGGTCCTGGACGCACGGCGGCGCCGCGACCGGCAGCGGCACCGTCGTCGTGGTGCCCTCGGTGGGCAGCTCGGTCGGCAAGCCGCCGGTCTGCGGGTCCCGGGTGCAGGAGGTCGCGGCGGCACTCAACGTGGCGAGCGCCAGGCCGAGCGCGATCAGGCGGGTGCGTCGATGCATCCGCATCAGCATGCCGGGTGACCGGGCGCGAAGGGGTGGAGGTGCCGCGGTGCGTCGAAGCGGAGTCAGGGCGCGACCAGCACGACCTTTCCGAACTTCCCGCCGGCCCGGAAGTGCTCGTAGGCCTCCGCCGCATCGGCCAGCGGGAACGTCGCGTCGACCGGCACGTGCGCGACGCCCTGCTCGACCAGCGGGAGCACGTGTCGCTGCACGGCGGCGGCCGCCACGGCCTTCTGCTCCAGCGGGCGCGCCCGCAGCGTCGAGCCGTGGATGGCACCCCGGACCGTCATCAGGTCGAGGAGGCTGATCTCCGCCTTGGGTCCACCCCCCACGCCGATGATCGCGATGCGTCCGCCGACGGCGAGCGATCGGATGTCGTCGCGGAGGTTCGGTCCTCCGACGAGCTCGAGCACCACGTCGAACGGGCCGTGGGCGCCGAAGCCGTCCGGTTCGATCGCGGTCGCCCCGAGGACGTCGACGCGATCGCGCAGCGCCGGGTTGCGCACGGTGGCGAGCACACGGGCGCCGGCCGCCACGCCGAGCTGCACGGCGGCGACGCCGACGCCGCCGGCGGCTCCGTGGACCAGCAGCGTCTCGCCCAGGCTGAGCCGCGCCTGGGTGAACAGCGCGTCGTGCGCGGTGGTGAACGCCTCGGGGAACCCGCCGGCCGAGGTCCAGTCGAGCGCGTCGGGCACGGGCAGCAGGCAGCGCTCGTGCACGACGACCAGCTCCGCCTGGGCACCGCCTCCGACCACGGCCATGACCCGGTCGCCGAGCGCGAAGCGGTCCGCGCCCGGTCCGAGCGCGACGATCTCGCCGGCGACCTCCAGGCCCGGGATGTCGGTCGGCGATCCGGGCGGCGCGGGGTAGTGCCCGGCCAGCTGCAGCAGGTCGCCGGCGTTGATGCCGGCGGCCCGGACGGCGACGAGCGCCTCGCCGGTGCCCGGCACCGGGTCGGGGTGCTCGGCCCAGCGGAGGGTTCGGTCGGCGATCGTCACGGCTCGCATCTGGGGATCGTCCCACAGACGTGGCCCCGGTCCGGCCGATCGACCAGACTTGCCGCTCCATGGACCGGGCCGAGCGGTGATCGTGTGATCGTCTGGGATTGGTTGACGTCGTCGGCAGTCACGCTGTGGGACATCCCGATCACGTGGGCCGAGGTGCTGGCCAACGTCCTGGCGCTCGCCTCGATCTGGCTGGCGATCCGCGACAACGTGTGGAACTGGCCGCTCGGGATCGCCAACGCGGTGTGCTTCGTGGTGCTGTTCACCGACGTGAAGCTCTACGCCAACGTGTTCCTGCAGTTCGTGTTCATCGGGCTCAGCATCTTCGGCTGGTGGGAGTGGAGCACCCGACACGGTGCCGAGCAGGAGCTGCTGCACATCCGTCGGATGCGACCGGGGGAGTGGGCGTGGCTGAACATCGCCGGAGCCGTCTTCTGCGCAGCATGGATCGCGGTGCTGGCCCGCTGGACGGACTCGCCGACGCCGCTGCTTGACTCGCTGACCATGGTGCTCAGCGTGCTCGCCGTCTACGCCCAGGCCCGGAAGTGGCTCGAGGCCTGGTGGTACTGGATCGCCTTCAACGTCGTCAGCATCCCGTTGCACATCGACCGCGTCCTCTACCCGACCGCGATCCTCTTCGGCGTGTTCGCCGTCATGTCGGTGATCGGCCTGAGGGATTGGATGCGCATCATGCGGGCCGAGCAGGAGAGCGGTCTCGGTCGCGCAGCACCTGGGGGCTGAGAGCGGCGCGGATCGTCGCGCTCAACCGGCGCCGATGTCGCAGCCGTCGCCGCGGTAGGTGCTGCTCATGCGCGGGTAGACGGTGTCGAAGTACCACTGCGCCCGCCGAGCTGCCTGCCGGGGCGACGCTCCCAGCGCCTCGGCGACCTCGGCCGAGTGCTGCATCGCCCAGCACTCGGTGGCGGCCTCGTTCGTCTCGCCACGGACGTGGCCGGCTTCGTGGGTGAGGACGTGCACGGCGATGTACGCGTCATCGGTGTCGTCGCCGGGCCATGAGGCGGCCGCGGCGCAGATGTTGCGGTCCAGGTGCGCGACGTCGTCCATGGTCCCGTCGTCACGACCGTCGACACGGCCCGCTCCCCGGGTGACGAACCACTCGCCGAAGAACCACTCCTGGCAGTCCACGTGCACCTCGACACCGGCGACGCTGCTGGCCGCCTCGGCGAGCCGTGACTCCAGGCGAACGTGGTTCCACCACACCCAGGCGCACGCCACGGCGATCAGCCCGGCGAGTGCTCCGACGAACTTCGTCGATCGGCCCCGCACCGCCGCGACCGCTGCCGCGGCGAACGCGGTCGCGAACAACACGGCGAGCATCCCCCAGACCGACATGGCGTGATCGTGCCAGATCCCGGTCGCCTCCCGGCGCAGCACGGCCTCTCGTCGCCGCCGTACGCTCCCGGTCGATGAGACAGCGGCGCTACGCGATCGACGTCACCCTCGACGGATGCTGCGATCACCAGACGGCGGTTCCCGACGACGAGCTGCATCGCCATCACGCCCAGAACCCGAGCTCGTCGTGCATCCGGTCGTGGCGGGCCGCGGTCCGACTCTGTTCGCCGGCTTGGACGGGCCGCTCCAGCTGGAGCTCGTGGAGCGTCGGGAGCTCGGCTCCGGAGCGGTCGTGCTGAGCTACCGGCCCCGTCACGATGGGACCACCGGGGCGAGGTGAGGGTCCTCGGGGCGTGTTCGCTCGGCGGTGCCGGCCACTGGGGGCCGCTGAGCGCTGTGCTCGCCGCGGCGCGCCGTCGGGGCGATGCGGTGGCGGTCGTCGCTCCGACGACGATGGAACCGATGGTTCGCCGGGCCGGCTTCGAGTGGCTCGACGGTTCGGAGCCGACCGAGGCGCAGATCGCCCCGATCCGCGAGCAGTTGCCGATCCTGGACGCGAAGTCGGCGGCGGTGCTCGGAAACCGAGAGCTGTTCGGTCGCCTCGCGACGACAGCGATGCTGCCGGCGGTGCGCCGTGTGGTGGGGGCCTGGCGCCCGGATCTGATCGTGAGGGATCCGTGCGAGTACGCGTCGGCCGTCGTCGCTGCCGAGGTGAACGTGCGCGTCCTGCAGGTCGCCATCAGTCGATCGGACGGCGAGTGGACCTCGATCGACGCCGCGTCGCCCGCGCTCGAGGAACATCGGGAGGGCCTCACCGAAGCCGTTCGGGCAACGCCGTACCTGACCCGGTTTCCCGCCTCGATGGATCCGGAGCGCTTCTCCACGACCGTTCGTGTGCGCGAACGTCGGGCCGGCGCCCGACCGCTTCCGGACTGGTGGGGAGGATCGGACCGCCCACTGCTCTATGCGACCTTCGGCACGGTGCTCGGACACATGAGCATCGCGGTCAGCAGCTTGGCGGTGCTGTTGGAAGCCGTCGACGCCGTCGACGCCCGAGTGCTGCTGACCACGGGAGCGGAGGTCGATCCGGAGGCCCTCGGTCCTGCCCCGTCGAACGTGGTGTTACGCAGATGGGTCGACCAGGACGACATCGTGGCGGTGGCGTCGGCCGTGGTCTGCCACGGTGGGTCCGCCACGACGCTCGGCGCGTTGGCATCCGGGCGACCCGTGGTGGTGGTGCCGATGTTCGCCGACCAGTTCGACAACGCGTGGATGGTGCAGCGGGCCGGTGTCGGCGTCGCTGTCGACCGGGGCCGCGACGGCGAGCGGCGACCCCTCGATCGGGCCGATGTCGCTCCGATTCGAGCCGGCGTCGAGTCCGTGATGGGGGACTCGGAGCATCGCCGCCAGGCCGAACGGGTTGCTGCCGAGATGGCTGCAGCGTCGGAGATCGAGTCGGTCCTCTCCGAGTGGGCCTGACGGCCTGACGGCCTGACGGCCCGGTGTCGCAGGCGGGCCGGTGTCGCAGGCTCAGAACCGGAAGCGGGTGAGCCCGCCCGGTTCCTCCCCGAACACCACGAGAGCCGAGAGCGGTTCCAGGCGGTAGACGTCCCACGGCGGGGGACCCTGTGCCGGGGCGTTGAACGGGGCGGTGATGCCGGACCCGTTCTGGTCGGGTTCCGCAGGCCACCCTCCTTCGGCCCACTTGGCGGTGGCGCGCCG
>JAPXRJ010000048.1:0-16928 GCA_033813615.1 Microthrixaceae bacterium | reverse complement strand
CGGTCCGAGTGCTGGTGTACCTGACGGTCGCTGCGATCGTGCCGCTCGCCGCGGTCGCCGCGGCGTTGAGCGCGGCATCGGAGCCTGCCGCCGAGGTCGCCGTCGCAGCACCGCTCGAGGCCGTTCACGTGATGGGCCTGCGGGCCAGCGTCGCCTTGGCCGCGACCGTCGCGGTCGCGCTCACCACCGGTGTTCTCGCCCCTGGCCCTTGGACCGAGGCCGCCCTGTGGTTGCTGCCGTCGTTGGCGATGTGCTCCCTCACGACGGCGCTGTCCGGGCGGATCGACCCCGTCCTCGCCGCGACGACGGTCGGCGTCGCATGGGTGTGCGGCGTCAGCCTCTGGGTCGCCACCACCCACGATCGGCTCGCGCCCTTCCGAACGGGGCCGCAGTTGGCCTACCTGGCGCTCACAGCGATCGCCATCACGTTGGTGCTGCGCCGGCCGGACCTGATGGAACCTGCGCGAGCTGTCCAAGCGCGACGCACCCCGAGGAGGACCTCATGAGCCGGATGCACGCCGACCGCCCGGGACCCACCGTCCAGATGTCGGGCATCACGCGGTCCTACCGGTCACAGCTCGTGCTGAGGGGCGTGACCCTGGACCTGCACCCGGGAGTCACCGGCCTGCTCGGTCCGAACGGCGCCGGAAAGACGACCCTGTTGCGCCTGATGGCCACGGTCCTGGCCCCCGACGACGGCGACCTGCACCTGCTGGGTCGGGACGTGCGACACGGCGACGAGCGCATCGAGGTGCGCCGACGCCTCGGCTACGTACCCCAGGAGCCGGGATTCCACCAGGACTTCACCGCATTCGAGTTCGTCGACTACGTCGCGATCCTCAAGGAGATGACCGACACGGCCACCCGGCACGACGAGGTCCGGCGAGTGCTCGACGTGGTCGGACTCGCGGACGTGCGGCACCGCAAGATCCGCAAGCTGTCGGGCGGCATGCGACGCCGGGTCGCCATCGCCCAGTCGTTGCTGGGCCGCCCGGAGCTGCTCGTGCTCGACGAGCCCACCGTCGGCCTCGACCCCGAACAGCGCCTGCGGTTCCGCGAGATGCTCGCCGACACCGGACCCGACACGACCGTGGTGTTGTCGACCCATCAGACCGGCGACGTCGCCGCTCTCTGCGGGCGCGTCGTCGTGCTGCACGCCGGAGCCGTCCACTTCGACGGCACCCCCGCTGAGCTCGCATCCACCGCGGCCGGTCACGTCTGGTTGTCCGAGCGCCGCGACCCCCACGCCCGGATCGCTTGGAACACCGCCGAGGGACAGGTCCGCAACGTCGGTGACCCACCGCCGGGCGCGCAGTTGATCGAACCGACGATCGAGGACGGCTACCTGCTGCTGGTCGGCTCCAGCGCCCAGGCTCCCGCCGGCGAGGCAGTGGCATGACCATCACCGTGTCGTTCGTGGTCACCGTCGCCGTCATCCTCGTGGCAGGCACGGCGTACCGGCGCTGGGACGAGTCACGCCACCTGCGCTTCACCGACGAGGCCGGTACCGCACGTGCGGTCACCGCCCTCGCCCGGGTGGAGGCACGACGCCTGGCGCTGCACCCGGCGTTCCTCATCACGCTGGGGCTCATCGCCTCGGTCACCGCGGCGTTCATGATCCCCGAGAACGACGCCACCATCGCAGCCGACAGGGTCGAGATCTTCACCTTCATCGGCGTGCCGCTGGGCGCCCTCGCGTTGGTCGCCGCCGCGCACCGCAACGCCTGCCGGGCCCACCGCGACGACGCCGACGAGCTGTTCGCCGCCACCCCGACATCCCCTCGGGCACGCACCGAGGCGTTCCTGCTGGCAAGCCTCGGGCCGGTGCCGATCGCCGTCGCCTACCTCCTCGTCGCGTCGGTCGCGATCCACCTCATGGCGGACTCGCCGGTGCCGCTGCTGCCCTGGTCGATCACCGGCACCGTGGTGACGATGCTGCTGGCCGTGGTGGGCGGCGCAGTGGTCGGCGTGTTCCTGGCCCGCTGGTTGCCCACGACCGCCGCCGCGCTCGCGGGCATCGCCGCGATCATCTGGCTGAACAACGGGCCCGACAACCACCACGAGCAGTTCCGCTGGCTCCGCGTCGCGGTCGAGAAGGACCTCGGCGGCCGTTACGACATCGTGCCGCACCCGGCGTGGCGCCTCGGATTCATCGTCGGGCTGGTCGGTCTCGGTGCCTGTCTGGCGTTGTGGCGTCACCCGTGGCGACGGTCGCTCGTCGCCGGAACGGTGTCATGCGTCGCGCTGGTCGCCGCCTCAGGTTGGGTCATGTCCCGGCCGCCGACCTCGGCGCAGGTCGAGCGAGTGGTCGCCGACCTGGAGTCACCACAGGACCGCCAGCACTGCGAACAGCGAGGCGACGTGCAGTACTGCGTGTACCCCGGCTCCGAGGCCTGGATCGATTCGTGGTCGCCGGCGGTCAACGCCGTGCTCGCCGCTGTCCCGGCATCGGCGCGCCCTCGCGACGTCCGCGTGCTCCAGCGGGAGTTCGTGCCCCGGCTCTCCGCACCGGTGGAGTACAACGGCGATCTCTCGTACCCGTACCCCGTCGAGGTGGTCGAGCGGTTGGATCCCGCCAGGGCCTGGCGCGCCGACGGGGCGGTGCACCCGTCGCTCGAGCTCAACGACGACCAACCCGACCTGGAGGTCGCCTTCGGGGTCGCCTCGCTCACGGTCGGGCTGCCCCCGTCCAGCACGTGGTCGGCTCCGGCCGGGTGCGACGCACCCGGTCAGGCCCGACTGGTCCTCGCCATGTGGCTGGCGGGCAACGCGACCGACGCCACCCGCCACGCGCTCGGCGCACACGCCGACCGGGTGGAACAGGACGGGCTCGTGCACCAGCGGGTGTCGCTCAACACGATCGTCGACTACGAGGATCGCTCGGCCAGCGGCGACGGCACCCAGGCGGTCGTCGGCGCCGCCGGCACCGGGGCCGACGTGCTCGACGCTCGTCGACTCCTCCAGATCGACCCCGCCAAGGTCGCAGCGGTGGTCACCCCACACTGGGACGAGCTGACCGACCCGGCGACACCATCGAGCCGACTCCTCGCTCTCGCCGGACTCGATCCTGGCGAGGCATCCAGCGACACCACCACGGTGGGGACGAACCCGTGCACGTGAGGACGGCCGGATCCGCTCATGTGTCTGCCACCCCGACACCGACTCGCCCGCCCAGGGCGCTGGCCAACCTGCACTACTGGCGCTACGTGTCCCGGCTCGCACCGTGGACCGTCGTCGCCACGGGCGTCCTCCTCGGCGTCGCGTGGGCGAGCCGGACGCATCTGGACGAACCCCTCGAGATGTCGGTGCTCGCGGTCGTCACGACGCTGCCGTTGTGCACCGTGTTCGACGACGGCGCCAGCGCGTTCACCGCTGCTGCACCGACACCGTTGTGGGCCCGACGACTGTCCTTCATGTCGGGCCCGTTCGTGGTCGTCACCTCAGCATGGGCCGTGACCGTGGCCGTTGCCGGAGCGGACTCATCGGCGCCGTGGTGGGCAGTCGCACTCGAGTGGGCCACGGTCGCGGCGAGCCAGCTCGCGCTCGGCGCTGCGGCAGCTCGTCGCCAGCCCACGAACGCGTCGGTCCTCCCCGGTCTGGTGCTCGCGCTCATCTGGTTCACCTCGGCAGGTGCACCGGTCCTGCAGCGCCAACTCCAGCCGGTACGAACGCACCTCGTCCTCTGGTGCGGCCTGCTGGCAACGGCCGTGGCCGTGATCGCCGCTTCGTCTCGCGATCGCCGTTGAGCGGATCCGAGCGCCGCGACCGCGGCGCCGACCGGGTCGACACCGTGGACCGCATCGGACCGTCCGGGCGGAGGTGTGGCTTCGCCGTGACCGACCATCCCTTCGGCAGTCGGGACGGCCTGATCGACACGGCAAGAGCGGTCGAGTTCACGCGACGGGCCTCCGAGGACGTCGCAGCGCTCGACCTGACGAAGGGCATCGATCGCGACACGCTGCTGGCGCAGCTCGACCGCATCAACCGCGTCCTGTCCGCAGCCGACCGCTGGGTGGATCGCCGACAGCGAATCGCGATCTTCGGTCGGGCGGCATCACATGTCCAACCGCCGCACGATGCAGGCCGCACCCGCAGCTCCTCGGACCGTCCCCTCACGGCACTTCGGAGATGGTGGATTTGTCGCCACCTGCTGTATACAGTTGATGTATGTCGGCGACGAGAACCCAGATCTATCTGACCGAGGAGCAGCGGAAGCGGATCGATCGCATGACGGCGTTGGAGGGGATTCCGATGGCGGAGGTCATCCGACGGGCCCTTGACGAGTACCTCAGCCACGAGGGCGACGCCTCGGCAGCGTTGAGCTCGACGTTCGGTGCCGCCCCCGATGCCTCAGCCCCGTCTCGTGAGGACTGGCGGCGTGGCTGACGTTCTCGTCGACACCGACGTGTTCATCGATCATCTGCGAGGCGCCGTCGAACTCAAGGCTGGGCGCAATCGACTCCACTACTCGGTGGTCACCCGCGCAGAGCTGTTCGCGGGGAACAGCGCCACCGATGTCGTGTCGCAGCTGCTCGCACCCTTCCGCGAGGTCACGGTCGATCGCTCGATCGCCGAGCGAGCAGGTCGCGTCGTGCGTGAGCTCCAGCTCCGGATGCCCGACGCACTCATCGCTGCGACAGCACTGGAGAACCGCCTCGCCCTGATGACGAGGAACCGGAACGACTTCGACAGGGTCCGGGGACTTCGGATTCGCTCACCGTGAGCCTCCGAACCGGTCAGGCCCTCTCGACCCCGTTCTGGGACGCTCACCTTCAGAGCGCGAGGTGGATCCGAAGGGCCTCGTCGAGTTCAGCGAGATCGGACCTCCCCAGGTTTCCGATCCGGTCCCCCACCCGTTGGACGGCAACGGACCGCACCTGTTCCGTTTGGGCCTTGGAGTCCATCGCGAGCCCAGTCGCCTCGGCGGTCAGCAGCACCTGGAAGGGGTGGATCCGCTCGACGTTCGAGGTCACCGGCACGATGGTCACCACGCCGCTGCCGAGGCGACTGGCCGTGGTGTTGGCGCCGTCGTTGCTGACGATCACGCCGGGCCGGCGCTTGTTCGATTCAGCGCCGCGCGCCGGATCGAGATCGACCCACCGGATCTCTCCGCGGCGCATCAGGCGACACCGTCAGCCGTGGCGGCTTCCCAGAGCTCGGAATCCTCGCTCTCCCCCCAGTCGGTCCAAGCGTCCTCGTAGGCCGCACCGAGTTCGGACGCCCGAAGGAGTCTGACGGCCTTCTGCAGGGCGGCGGAGCGGGAGTCGAGACCTTGCGTCCGTGCGTACTTGTCCAAGTACTCGACATCGGCATCAGGGAGACTCACACTGACCTTCATACCAGGATGCTACTTCTGGTAGGAGTGGAATACCACCACTGACCGGCATGGACCGGGCGCGACTCTCGGCCGTGGGCAGCAGCGGGCAGCCGTCGACGGTGGACGACGTGCACCGGATCGCGCAGTCGATGCCTCACGTCAGCGTGGAGGTCGGCCCCAGCGGGAACCGGATCTATCAGGTCGGCAGGAAGTCGTTCGTGTTCTTCCGCACGCCGCGCCCCGACGCATTCGATCCCGAAACGGGCGACCGCTACGACGACGTCGTGGTGATCTGGGTCGGCTCAGAAGACGAGAAGGCGGCTCTCGTCCAGGACCCCTCCTCCCCGTTCTTCACGACACCGCACTTCGACGGCCTCCCGTCGGTGCTGGTCCGCTCCAGTCGGATCGGCGAGGTCGACGTCGACGAGCTCACGGAGATCGTGCAGGACGCCTGGCTGGCTCAGGCCTCCGCTCGCCGCGCCCGTGACTGGCTGGAGTCCCAGGGCATCGAGTGACCTCGTGGACCGACGAAACAGGCGGCGACTGCGACACCGATCAGCCCGACCAACAACGCGACACGGATGACCCCCTTCCCCACGAGCGAGATCCTCACAGCTCAACCGCGAGGCAAGCGTGCACCGGACCAGCAGACGTGGTCGGCGGAGCTCAGACGGACTCGACCACTGAGGCGTAGCGCTGCTGGGCGGCTTGAGCCGAGGTGCCGAGGAGGCTGCCGATCTTCTGCCAGGACGCGCCTGCCGCTCGGGCGGCGATCACCGCGTCGACGACCTGGCGTTCGCTGCGAGCGCGGTCGAGGGCCGCTCGTTCGAGCAGGTACTCCTCGACTGGGCGCTCGTCGCCGTCGGCGGGTTCGTAGTTCTCTAGCCGTTCGGCGAGCTCATCGGCGTGGTCGAGGATCTCTTGGATCGATCGGGGCATCGGGATCACCTCAGGAACTTCTCTCGTGCGGGCATGGCGTGGACGATGAACTCGACCCCGCCGCCGACCGCGACTCCTACTTCGAGCATCCGGCCGCTGCCATCGGCACCGACCAGCATGGTGAGTCCGTCGAGGTCGAAGACGCGGCTCGGGTGGCGTTAGGCGTGGAGCATGTCGGTGTCGGGGATCCCGTGCTTTCGAGCGCTCGTCAGAACCACCGGATCCACCCCATCAAGTTACCTTGACGGGGTGACGTTGTCATCGGGTCCGAGGGCCCACTGCCAGGCCGCAGGCAAACGACCCAGAGCCGGCGGCATGGGACGGCCTGGAGGACCCACGGCAGCCGGCGTGCCTCGCGATCGCACTCGTCCTCCGCCCGAACCTCGCTGGCTCTGCCGAGCGTCGAGATCGACGTCGACGAGCTCACGCAGGTCGTGCAGGACGCCTGGCTGACTCAGGCCTCCGCTCGCCGCGCCCGTGACTGGCTGGAGTCCCGTCGACCGCTTGGCGTACTGGTTCTGGTGTCGGGCTTGCTCTGACTGGTGCCGCCGGAGACGACCGCGCTGTACAGCCAGCGATCAGGGATGGATCAGCTCGACGTGGCGTCCAGACGCCTCCGCCAGCGTTTCAAGATCTTCACTGTCGACCGTGACGATCTCGTCTCCGTCCACTGCGAGCAACACGACACCGGCATCGATGACGTCTGCAAGCCCGGCGGCACCGAGGAGCTGTCCAGCCGCCCGACCGAGCGGCTCATCGAAGGCGCGGACATCGATTCCGCCGAGCGCCTGCGACAGACGCGCCTGACGTGCGCCCCCGCGCCACACCTGTGCGAGGACCCCGGCGTGGGTCAGTGGAATGTCTCCGTCGATCTGAGCGGCCTTGAGACGGACCCACATCGCGCGTTCGTTGCGCTCCAACGCGACCAGCGCGCCTGAGTCGAGAACGAGACTCACGTCGTCTTCGCATTGCGTGTCGCCTGTTGACGACCACGAACGACCGTTGCGTCCCGACGATCAGCACGACGCTGCGTCACGATGTCCTCGTCGCTGATCTCGCCGAACTCCTGCTCGTAGTCGGCCACAGCTGCAGCCAGGAGCGCGAGCTTCCGATCGCGCCGGACCTTGTCCTCGAGAGCGGCGCTCACCCAGCCGCTGACGGACTCTGCTTGCCCGGACTTGACCGCACGTTGACCAGCCTCGATCAGCTCTGGGTCGACCGTCACGGTGAGACGATGCTTCCTCGCAGTCATACTCGGATACTAACAAGCGTAAGATCTTGTGCACATCGTCCCGAGGAGACGTCGAGCGTCAGCCGTGTGAACTCGATCCCGGGGGATTTCGGCCGAACGCCCAGAACGGCCGCGGACCCAGATCCCTGCAATTGCAGGGGGCTCGGCGCGGCGGGTGGTCCCAGCGCCATCACCGCGCGCTATCCTTACATCAACCAAACGGTAAGGGAGCACCGATGGAGATCGCAGCGAGGATGAGCTCCAAGGGCCAAATCACGGTCCCCAAGGCCGTACGTGAGGCCCTCGGGCTCGACGAGGGCGACGATGTGGTGTTCCGCGTCGAGGGCGACCGGGCCGTGCTCGCACGCACCCCGGAGTTCCTGTCGCTGGCCGGCACCGTCGCCGTGCCCGCAGCGAAGCGCAACGTCGCGTGGGACGAGGTCATCCGCTCGACCCGCACCAGCCGGGCCGCAACGGCACGGTGAACGCGTTCGTCGACACGAACGTCCTCGTTCGACACCTGACGGGCGACCCCGCGGACATGGCAGCACGAGCGACCGCCTACCTGGCCGAGACGGCGGAGTTGTACCTGACGGACCTGATCGTCGCCGAGACGGTCTACGTGCTCGAGTCGTTCTACGAGGCACCACGCGAGCAGGTCGCCGCTGCGATGCGCTCCTTGGTGTCGATGCGATCGGTGGTGACGGTCGACCCGGCGTTGCTGCTCCGGGCGATCGAGGTCTACGAGACCGATCGCCTCGACTTCGCCGAGGCCTACCTCGTGGCGTGCGCCGAGAGCACCGGCGTCGACCGCGTCGCCTCGTTCGACCGCTCGATCGACCGAGTCGACACCGTGGAACGCATCGAGCCCTGAATCGTCGAGCCTGGACAACATCGGCAGACGGGTCGCACACCTCACCTACAGCTTCCCCGTCGACCACACGCGCCCTACCGTCGCAGTCCTGGCGTTCTGGGACGCTCACCTTCACAGCGCGAGGTGGATCTGAAGGGCCTCGTCGAGTTCAGCGAGATCGGCGCTCCCCAGGGTTCCGATCCGGTCACCCACCCGTTGGACGGCGACGGACCGCACCGACTCGGCGATCCGGCACCCCGACAGCCGATCGCGTTCGCGCCTACCGCGAGCGCATGCGCGCACAGGGTCTGCGTCCCGTGCAGATCTGGGTTCCCGACGTTCGTTCACCGCAGTTTGTCGAACAGGCCCACCTGCAGTCAGCAGCGGTCGCGGCGAGCCCCCGCGAGGCCGACGACCAAGCGTTCATCGATGCCATCAGCTCGGGTGACGAGTGAGGCGCGGCGAGATCTGGACCGCGGCGGGCAGCGGATACGTCGGCAAGCCCCGGCCGGTGGTCATCATCCAGGACGACCGCTTCGATGCCACATCATCGGTGACCGTCTGCGCGCTCACCACCGATCCCATAGAAGCGCCCCTGTTCCGAGTGCCGGTGACTCCGGACGAGACGAACGGAATCCGCGATCCCAGCAACCTGATGGTGGACAAGATCACGACAGTTCCACGGACCAAGCTCGGCGAGAAGATCGGCCGACTTGGCGACGACGACATCGTCCGGCTCGGTCGCGCAGTCGTCGTCTTCCTCGGCATCGCCGGCAGCTGACGGGGGTTCCTCGATCCCCTCTGCCACTGCCGCGGATGGATCCGCGCTCCTCGGACCGTGATCGCTGAGCGACTGGTTCGAGGAGTGGTGGCCGACACGAACCGACCTCCGACCGTCGACGGCAACTCGGGACGAGTCGCACTACCGCAACCACGTGCTGTCGACTTCGGCGATCTTCCGCTCGCGGCGCGGCCACCAGTTCCACAGCGGCGAGGACCCCGTCATGGATTCCCTCGACTGAGTTCGACGCCGCGGCGGCGCTGCCCCCTTGCTGACGTTGCCGCGAATCACGCGCCAAATCCGAGCGATGAAGCGGCGCCGCCCGAATCCCGCCGGGAGGCCGGAAACGTCGAGACCCCTGACGTTGCAGGGGTCTCGACGTTGTTCCGATGGTGGGCGTACACAGACTCGAACTGTGGACCTCTGCCGTGTGAAGGCAGCGCTCTAGCCAACTGAGCTATACGCCCGAGCCGGGACACTGTAGCCGGAGGCGATCTGGGATCCGGAACCGTGGGTCCGCCGACTGTCAGACCCGCTCCCTACAGTGACGTCCACACCGAACACCAGTTCGATGTGGACGCAAGGAGTCAGACATGGACGCACTCGAGCCACCGAACAACCCACCACCAGACAACCCACCACCAGACAGCACCACACCGGACAGCTGCCGGTCGTCGGGGCCGCCCGGCATCGACGACGTGACCGCCCTCGTCGCCCGTGTGCGTGAGCTCGCCACCTCGACGCCGGTCGGCGAATGCAGCGACGACGACCTGGAAGCCATGACCTCGGCACTGGAAGCAGCCCGCCGGGCCCTCGACGCCGCCAGCGCAGCCACGGTCGGTGAGCTCGACGCCCGCGGAGCGACCGATCGGCGACACGGCCATGCCACCCGGACGTGGATCAACGCCACCCACCAGCTGCCCTCCGAAGAAGGCGGTCGCCGGGTCAAGGTCGCGCGACTCCTCCGGTGCTGCTCCCTGCTGCGCCAGGCATTGGTCGACGGACGCATCAGTGCGGACCACGTGAGAGTGATCGCCAACGCCACCAACGCCCGCAACATCGACGTGGTGGTCGACATCCAGCAGCACCTCATCGACCTCACCGACGAAGTGGTGCTGTTCCGCTACTGGGCCGCGAAGGTGACCGACTTGCTCCGCGTCGCCGACACCGACGGTCGTGAGCCCCGTCCCGAGGACAACTCGCTGCGGTTCGACCGCCAGTTCGACGGGTCGTCCCGACTCAGCGGCACGTTGGTCGGCGACTCGCGCGACGTGATCGAGAACGTCCTGGACCACCTCGCCGACCGCATCTTCCGCAAGTTCGCCGAGGACCACGCTGCCGCCCCCGACGACTGCCCCATCCCCCACCGGTCCGCGTTGCTGGCCCTGGCGCTGGCCGAAGCGTGCCGACTCGCGGCGGGCGCCACCCACCGCACCGCCGGGACGGCAGCGGACGTGACCTACGTGATCCACTCCGACGAGCCGCAGGTCGTCCGCACGCCGAACGGCGAGGTGGTCGACCACCACACCGCCGCCGTCGCCTGCTGCGACGCAGCGTTCCACGGCATCGTCGTCGACTCGATGGGCGTGCCCGTCGACGCCGGCCGCGAGGTCCGCTTCGCCACGCCGACGCAGCGTCGGGCCGCGCGCACCAGGGACGGCGGATGCGTGTTCCCCGGGTGCGACGCCCACGTCAACCACACCGACCTCCACCACGTCGAGCACTGGGAGCACGGCGGCAGCACGGATCTGGACAACCTCGCCTGCCTGTGTCGCCACCACCACGGCGTGGTGCACCGCACCGGCTGGTCCATGCGGACCGTCGAGCACCAGTGGTTCGAGCTCACCAGCCCGAGCGGTGCCGCGTTGAGCTCGCAACGCCACGGCCTGACCGCGCCGATCGCGGCCTGATCAACCTCGGTCTGGTCCAACCCGCCTCGATCCAACCGGCCTCGATCCAACCCCGTTCGACGCCGCACCCGCATCAACGGGCACTTCGTCGCGCCCGCGAACACGAACCACGCATCAACCGTCGGAGTCGACGCAGTACGACTTCGCACCGACCACCGCGACCTCGAGGCCGTCGTCGAGGCACGACGTCGCCACAGGCTCCTCCCGTACGATGCGGGCGTCGTAGCCGCCGTCGCACGACACGTTGTAGGCCATGTTGTTGGGCATCAGCTTCACGCAGTCGGAGTCGGCCACCACCGCCGGCGGCGCCGACGTGGCCGACGGGCTCGACGCTCCTCGCCCTGCGTAGGCAGAGGCGATGAAGATCACCAGGCCGACGGTGACCATGACCACGACGGGCCCCCGACGCAACAACCAGAACTGAGCGGTCGACAGATCGGGTTCGTCGGGTTCGACACCGGCGGCCTTGACCCGGGCCAGCGCGGCATCCGGATCGTCGCTGTCCCACCACTGCCCCGAGCCGCTCGACCCGGCTGATCCAGGGGACGCCGACGAACCCGTCGTCGTCGGCCGGGGGGCTGTCGTCGTGGTCCGGGGGGCCAGGGAGCGGTCGTAGGCCGATCGCCGCGACGGATCCGACAGCGTCGTCCAGGCCACGTTGACCTCGCGCATCCGACGGTCGGCCAGCCGGGCCTCGGCCTCGGTGGTGCCGGCCTGTCGGTCCGGGTGCAACAGGTACGCCAGCTGCCGGTAGGCGCGTCGGATCTCCGGCGTCGAGGCCGTCGTTCGCACTCCGAGCACCTGGTAGTGAGTCCGCTGCACCACCAACCAGTCTGGTACGTGGAGGCGAACGCGCCGAGGCCCCCTCTGCCAGCGTCGCTATCCTGGGCCGGTGTCGATAGTTCGGGATGCGAAGGATCGAGGGGATCGAGGGGGTCGCGGGGATCGCGGGGATCGACCCCAGCGCCGGCCGGGGACCCTCGGATCCGCCTACTCGCACCCGGCGTTCCGCCGCATCTGGTTCGGCAACCTGGCATCCAACGTCGGCACCTGGATGCAGAACATCACCCTCGGCGTCCTCGCCTACCGCCTCACCGGCGAGGCGTGGTTCATCGGCGTGATCACGTTCGCCCAACTCGGCCCCATGCTGATCGTGTCGCCGATCGGCGGAGCGCTCGCCGACCGCGTCGACCGCCGCCGCCTGATGATCGCCATCGCCGCCACACAGGTGCTGCTGTCGTTCGCGCTGGCCGTCGTCGCGTTGTCCGACGATCCCAACCGGCTGGCGCTGGTGGCGATCGTCTTCGCGATCGGACTGGGCAACTCGATCAACGGACCGACGTTCTCCGCGATGCTGCCGACGCTCGTCGGACGGGAGGACCTCCAGGGTGCCGTCGCGCTGAACTCCGCGGCGATGAACACCAGCCGAGTCGTCGGACCGATCCTGGGCGGCTTGACCGCCGAGCTCGGAGGTCCGTCGCTGGTGTTCGCCGCCAACGGCCTGACCTACCTGTTCGTCATCTGGGCCGTCGCCACCGTGCACGCGGACTTCTCCCCCAAGGGCCACGACGGCGGCTCCCCGTGGCAGCAGATCCGAGAAGGCTTCGCAGCCGCCCGATCCGACGCCGTGGTCTCCCGCATCCTGATCACGATCTCGGTGTTCTCGCTCTGCTCGCTCGTGTTCATCTACCAGATGCCCCTGATCGCCGAGCAGCGCCTCGGCATCGACGGCATCGCCTACACCTTGCTGTTCGCCTCCTTCGCCCTCGGCGCCGCGCTCGGTGCGATCTCCATGGGCACGACCTTCTCCGAGGTGCCGCGCTCGCGCATGTCCACGACGAGCATCTACGTCTTCGCCGTGGCGTTGGGCGTGTTCGGGCTGGCCACCTCGCCGTGGCTCGCGTTCCCGGCCGTGTTCGTCACCGGCGCCGCGTACTTCGTCCTGGTCACCGCACTGTCCACCACCCTCCAGATGCGGGTGGCCGACTCGGTCCGCGGGCGGGTGATGGGACTCTGGATGATGGGTTGGGCCGGACTGGTGCCCGTCGGCGGCCTGATCGCCGGGCCGATCATCGATGCCATCGGCGAGGTCCCGGTCATCCTGTTCGGCGCGGTCGTCGCCGCGGCGCTCGGCCTGCTCATCGACCTGGACGAGTCAGCACCTCCGCCGCACGTTCGAGACCCGCAACCCGGCTCCCCTTGATCAGCACGGCGTCGGCGGGTCCGAGCTCGCCGAGCGCGGCCGCGACCTCGAGCGCCGATCCGACGCGGCGCTCGACGCCGTACAGGTCGGTGCCCACGGCCAGCACGTCGATCCCCAGCTCGCCGGCCAGCTCCGCGATCCGCCGATGCTCGTCGGGACCTTCCGGGCCGAGCTCCGCCATGATGCCGAGCACGGCGATCCGCCGACCGCTGTGCGGCACCGCCAACTCGGCGAGGGAGCGGACGGCGGCTGCGGTCGACGCGGGACCGGCGTTGTAGGCGTCGTTCAGGACGACCGGGCCACCCGGCACCCGGACCAGCTCCATCCGCCACGGCGACGCCGGCGCGAGCTCCAGTCCCGCGGCGACCTGTTCGACCGGCACCCCGAGCCACAGCCCCGCCGCTGCCGCGGCCAGCGCGTTGATCACGTTGTGAACGCCGCGCACACCCAGGTGCACCGCGGCGCTCCCCCACGGCGACCGCAATGTGAAACGGGCGCGGAGGTCGTCGTCGACCGCCACGTCGGTGGCGACGACCTCCGCGGAGCGAGAACCGAAGGTCAGGACCGTCGCTGCGGTGTGCGCCGCCATGGCCGCCACGTTCGGATCGCCGGCGTTGAGCACGGCCGCTCCGCTCGCGGGCAGGTGCTCGACGAGCTCGCGCTTGGCCGTCGCGATCTGGTCGATCGAACCCATCACCTCGGTGTGGACGCCCTCGACCACCGTCACCACACCCACGGTCGGGCGAGCCATCTCGCACAGCAGGCGGATGTGGCCCGCGCCCCGGGCACCCATCTCGACGACCGCCACCTCGGTCTCGTCGGGCGCGTTGACGAGCGTCAGCGGCACCCCCAGCTCGTTGTTGAACGACCGCTCCGACGCGACCGTCGCGAACGTGGTGGCGGCCACGTTCGACAACAGGTCCTTGGTGGTCGTCTTTCCGACCGAGCCCGTCACCCCGACCACGTGGGCAGGATCGTCCGATCGGTCCAGCCGGTCGCGGGCCATGCCGGCCAGCTCGGCCAACGCCTCGGGCACCGACGCCACCACCACCGCGGGTCCACCCCACCCGTCCTCCGGGGCATCGGAGCGCTCCACGAGCACCGCGGCGGCACCGGACTCGAACGCCGCTCCTACGAAGTCGTGGCCGTCGCGCTCGGCGACGAGGGCGGCGAAGAGCTGACCCGGCCGCACACGTCGCGAATCGATCGCCAGGCCGTCGATCACCAGGTCCGCGGGAGCGTCGAGGCCCCCACCCAGGCGTCGTGCCACCTCGACGGCTCGTAGCTCCACGGCCGCGGATGCTACGTGCCAGACTCGTCCGCCGTGACACCCCCGCCCGAGCGCATCCGCCTGGTCGTGCTGTTCGGCGGTCGGTCCGCCGAGCACGACGTGAGCCGGGTGTCGGCCAGCCATGTGATGCGGGCGATCGACCCTGAACGCTACGACGTGGTGCCCGTCGGCATCACGCGTGACGGGACGTGGCAGCTCGCCGAGGACGCCGCGGAGCTGCTGTCGACGGGGCGCTGTGGGGAGCTGCCCGAGTCGATCGACGTGACGGGCCCCGGGACCGAGCCCATGTCGCTGGTCGGCGGTGCCGACACCGTGGTGATCCCTGTGCTGCACGGACCCAACGGAGAGGACGGCACCGTTCAGGGGCTCCTCGAGATGGCCGGACTCCCCTACGTGGGTGCCGGCGTGCTGGGATCCGCCGTCGCCATGGACAAGGCCATGTCCAAGACCGTGCTCGACGCCCACGGGATCGCCCAGCCCCGGTGGCGCCAGGTGCTGCGCAGCGACCTGTCGGAGCCCGGGCTGGCCGAGCGGCTGCTGGAGGAGCTCGGCCCGGTCGTGTTCGTGAAGCCCGCGAACATGGGCAGCTCGATCGGCGTGTCCAGGGCCACCGACGTCGACGGCGTGC
This sequence comes from Microthrixaceae bacterium, assembly GCA_033813615.1. GTDB lineage: Bacteria > Actinomycetota > Acidimicrobiia > Acidimicrobiales > Microtrichaceae > Dermatobacter. The sequence continues at coordinate 1,775 of JAPXRJ010000048.1, read as the reverse complement.
TCGCCGCGTTCGAAGATGCCGCCCGCTACGACGAGCGGTTCGTCGTGGAGCAGGGCGTCGGCAGCCGGTCGCGACCTCCCCGAGAGCTCGAGTGCGGCGTCATCGGCAACCTGTCGCCTCGGGCCTCGGTCGTCGGGGAGATCGTGCCCGCCGCCGAGTTCTACGACTACGACGACAAGTACGCGGGCGGCTCCGCGCAGTCCGTGATCCCGGCGGAGATCGACCCCGCCCGGGCCGAGGAGGTTCGCGAGCTGGCCGTGCGCACCTTCACGGCGCTGCGCGCCGAGGGCATGGCCAGGGTGGACTTCTTCCTCACACCGGACGACGGGCCCGATGGGGCGACGATCCTGGTCAACGAGATCAACACGCTCCCCGGCTTCACGCCGATCTCCATGTTCCCCCTCCTGTGGCGGGAGTCCGGGCTCTCCTACCCCGAGCTGATCGACGAGCTCGTGCGCCTCGCACTGGAGCGCCACGACCGCCGCAGCCGGTTCGAGACCAGGCGATCTGATAGGGACTACCCGTGATCATCGACGGCCTGGCCGAACAGCGCATCTTCGTGACGGGCGCGACCGGCTTCGTCGGTACCGCACTGGTGGAGCGCCTGCTGCGCTGCGTCCCCGACGTCGAGCTCACGCTGCTCATCCGCGACGGACGTCGGTCGAGCGCCCAGCGTCGCCTGGAGCGCGAGGTCCTGCGCAACGACTGCTTCGACCGCCTGCGCGACGAGCTCGGTCCCGACGGCTTCGCCGAGGCCGCCGCTCGGGTCCGCGCGGTGTCCGGCGACGTGGGCAGCGACGGCCTGGGACTCGACGACGCCGGACGCGCCGCGCTCGCTGCAGCGGACGTCGTGATCCACTCCGCGGCGACCGTGGCGTTCGACTCGCCGCTCGACCGCGCCGTCGAGATCAACCTCATGGGCCCGGTGCGGATCGCCCGGACGTTGCATGAGCTGGGTTCCTCGCCGCACCTGGTGGCTGTGAGCACCTGCTACGTCGCCGGCAACCGCCGCGGCGGCGCGCCCGAGGAACCCGTGACCGCCAACCCCTTCTTCGCCGACCTGGACTGGTCGGCCGAGGTCAGCGCCGCACGTCGGACACGTGCCGACGTCGATGCGGAGAGCCGCACCCCGGAGCACCTCGAGCAGTTCCGCACCGCGGCGCGCTCCGAGCTCGGCCCGGCGGGCGGACCCCTGCTCGCCGAGCGGACCGAGACCCTCCGCAAGGAGTGGGTGCACGACCGGATGGTCACCTTCGGTCGATCCCGGGCGACGTCGGTCGGCTGGCCTGACGCCTACGCGTTCACCAAGGCGTTGGGCGAGGTGGCGCTCGGCCAGACCATCGCGGCGTCGGACGTTCCGATCACCCACACGATCGTTCGGCCGTCGATCATCGAGTCCGCGATCGCCGAACCCCGGCCCGGCTGGATCCGCGGCTTCAGGATGGCCGAGCCGATCATCCTGAGCTACGCACGTGGCCTCCTGAGGGAGTTCCCCGGCGTTCCCGAGGGGGTCATCGACGTGATCCCGGTGGACCTCGTGGTCGCCGCGATCATCGCCGCCGCGGCCGAAGGCGTGACCGGCCAACACCAGGCCGACGATCGGGCCGGCGACGCTGCTGACGAAGGTCCACGCATCGTGCAGGTGGCGACCGGCGCCGCCAACCCGCTGCGCTACCAGCAGCTGGTCGACCGCGTGCGGGACTGGTTCACCGAGCAGCCCCTCTACGACCGCAACGGCCAGCCGATCGTGGTGCCCGACTGGTCCTTCCCTGGCC
>JAPXRJ010000047.1:0-17167 GCA_033813615.1 Microthrixaceae bacterium | reverse complement strand
GCCGGTGACGACGAGGACGACGCCGATCACGACGAGGACCACGGCGACGGCGCCGACGATTCGCCGCTTCCAGGTGGTGGGGACCGTCACCTCGCGCTCAGCGCGGCAGGCGGATCGGTCGGTTCGGCCCGATCACGTCGGAGGGGTGGTCTTCCACTCCTCGAGGACCGCCATGTAGGCATCCGCTTCGTCGGGGACGTACTTCTGCAGCGTCTCCTCGAAGCCGTCCTCCCAGGTCGCGACGTCGAACGTCTCCTGGTCGAGCGTGGTCCGCTCGTGCAGCACGACGGCCATCAGGTCCTCGGGGGTGAGCGACGCGGCCCACGCCGGCATGCCGCCGGCCACGGACTTGCCGCCGGGGAGCTTGGTCTCGCCGGCCTGGGTCCAACCGGCGGAGCCGAGTGCCACCCAGGCGACCTGGTCGGCTGGCTTGGGGAAGCTGTGGGTCACGCCCTCCTCGCCGACGAGGGCGGGGATGTTGCCGCTGCCGCCGCCGGTGGGGCCGTGGCAGGTGGCGCAGTTGGTGCCGTACACGTCCGCGCCGACGGTGAGCGGTGAGCTCGCCTGGGTCGGCGGGTCCAGCGTGAGGTAGTACACGACCGCCCACAGGGGGAGCAGCACCAGCACGGGCACTGCCCAGTACGGGATCTTCTTGCGGGTCTCGGCGGCCTCGACCCACGGGGGCGTCGGCTCGACCTTGGCCTCGACCGGTGCAGCCGCGGGAACGGGTGCCGCGGCTGCGGCAGCGGCGGGCTCAGGTGATCCGGCGCTCTCGGTCGTCGCCGGCGCAGCAGCGGCCGGGGCGTCGTCGCCTCCGCCGCCCATCGCTGAACGGCGAGCCTTGCTGCGGGCCAGAAGGTGCTCTGGGATCTCGGTCAACGCTGCCTCCGCCGCGTCCGTCGCTCTGCCGGCGGGACCGTCGAGCAGGCAGCGTCGATCGACGCTCGGTCGCGCTCGACGGCGGGTCGCTGCAGGTCGGTCTCCACCACTCGGCCGCCACTCTAGGCACGACGCCGCGCTCGCGACCAAAGGACGCCACGTCCTCACCCGGCGATGCCCCCTGACCGCCGTGGGGCGCCGCCGCGGTGACCGGACTCCGAGGCGCCTGCCGCCGGACTCCGATGCGCCCGTCGCGGACTCGGATGTGCCCGCCGCGGCGGCGTCGTGGTAGACCACGCCGTGGTCGTCAGCCCCCGGGCTGCGTGCAGTTCCGGCCTGGACACAGGACGGCGGACGATCGACATAGTCTGGTGAACACCTTCACGAGCGGAGGAGCTCTGTGGTCGCGTTCTTCACGTCACTGCTGGTCGCGGTGCTGCTGGTCGCTCCGATCTTCCCCTATGCCAAGAGACGGCCCGTCGGGACCCCCATCACCTGGGGTGAGGCGATGCTGGCCGGGGTCTACATCTTCTTCATCCTGTTCTGGATCTACGGCGTGGTGCCGCACCACTGGCTGACGTGGGCGGACTCCGAGCTCAACTGGCGTCCCGACAAGGTCTGGCTCGGCCCGAACGGCGTCATGGTCATGCCCTTCACCGATTGGACCCTCACCACGGCGTGGTTCCCCGTGCAGGTCTCCGCACAGGCCATCCGCGACATCGTCGCCGTGGTCATCTACGTCGTGTTCCTCGGCCTGCAGATGTTCATGTGGGCCTGGTGGCAGAACCGGGGCAAGCGCGCCGACGCCGCTGCCGCCCTCGAGCCCGTGTCCGCGTACGGCCGTCCGCTGATGAAGCGGGCCTGAGGAGCATCCGATGGGCGCCACCGATGCGAACCCGCCGATGCCGGAGTTCCGCGACGACTACGTCCTGCAGGAGGTCGACGCGGACTACCTGGCCAAGGCGGTCAAGCCCAAGCAGTTCATCCACATCGACCAGTCCGAGTGCATCATGTGCGAGGGCTGCGTGGACATCTGTCCGTGGAAGTGCATCCACATGGTGCAGCCGTCGTCGATCGAGGAGTCGGTCAACACCGACCAGCCCGGCGTCGACCCGTCCGATCACGTGGTGTTCCTCATCGACGACGACGTGTGCACCCGTTGCGCCCTGTGCGTCGACCGCTGCCCGACCGGCGTGATCATCCTGGGCAAGGTGGGTGACCCCGCTGCGGGCGGCGATGCCCATCAGCGGACCAACACCCACGGGTACGGCTACGGGATGCGTCTGGGCTGATGGTGACGACGTTGATGGTGACGACGCTGATGGAGACGGTCGAGATTCGACGCAGCCCCGCCGATCGGACTAGGGAGTAGCCGTGGCCAAGACGATGCAGGGCTCCGGCAAGGGCAAGATGTCGGACAAGCTCTCCGAACTCACCGACTCGGTCCAGGGCTCACAGGCCTGGAACTCGATCTTCCGCCCCGGTTCGATCTTCCGGAAGGGCTACTCCGACAGCCCCAGGAACCGGTCCTACGTGATCATGAACTCGGTGCTGTACCACCTGCACCCTGTCAAGGTGAAGCGCCACGCGGTCAAGGTCAGCTACACGCTGTGCCTCGGCGGCCTCAGCTTCTTCCTGTTCATCATCCTGACGGTGACGGGCATCTTCCTGATGTTCTTCTACCGGCCCACCGCGGCGCAGGCGTGGGACGACATCTACGCCCTGCAGACCTCGGTCACCTTCGGCCTCCTCGTGCGCAACATGCACAGATGGGGTGCGCACCTGATGGTGATCTCGGTGTTCCTGCACATGGCCCGCGTCTTCTACCACGGGGCCTACAAGGCGCCTCGGGAGTTCAACTGGGTGATCGGCGTGGTGCTGCTCACGCTCACCCTGCTGCTGAGCTTCACCGGCTACCTGCTGCCCTGGGACCAGCTGGCCCTCTGGGCGGTGACGGTGGGCACCAACATGATCGGCTACACCCCGGTGTTCGGCAACCAGGTGCGCTTCGTGCTGCTCGGCGGCGCGGAGATCGGCACCGACACGCTGCTGCGATGGTACGTGTTGCACGTCCTGTTCTTCCCGTTCATCACCGTCATCTTCATGGCCATCCACTTCTGGAGGGTTCGCAAGGACGGCGGCATCTCCGGACCGCTGTGAGGCTGCTCCCAGTGATCGACCAGCACACCCATTCCTCCATCTGGGGTGAGAGCGCATGACCGAGGTACCCGAACACCTCCTCAAGCGAGCGCAGGCCGCCAAGGAGAAGGCCGCGTCCAAGTCCGCCGAGGACGCGCCGGCTCCGGCCGACGCTCCTGCAGCGTCCGAGTCGGGCGAGGCCGCGGCTCCGACCGACAGCCGCATCCCCGCGCACCTGCTCGCCCGGTCCCAGGCGGCCAAGGCCAAGAAGTCCGGTGGCGCCGTCGAGGCGTCGGACGCTCCGGTCGGTGGCGGCACCGCCACGGCGGTCGCTCCGGCGGCGACCGGAGGCGGCGTGGCCGCGGCCGGCGGTCCTCCGCTCGCCGCCGGGCCCGGCGGTCACACGCAGCGGCTGCTGACCGTCGTCAAGTCGGGCTCCATCCAGGACGTCAAGGCCAAGCCCCAGGACAAGGTCCACGTCTGGCCGCACCTGCTGATCATCGAGTTCGTCGCCGCGCTGATCTGCACGGTCTTCCTGCTGATCTTCTCCTGGGTGGTCAACGCGCCGCTGCTCGAGCTGGCCAACGTCAACCAGACGCCCAACCCGTCCAAGGCGCCGTGGTACTTCCTGGGTCTCCAGGAGCTGCTGACGATGTTCCACCCGATGGTCGCCGGCGTGACCATCCCGGGCATGGGCATCTTCCTCCTGATCCTCGCCCCGTACATGGACAAGAACCCGTCGAACAAGCCCGAGGACCGCAAGTTCGCGGTCTCGATCATGACGGTGTTCCTGATGTTCTGGGCCGTGATCGCGATCATCGGATCGTTCTTCCGTGGGCCCGGGTTCAACTTCACGCTGCCGTGGATCGACGGCGTGTTCTTCGAGTTGTGATGTCGTGTGAGCGTGTCGTTCCAGGTGAGCGAGTCCTTCCAGATGAGCGTGTCCTTCCAAGTGAGCGAGTCCTTCCAGATGGGATCGAGGTGAGTCGACAATGAACGGGTTCTTCATCGTCATCGCCGTCGTCGTCATCGTGGCGCTGGCGGCCGTCGCCCTGCTGGGCGCGGCACGACGCCGCGACACCGACTCGGCCACAGGCTCGCTGTCGCGCGAGTCGATCAAGCGCGACCAGGCGGCGCGCAAGGCCTCCTCGGAGCTGGTCGCGACCGGGCCGTCGGGTGCCGAGGTCGAGCGGTCCGTCGCCCTGGAGCGCCGAGGCGGCGCGCTCGAGCCCGTCGGCGCCGCCACACCCGCGGTGTTCGTCCCGCCGGACCCAGAGACCTACGACGTCACGCGTCGCCAGTTCCTCAACCGCGGCGTGGTCGCGATGATGGGCCTGTCGATCGCCGCGTTCGGCACGGCGATCATCGGCTTCCTGTGGCCGTCGGGCTCGAGCGGCTTCGGCTCCAAGATCAACATGGGCAAGGTCACCGACCTGATCGCCGACGTGGAGAAGAACAACGGGTTCCTCTACAAGCCCGACGGGCGTCTGTGGATCACCAACTACCCGGCCGCCGCGCTGCCCAAGGCCGAGCAGGTCTATGCACCGGCGGTGCTCAACTCGCTCAAGGCGGGTCTGTCGGTGCTCTACCAGAAGTGCCCGCACCTGGGCTGTCGCGTGCCGAGCTGCAACAGCTCGCAGTGGTTCGAGTGCCCGTGCCACGGCTCGCAGTACAACCAGGCGGGAGAGAAGAAGGGCGGTCCGGCTCCCCGGGGCATGGACAGCTTCGCCACCGAGGTCACCGGCGGCAACCTGATCGTCAACACCGGCGCAGTCATCCAGGGCCCGGCGATCGGCACGAACACCACCGGCCAGGAGGCCGAGGGTCCGCACTGCATCGGTGCTGCCAGCGGTGGCCACTGAGTCGGCAGGACACATCCAGGGTCAGGTCGACCGGGGGATCCCGGCCGACATGAGGGAGAAGGGTGACCGGCACCGCCGGCTCACGAGGAGACGTACGAGCACCACATGATCGTCGCAACATCGACCCAACGGGCCTTCGGTGCCGTCATCCTCGCCATCGTGGCGATCGGGTTCGTCCTGTGGTTCTTCGCCAACCTGCGAGCCGGCTCCAAGGAGATCGGCTCCGAGGTCGAGCTCGCCCCCAACCGCGGCAACATGCCGACCGACGAGGAGCTCGAGTCCTCGAAGCTCAACATGGCGCTGTTCTCCGCCCTCGGGCTCCTGGCGATCATCGCCGTCGCGCTCCCGCTGTACTGGCTGGCGGAGCCGGGCCGGCAGGAGGGCGCCAAGGAGATGTACGCCGAGACGTTCATCGAGCGGGGCCTCGAGCTGTACGAGACCGGCGCCCAGTGCGTCACCTGCCACGGCGGTGCCGGCGTGGGCGGCGTGACCACCTTCATCATCAACGACCAGAACGGCCAGTTCGTCGGCCAGGTGAGCTGGAACGCCCCGGCGCTCAACAACGTGCTCTACCGCTACGACGAGGAGCAGGTCCGCTACATCCTCAACTACGGCCGTCCGGGCACGCCGATGGCGGCGTGGGGCACCCCCGGTGGCGGTCCGCTCACCACCCAGCAGGTCGACGACCTCATCGCCTACCTGTGGTCGGTCCAGCTCAAGACCGACGAGCTGCGGACCCAGGTCGACGACGTCGTGAAGGCGATCGACCCCGAGCTCTACGAGCGGATGCTCGAGGTGCGTGAGTCGAACCAGGACGTCGTGCCCAACGGCGACGTGGAGGCCGTCAACGCCAACCGCCTGTCGCGCGCCGATGAGATCCGCCTCGGTGAGATCCTCTTCAACAACCAGTCGCTCGCCCAGGGCTCCTACTCCTGCTCCCGTTGCCACGTGGCCGGTGCCCCGTACGGGCAGGCCTGGCAGCCGTTCCTGCGGTTGCAGTACGGCGCGTTCGGTCCGAACCTGACCGGGATCGAGGACGAGGCCACCGAGCAGCAGCACTTCAACCTGGTCTGGAACGGCATGGACGAGGGCAAGCTCTACTTCTCCCGCAAGCAGGGCAACCCGCAGATGCCGGGTTTCGGCGTGAACCGCAACACGGGCAAGGCCGACCAGGGCGTCCCCGACTTCGGTCCCGAAGGCCTGCTCACGCCCGAAGAGGTGTGGGCGATCGTGACCTACGAACGCAACCTGTCGAACGACTCGACGGTCAAGTCGCCGCTCGCCGGCACGATCGAGTCGCCGACCTTCGTCGACGTACCTCGCGAGACGGCCGGGAGCAACTGAGTCCGATGAACCTCCTCCCTGTCACCTCCGTGCTCGCCGCCATCCAGTTCGATCCGCACATCCGCGGCATCCTCGTGGTGCTCGTCGGCGTCGGCGTGCTGATCGGCTCCGTCTACGTCCTGCTCGCCACCAACACCGGCCTCCGCGCCGGGTTCCTGATCGCCATGGCCGGCCTGTTCGGTTGGATGGCGTCGATGGGCGCCATCTGGTGGATCTACGGCATCGGCCTGCGGGGCAAGGACCCGTCGTGGACGCCGATCGAGATCAACTACTCGCGCAGCGGTGAACCGGTGCACGACGTGCTCGCCCAGCTCCCCAGGACCGAGGACCTCGAGGACCCGCAGCTGCTGCTGTCGGACTACCTGGCCGACAACCCCGAGCTCGCCGCGCAGATCGAGGCGACCGAGGGCGAGGGCTTCGAGGCCACCACGCTGACCAAGGCGGTCACCGCCGCGCCGGCGCTCAAGGCCGGCGTGGATGCCGAGCTCGACGGCTGGAGGATCCTGCCCGAGACGGACTCCCGTCGGGGCGAGGCCGCGGCCTCGTCGGACGCCGCGCTCATCGCCGCCGAGGCGTTCGGATCGGAGACCGGGGCATCGAGCTACACGGTCAAGGACGTGTTCTTCTTCGGCGGCAAGCCGGGCTCGGAGCCGGAGACCGTCAAGGGCGAGCGGTCGACGATCTCGCAGGTGTGGCACCGGGTCCAGACGGTCTTCCAGCCCAAGAACCCCACGCTGTACGCGGCGGTGACGGTGCAGAAGAACACCGTGCAGGCCGTGGCACCCGGCGAGGCCCCGCCGCCGGCGCAGATCGACGACACCGCCGACACCGTCACGGTCCTGATGCAGCGCAACCAGGGCTTCCGGCGCCTGCCTTCCGCGCTGTTCACGATCTCGTGCTCGATCATCTTCGGTGTGCTGGTGTGGATGCTGCACCGCCGTGACAAGAAGGCGATGCGCGAGCGTGCCGAGTGGGACCCGACGGCTCAGCCGCCCGCCGTCCGCGATTCGGAGCCGGTGGGCTGACGGTGGGCCAGTACCTGCCCATCGTGGCGCTCCTGGTGCTGGTCGCGCTCTTCGCTGGGATCAGCCTCATCGCACAGAGGATCCTCGTGCCGCCGCGACCGAACGAGGCCAAGGTGGCGCCCTACGAGTGCGGCATCCTCGACACCACCGAGCCACCGGAGCGCTTCCCGGTGCGCTTCTACCTGATCGCGATGATCTTCATCGTCTTCGACATCGAGATCATCTTCTTCTACCCGTACACCCAGACCTACGGGGCGCTCGGCTGGTTCGGGCTGATCGCGATCGGCATCTTCACCGTGGCGGTGTTCGAGTCGTTCCTGTACCTGATCAGCAACGGGGCCCTCGACTGGGGTCCGGCCAAGCACCTGCGCCGCTCCAAGCTGCACACCGCGGCGGAGCGGACCACGACCTCCACCGTGCGACGCGTCGGGCTCGACGGTCGCCGCCCGCTCGCCGCGACCGCTGACGCCGTCGAAGTGGAGCATCGGTCCGACGAGGCGGCCCGCGAGTCGGTCGGAGCGCACTGATGGGTGCGGTGATGGGCGGGTGTTCCTGACATGGGACTCGTCGAGAACGTCAAGGACGATGGCTTCGCCGGACTGGAGCACAACTTCCTGACCGGCCAGATCGAGGACCTGGTCCGCTGGGCCCGTCGCCGCTCCAGTTGGCCGGCCACGTTCGGCCTGGCGTGCTGCGCGATCGAGATGATGGGCGCCGGCGGCCCGCACTACGACCTCGCCCGCTTCGGGATGGAGGTGTTCCGCGCCTCGCCGCGCCAGGCCGACGTGATGATCGTCGCGGGTCGCGTCTCTCAGAAGATGGCGCCGGTGCTGCGCACGATCTACGACCAGATGATGGAGCCCAAGTGGGTCATCTCCATGGGCGTGTGCGCATCGACTGGCGGGATGTTCAACAACTACGCGATCGTCCAGGGCGTCGACCAGGTCGTCCCGGTCGACGTGTACGCGCCGGGCTGTCCCCCCGGACCCGAGACGCTGATCCAGGCGATCCTCACGTTGCACGGCAAGATCGAGACCGGTGAGATCCTTCGTCGTCGCTCCGAGACCGGTGGTGGCGCGGGGCTCCACGTCGACGCTCCGGTCGATCTGATCACGGTCGGTTCCGACACCGAGGCCAGCTGATGGCCGACGAAGAGGTCGTCGACGACGCTGCGGAGGAGGCCGCCCCAGAGGTGGCCGCGCCCGACGAAGCGGTTCCCGAAGAGGCTGCTCCCGAAGAGGCTGCCGAGCCGCTTCCCGAGCCCGACCTGCTGTACGGCGTGCCCGTCACCGAGTCGCGCGGCCAGGTCGTGCTGCACCCCGACCGCGACAGCTACGTGGCCCTCGTCGAGCGGCTGCGCAACGACGGCTACTGGGTGGCGGTCGACCTGTGCGGCGTCGACTACCTGGGTCACACCGCCGGCCGCTGGCTGCCGCCGGGCACCGCGCCGGAGCGCTTCGAGGTCGTGGTCAACCTGTTGAACCACACCGAGCGCAGCCGGATCCGCATCCGCCTCCAGGTGCCCGAGGAGGACCCGACCGTGCCGAGCGTGTCGCACGTGCACCCGGGAGCGGCCAACCACGAGCGGGAGACCTTCGACCTGTTCGGGATCGCCTTCGAGGGCCACCCCGACCTCAGTCGGATCCTGATGCCGCCCGACTGGGTCGGTCATCCGCTGCGCAAGGACGACGCCGCCGGTCGCATCCCGGTCCAGTTCAAGGGCGCAGCGTCGTGACCGCTGCATCTCCGACGACGGCGGCGACGACGACCGCGGGTGGCCCGGCGCAGGCCGGCGACGTGGGCATCGCCGCGCTCGACGCCGCGCTCGAGCGCCTGCGCACCGACGGGTCCACCCTGCACCTGTCCGAGGACGAGGCCGAGGAGCGCTCCGGCTACCTGGCACCGACCGACGAGGGCGTGGGCGAGCGGATGCTCATGAACATGGGCCCCCAGCACCCGTCGACCCACGGCGTGCTCCGCCTGGTGCTGGAGATGGACGGCGAGCTGGTCACCCGCTCCAAGCCGGTCATCGGCTACCTGCACACCGGGATGGAGAAGACGGGCGAGCAGCTCACCTATCTCCAGGGCCCGACCAACGTGACCCGCATGGACTACGCGGCGCCGCTGTTCAACGAGCTCGTCTTCTCGCTCGCCACCGAGGAGCTCCTCGGCATCGAGGCTCCCGAGCGGGCCCAGTGGATCCGCATGCTGATGTGCGAGGTCAACCGCCTCAGCTCCCACATGCTGTTCCTGGCCACCAACGGCATGGACCTCGGCGCCGTCGGCATGATGATCTACGGCTGGCGCGAGCGCGAGGAGCTGCTGCGGTTCCTGGAGATGGTCACCGGTCTGCGGATGAACCACAACTACATCCGCCCCGGCGGTGTGGCCGCGGACATGCCCGACGGTTGGCGCGAGCACCTCGACGTGATCCTCGACGCGCTGCCCGAGCGGTTGGAGGAGTTCGACCTCCTCATGACCGGCCAGCCGATCTGGCGCGACCGCCTGCAGGGCGTCGGCACGATCACCGCCGAAGAGGCGCTGAGCCTGGGCGCCACGGGCCCGCTGCTGCGCTCGACCGGCTACGCCTGGGACCTCCGTCGCGACATGCCGCACCTGCGCTACGACCAGGTCGACTTCGACGTGGTCGTCGGCTCCTACGGCGACAGCTTCGATCGCTACGCCATCCGTCTGGCCGAGATCCGCGAGTCGATTCGCATCATCCGCCAGTGCATGGACAAGATGCCCGACGGCGACTACCGCCTCCAGGACAAGAAGGTCACCCCGCCCCCGCGTGCTCGCATCGACGAGTCGATGGAGGCGCTCATCCACCACTTCAAGATCTTCACCGAGGGCTTCAAGGTGCCCGAGGGCGAGGTCTACGTCGCGGTGGAGAACCCCCGGGGTGAGCTCGGCTGCTACCTGGTGTCGGACGGGTCGTCGAACCCGGTCCGCATGCACATCCGAGGCCCCAGCTTCGTGAACCTCCAGTCCCTCCCGCACCTCATGAAGAACTCCCTCATCGCCGACACCGTCGCGATCGTGAGCTCGGTGGACCCGATCATGGGCGACGTGGACCGCTGATGGCCCGCTTCAGCCCCGACAACGAGGCGCTCGCCCGCCGCATCATCGCCCGCTATCCGCGCCCCAAGTCGGCCACGATCCCGCTCTGCCACCTCGCCCAGGAGCAGGACGGCTGGCTGAGCGACGACGCGATGGCCCACATCGCCGAGCTCGTCGGCTGCAGCTCGGCCGAGGTGCTCGGCACCGCCAGCTTCTACGAGATGTTCAAGCTGCACCCCGTCGGGCGCTACTGCGTCAACGTGTGCACGAACATCTCGTGCCAGCTGCTCGGCGGCGAGGAGCTGCTGGCCCACGCGGAGGAGACGCTCGGCGTGCGTGCCGGGGGCACCACCGCCGACGGCGTGATCACCCTCGAGGACGTCGAGTGCATCGCTGCGTGCACCGAGGCACCGGCGATCCAGGTCAACTACCGCTACTTCCACCAGGTCTCCGAGGACGACCTGGACCGGATCGTCGCCGACGCCCGCTCCGGCGCGCTGGCCGAGTTCGTGCCCGACCACGGCACGCTGGCCAAGGTCCGCCAGACCGCCTCCGGCGACGAGCTCGCCAACGTGAGCGCCCCCGAGGACCAGGTGATCCCGCCGTGGATCGCTCGGGCCGAGGCCGAGGCAGCAGCTGCTGCGGGTCCCGGCGGTGCGGGCCCCGCCCCGGCAGGAGGGGCAGCGTGATGGAGCTGCGAGTCGCCTCCCGCTTCGACGTCACCGACGGCCACACGCTCGCCGGCTACCAGGACTCCGGGACCTACCGCGGCTACGACGGGCTCAGGGCCGCGCTGGCGATGGCGCCCGGAGAGGTCACCAACCTGGTCAAGGACGCCACCGTGCTGGGCCGCGGCGGCGCCGGGTTCCCCGCCGGGGTCAAGTGGGGCTTCTGTCCGCCCGGCGTGTGGCCGCGCTACATCGTCGTCAACGGCGACGAGTCCGAGCCGGGCACCTACAAGGACCGCGTCCTCATGGAGCGCGACCCGCACCAGCTGATCGAGGGCTGCCTGATCGCCGCGTACGCGATCGGCGCCGCGCAGGTCTTCCTGTACGTCCGCGGTGAGATGCCCCACGCCCAGGAGCGCATCGCGGCCGCGCTGAACGAGGCGTACGCCGCCAACCTGGTCGGCCGCAACATCCTCGGCACCGACTTCAGCGTCGACATCGTCCTCACCTGGGGCGCCGGCGCCTACATCGTCGGCGAGGAGACTGCGCTCATCGAGTCCCTCGAGGGCAACCGGGGCATGCCGCGGCTCAAGCCGCCGTTCTTCCCGGCAGCCAAGGGCCTCTACATGCAGCCGACGATCGTCAACAACGTCGAGACGCTGTCGAACCTGCCGTGGCTGCTGTGCCACGGCGTCGACGAGTACCGCTCGGTCGGCACCGACACCTCGCCGGGCACCCGCCTGGTGGCGCTGTCGGGGCACCTCAACAACCCGGGCGTGTTCGAGGTGCCGCAGGGCACGACCACCTACCGCGAGCTGTTCGAGTCGGACGAGTACGGCGGCGGGATCCGCGACGGCCGCCAGCTCAAGATGTTCATCCCCGGCGGTGCCTCGGCGCCGTGGTTCTTCGAGGAGCAGGTCGATCTGCCGCTGGAAGGCCGCCCGGTGGGAGCGGCCGGCTCGATGCTCGGCTCGGGCGCCATCGTCGTCATGGACGAGACCACCGACGCGGTGCGGGCGTGCCTGCGCATCGTCCGGTTCTTCGCCCGGGAGTCATGCGGCAAGTGCACCCCCTGCCGCGAGGGCACCACGTGGGAGGAGAAGATCCTCCAGCGCATCCTCGACGGCTACGGACGGCCCTCCGACATCGACCTGCTGCTCGACGTGGCCGACAACATCAGCCCGGGGCCGTACCCGGTGGCCGCGGACCCGGGCCAGGGCCTCGACGCCGTGCCGTTCCCGCCCAAGCAGACCACGATCTGCCCGCTCGGTCCGTCCTCGGTCGCCCCGATCACCTCGGCGATCCGCCGGTTCCGCCACGAGTTCGAGGCCAAGATCACGCTCCGCGACAGGATCCCGGTGAGCTCCGATGTCTGACGACGACGCCACCACCTCGACCGCCAGGACCGTGGACGGACGCAAGCTCGAGGGCCGTCGGGTCGAGATCACCGACCCGGTGACGATCACCGTCGACGGCAGGGAGATCGTCGCCCAGTCCGGCGAGCTGGTGATCGACGCGTGCGAGCGCAACGACGCCTACATCCCGCGCTTCTGCTACCACCCGCGCATGGAGCCGGTGGGCATGTGCCGCATGTGCCTGGTGGAGATCGACACCGGCCGCGGTCCGGCGCTGCAGCCGAGCTGCATGATCCCCGTCGGGCCCGGGATGACCGTCGACACGAAGTCCGACCTGGTCGCCAAGGTCCAGGACGGCGTGATCGAGTACCTGCTCGCCAACCACCCGCTCGACTGCCCGGTGTGCGACAAGGGCGGCGAGTGCCCGCTGCAGGACCAGTCGGTCGCCTACGGCCCCGGCGAGTCGCGCTGGATCGAGGAGAAGCGCCACTACGAGAAGCCGATCGAGCTCTCCCACACGGTGCTGATGGACCGCGAGCGCTGCATCCTGTGCGACCGCTGCACCCGCTTCGCCTCCGAGGTCACCGACGACCCGCTGATCCACTTCATCGGTCGTGGCGCCAACACCGAGGTCAACACGTTCCCCGGCGAGCCGTTCAACTCGTACTTCTCCGGCAACACCGTCCAGATCTGCCCGGTGGGCGCGCTGACCGCCAAGCCGTACCGGTTCAAGGCCCGGCCGTGGGACCTCGAGGACGTCGAGTCCACCTGCACGGGCTGCTCGGTCGGCTGTCGCCTGTCGATCGACTCCAGCCGGGACCAGGTGCTGCGCTACAACGGCGTCGACTCCGACCCGGTGAACTGGTCCTGGCTCTGCGACAAGGGCCGCTTCGGCTTCGAGGCCGTCGCCTCGCCCGACCGGCTCGTCGCTCCGCTGGTCCGATCCGGCAGCGACCTGTCCGAAGCCCGGTGGAACGTGGCGATCGACGCTGCCGCCGACGCGATCTCCGGCGCGCTGTCGAGTCGGGGTCCGGCGGGCGTCGCGGTCATCGGCGGCAGCCGGTTGACCAACGAGTCCGCGTTCGCATGGGCCCGCCTGGCCAAGGGCGTGATCGGCACCGACTCGGTCGACGCCCAGCTCGGCGACGGGCTGCCGGCCGAGGTGTTCGACCTGCCCGGCGCCACGATCGACGACGTGTGCGCCAAGGGCGGCACCGTGCTGTGGCTCGGGCCGGACCCCAAGGAGGAGCTGCCGGTCCTCTTCCTGCGCATCAAGCACGCGGTCCTGAACGACGGCGTGCGCCTGGTCCAGGTCACGCCCACCGGCACCAGCCTGTCGCCCTACGCGACGGTGTCGCTGCACCCGCGTCCGGGCGAGTCCGCCGCGGTCGTCGAGGCGCTGCTGGCCGGGACGACCGGCGCCGACCTCGGCGGGGTCGCCGCCGCGGACCTGGCCGCGGCCGCCGACGTCCTGTCCGACGGAGCAGGCTCCACCGGAGCGCTGAAGGTCGTGCTCGGCCGCGCCAACCTGGTCGAGTCGCCGGCGGTGCCGGTGGCCGCGGCCGCCGCGGTGCTCGCGGCTCGGCCCAGCGCCCGCTTCCTGCCGGTGATCCGCAGGGGCAACACCCGCGGCGCGGTGCTCGCCGGTCTGGCCCCCGGGCGGCTGCCCGGCGGCGCAGCGCTCTTCGACGGCTCAGGGCTCGCCGACGGCGCCGCCACCTGGTCGCAGCTCTGGCCGGTCGTGCCCGCCGAGGCGGGCCACGACACCGACGCCATCCTGGCCGCCGCCGCCGACGGCCGCATCGACGTGCTCGTCCTCCTGGGCGCCGATCCGATCGAGGACTTCCGCGACCGGTCCCTGGCCCGCCGGGCGCTCGCCGCCACCAGGACCGTGATCGTCCTCGACCGGTTCCTCACCGAGTCCG
Source organism: Microthrixaceae bacterium (assembly GCA_033813615.1). Taxonomy (GTDB): domain Bacteria; phylum Actinomycetota; class Acidimicrobiia; order Acidimicrobiales; family Microtrichaceae; genus Dermatobacter. The sequence goes on along the minus strand of JAPXRJ010000047.1, from coordinate 2,907 downwards.
CGGCGCTGGCGCAGATCGTGCTACCGGTCGCGGGCTTCGCCGAGTGCGACGGCACCACCACCAACATGGAGGGCCGGGTCTCCACGCTGAACGCCAAGGTGACCGCACCGGGGACGGCGCGCACCGACTGGATGATCGCCGCGGACCTGGCCGAGCGCCTGGGCGCTCCGCAGTTCGCGGACGACGGCCCGGCGGAGCTGTGGGCGCAGCTGCAGTCGAACGCCCCGGCGCTCGACGGCCTCACCTTCGACGAGCTGTACCAGCCCACCAACGCCGACGGCCTGGTCGTCGACCTCGACGCCGGCTCGTTCGTGGCGCCCGACGCCCCGCAGGTCCCTGCGCCCAACGCCTACTCGTCGCGGCTGGTCGTCGACCGGGTGCTCTACGACGGCGGCGAGTCGCTGCAGCACATGCCGAGCTCGATCGACCTGGTGCGCGACGGTGCCGTGGTCCTCGGCACGGCGGACGCCGCCGCGCTCGACGTGGACGCCGGCACCCGGCTGACGGTGAGCTCGCAGCACGGCTCGGTCACCGCCCCGCTGGTGATCTCGGACCGGGTCCCCAAGGGCACCGTGGTCCTGCACCACGCGCTGTCGGTCGACCCGTCGCCGCTGGTGTCGGCGACCGACGTGGTCTGCGACGTCCGGGTGGAGGTGGCCTGATGGACCCGCTGCTCTCCGGCGATGTCGGCCTGGCCGCCGTCCTCATCGTCGTGCTGAAGGTCGTCGTCGCGTTCGCCGTCCTGATGCTCGGCGTGATGGCCATGGTGTGGTTCGAGCGCAAGCTCATCGCCGACATGCAGAACCGCATCGGACCCAACCGCGCCGGGCCGTTCGGCATCCTCCAGACGCTCGCCGACGGGCTGAAGCTGATGTTCAAGGAGGACCTGGAGCCGGAGCGCTCCGACCCCTTCGTGTTCAAGCTGGCACCGTTCCTGGCGCTGATCCCCGCGTTCCTGGTGTTCGCCGTCATCCCGGTGGCGGGCGACTTCACCGACGGATCCGACGGCGTCGTCACGATGTTCGGCCACGAGACGTTCATGCAGGTCGCGGACCCGCAGATGGGCATCCTGTTCGTGCTCGCCATGAGCTCGGTCGCCGTCTACGGCGTGATGCTCGCCGGCTGGTCCTCGGGCTCGAAGTACCCGCTGCTCGGCTCGGTGCGCGCCACGGCCCAGATGGTCTCCTACGAGGCGTCGCTCGGCCTGTCGGTCGCCGCGGTCCTGCTGTTCAGCGGCACGCTGTCGACCAACGGCATCGTCGTCGAGCAGTCCGGCTGGGCGTGGAACCTCTGGATGACGGCCCTCGTGCCGTTCGTGATCTTCGTGATCTCCGCGACCGCAGAGCTCAACCGACCGCCGTTCGACCTGGTCGAAGCCGAGCAGGAGCTGGTCGGCGGCTTCCACACCGAGTACTCGTCGTTCCGGTTCGCGCTCTTCTACCTGGCCGAGTTCCTGAACACCGTCACGATGTCGGCGGTCATCGTCACGCTGTTCCTGGGCGGCCCGTCCGGGCCGATCCCGTCGGGCGCGCCGGGTTGGGTGGCCGACTACGTCCTGCCGCTCATCTACTTCTTCGCCAAGCTGATGGTCCTGCTGGTCATGTTCGTGTCGTTCCGGGCGACCCTGCCCCGACTCCGCTACGACCAGCTGATGGACCTGGGTTGGAAGCTCCTGATCCCGCTGTCGCTCGGCTGGCTGCTCCTGCTCAGCTCGATCAAGGTGGCGATCGACGTCGGCTGGAACCCGGTGCTCACCGGTGCGGCCACCGTTGCGATCCTCGCCCTGGGCGCGCTGATGCTGCGATCCTCGATCCGCACCGCAGCGGCGCGCCACCAGGCCGCGGACCCCCTGTCCGATCCCGCCCTGTCCGATCCCGCCCTGTCCGATCCCGATCACACGTCGAACCCAGGTCACACGTCGAACACGGATGCGATCGCGGGGGGAGGTGCCTGATGGGTTACCTCGACGGCTTCAAGGTCATCTTCGGGAAGTTCCTCGGCACCCGCACCGACTCGGGTCGGCGCATCACGCTCGAGTACCCCGAGGAGGTGCGCCCCAAGCCGGAGCGCTTCCACGGTCGCCACGTCCTCAACCGCTACGAGGACGGCATGGAGAAGTGCATCGGCTGCGAGCTCTGCGCCGGCGTCTGTCCGGCCCGCTGCATCTACGTCCGGGGCAAGGACAACGACCCGCAGGACCCGACCTCGCCGGGCGAGCGCTTCGGCTTCGTCTACGAGATCAACTACCTGCGCTGCATCCACTGCGACCTCTGCGTCGAGGCCTGTCCGACCGAGGCGATCACCGAGACCAAGCTGTTCGAGTTCGCGTTCACCAACCGCGACGACGCGATCTACACCAAGGACGAGCTGCTGGTCGGCGACGACGGCCGTCCTCAGCAGCTGCCGTGGGAGCACTGGGGCGGCGGGTTCGACCCGGCCGCCGACACCTCGGGCTGGATGCGGGCGACCGCCCCCAGCGGCGACGCCCGATTCGAGGGCATCGTCGCCTGGGCCGGCGAGCTCGGCTACGGCGTGCGCGACCCCGAGGGCGGACAGGTGCTCGATCGGGCGTCGTTGCAGGAGAGGGAGCAGCAGGCGGCCGCCGCCGGCGCGCACGACGGCCACGGCGGGCACGGCGACCACGACGGGCACGGCGACCACGACGGGCACGGGGGGCACCGCTGATGCGCGTCGAGATGTTCACCTTCCTCATCGCCGGGGCGATCGTGCTCGGCGGCGCGCTGGGCGTCGTAGCCCTGCGCAACCCGGTGCACAACGCACTCAGCCTGGTGGCGACGCTGTTCGGCGTGGCCGTCCTGTTCGTCATCCAGGAGGCGTACTTCCTGGCCGCCATCCAGGTGATCGTCTACGCCGGCGCGATCGTCATCCTGTTCCTCTTCGTGATCA
>JAPXRJ010000046.1:0-17417 GCA_033813615.1 Microthrixaceae bacterium | reverse complement strand
CGAGCACCGACTCCGCTCGATCGATGCGCCGTGGCTCCCGGATGCCGTTGCGGGTGAGGGGCCCCTCGGGGGCATCGCTGCGGTGGTCGCGGCTCACCCCGGCACGGCGCTCGTGGTCTGCGCATGTGACCTGCCCTGGATCGAGGGGCGTGACCTCCGTCCGCTGTTGTCGTCGTTGGCCGCCGGCGCGGCGGTCGCCGTGTTCGATCTCGACGGCGTTCCCCAGTGGTCCGCTGTCGCGCTCTCGGCCGAGGCCGCGGCGGCGGCGCTCGACTCGTTCCGCTCGGGGGAGCGGTCGTTGCACGCCGCGCTGGGTGCACGAACGGCAGGAGCAGGAGGGGATCTGCGCATCCTTCGAGCGGAGCGTGCCGCAGCGTTGCGCGACGTCGACCGGCCGGAGGACCTTCCGCGGAGCTGGTCCTCGTCCAGAGGGTGAACCGGCCGCCGCACCCGGACCTCGGCGGTGTCGGGTGGTGGCCGCCGCTCCGGGAAGCGCCGGTTTCCGGGTCGTTCGGGGTAGGTTGCCGCCGTGGCCATCGAAGAGATCACCGTGGACGAACTCGACGAGCTGCTCGCAGCGCCGGGCGTCGCGGTCCTCGACGTCCGCAACCCGGACGAGTTCGAGGAGGCCCGCGTGCCAGGCGTCGCGCTGATCCCGCTGTCGGAGTTGGAGCAGCGCGTCGACGAGGTGCCCGACGCAGCGGCCCTGTACGTCATCTGCCGTAGCGGAGCCCGGAGCGCCAAGGCAGCGGAGCTGCTGGCGCAGCGTGGCATCACGGCGGTGAACGTCGCCGGCGGCACGATGGCGTGGATCGAATCCGGTCGGAGCGTCGACTCCGGCCCGGCGAGCTGAGGTCCACCCTGTCCGTACCCGCAAGCGCCGCAGGCGACTACACGCTCATCGAGGACGACGCGTCGTTCGCCGACCTCCTGGACCGCCTCGCAGGACAGGACCGCTACGCGATCGACACCGAGTTCCACCGGGAACGCACGTACTTCCCCCATGTGGCGGTGGTCCAGATCGCCGATGCCCACGGTGTGGCGCTCGTCGACGCGCTGACGGTCGATCTGGCCCCGTTCGCCCGCATCCTCGACAGCGATGCGCTCGCGATCATGCACGCGGCACGACAGGACATGGAGGTCCTGGAACGCAGCACCGGCACCTTGCCGTCGCGGCTGGTCGACACGCAGATCGCCGCTGGATTCCTCGGCTACACCAGCCCGTCGTTGGCCACGCTGCTCGAACGGGAGCTCAAGGTCCGCGCCCTCAAGGCCGACCGCTTGACCGACTGGCTGCGCCGGCCGCTCACCGCCGCCCAGCTGGACTACGCGGCGTCCGACGTCGCCCACCTGCTGGAGCTGCACGACATCCTGTGGGAGCGGCTGGACGAACGTGGCCGGGACCAGTGGGCGCTCGACGCCTGCGAGGAGCTGCGGACCGAGTACCGCGGTCCTCGGGATCCCGACGAGGCATGGCGACGGATCAAGGAGCTGCGCCATCTGCGCGGGGCGACGTTGGCCGTCGCCCAGGCAGTCGCCGGCTGGCGAGAGCGTCGGGCGATCGAGACCGACCAGACGCCACGGTTCGTGCTCTCGGATCTGGCCGTCGTGTCGGTGGCCACGGCGGCACCGACGACGATCGACGAACTGCGGTCGCTGCGCGGGGTCGACGGCCGGAGCCTCCGCGGCGGAATGGGCGACGACCTGTTGGCGGTCGTGGCGGCCGCCAAGGGCAACCGCCCGTCCCGTGCTCCGGCACAGACGGTGCCTGAGCTCCCGGGGGAGCTACGTCCAGCGGTCCCGTTGATCTCCGCCTGGGTGAGCCAGCTTGCTCGCGAGCTCGAGCTCGAGACATCGATGCTGGCCACGCGGGCCGATCTGGAGGACCTGCTGCGGGGAGCCCCGGATGCTCGACTGACCTCCGGTTGGCGTGCCGAGCTGGTGGGCGAGCCGATCCGTCGACTGCTCGAAGGCGAGGCGGCGCTCGCGTTCGACCGCAGCTTGGGCCTCGTCCTCGAAGACCGACCCCGTTGATCCGGCGCTGTCGATCCCGCACGGCCCGGCGATCCCGGCAGGCGGGCGTTCAGACGGCAGCGAGCACGACGGCAAGAGCGACCACACCCAGCACGCCGACGGCGACCCAACCGAAGCGTGGATCTCCACGACGGAACCAGCGGCGTGCCAACCACGCGATCCGCACGAGCGGCGCGACGAGCACGACGGTGACGGCCGCGGCACCGAACACATCGGCCGCCGGTTCAGGCAGCACCGCGCCGAGCAGCGCGAGCGCCAGGGTCGCACCGGCGGCGACGCGCCAGGCCCGGAGCACCGGCAGGTAGCGCTCTGCCCTCGGGTCCGGGCCTGTGGCGCCGCTCGCGCCCGGACCGCTCACAGCGTCCGGACCAGGATCGTGGCGGCGATGACGACGAGCACCCCAGCGGTGATCCAGCGCAGCGCTATCGGCGCTGCTCCGGTCTGGATCCTGGCACCCGTCGCACCACCGAGGAGGGCGCCGGCGAGGCTCACGCTCGCCACTCGGAGATCGAGGTCGCCACGGATGAGGTAGACGAGCAGTCCCGTCGTGGCCGTGATGCCGAGCGTGAAGCTCGTGGTGGCGGCCGCGACCTTGATCGGGATCCGCATGATCTCGCTCATCGCCGGGGTCTTCAGGAACCCGGCGCCGACACCGGAGAGGCCCGACACGACACCGGCCACCAGCGCGGCGCCGAGGCCAGCTGGCACCCGTTGGGCGTGGTACGGGACCACCTGGCCGTCCAGCAGGTACTGACCGCCGAGCGTGCCCGGCCACTCGCCGAGGAACCCTTCGCTGCCGAAGGCGGCCGACGGCCGGTTCCGGATCCCCTTGCGGGCCACGGCGGCCACGGCACCCACGATCGCGGCTCCCGCCAGCAGGAAGGCGACGACGTCCGCGCTGACCGATGCGGCGGCGAGCGCTCCGCACGCTGCGCCGGTCGACGCGGCCAGCTCGAACGTGAGGCCGATCCGGTGGTGCACCCTGCCTTCGTCGAGCTGTCGCGCCCCGGCCGCCAGCGACGAGGCTCCGACGACGAGGAGTCCGATGGGAGCCGCCTCGATCGGAGCGACACCGAGGGCCATCAGCACGGGCACGAGCAGCGTGGCGCCGCCGATGCCGACGACCGAACCCAGGAGCGCGCTGCCCAGGGCGAGGAGGCCGATGACGACGACCGGCAGCGTCACCCTCGGACCGTGGCGACGATCCTCGCCTCGTCGGGAGCGAGTGGTGCGCCCGGGGCCGGCACCGCACCTGGCAGCGCAGTGCCGCCGAGCCACGGGCCGTGGGCGGAGCGAGCGACGACGCCGTCGAGCGGCACCTCTCGATCCGTGAAGTTCACCAGCACCTCGACAGCTGCGGGAGTGCCACCTCCGACATCTGCGTCCGCGTCGACGAATCGGCGGAACCGGAGCACGCCGTCGGGAGCGTCGAGCAGCTCCATCCGTCCGCGGTGCAGCGCCGGGATCTGACGGCGCAGAAGCAGGAGACGTCGGTAGTGCTCGAGCATCGAGCCGGGATCGCCGTCCTGGCGTGCCGCACTCAGCTCGGCAGCGTCGGGAGCGAACGGGAGCCACCCATCCGCGCTCCAACCGCAGTGCGAGTCGTCGGTCCACGGCATCGGTGCCCGACACCCGTCGCGGCCGCCGGGGTCGACGACGCGCTCCGGCGGCACCACCGCGTCCTGCAGTCCGAGCTCCTCGCCCTGGTAGATGAACGGCGTGCCCCAGAGCGTGAGCAGGAGCGTGGCCGCGGCGCGTGCCCTGGCCTCGGACCCGTAGCGGGTGCGGTGGCGCACGACGTCGTGGTTGGAGAGCACCCAGCAGGGCCACCCGTCGACCGGCTCGTACAGCTCGATCGCCGCGGCCGCCTCGGCACGCCAGTGCCCGGCGTCCCAGGGTGCGTGCAGGGCCGGGATGTTGAAACCCAGGTGGAGCTCGTCGCCCGTGCCCAGGAAGTCGACCACTCGCTCGCGCTCGAACACGTAGGTCTCGCCGATCAGGACCGGTGGCCGGTCGAAGCGGTCGGTGTCGGCGCGCAGCGCCTTGAGCCGCACGTGAACTCCCGGACCGTGGTCGAGCACGCAGGCCGGGATGCCGACGAGCTCCGCAGGAGTGTCGACGTCGAGCTGCTTGCCCACGCTGTGCACGACGTCGATGCGGAACCCGTCGACGCCGCGAGCGCTCCAGAAGCGCAGCACGTCGGTCATCGCCTCGGCGACCTCGGGGTTGTTCCAGTCGACGTCGGGCTGCTCCGGCAGGAACAGGTGCAGGTAGTACTGGTCGGTGGTCGGGTCGAAGGTCCAGGCCGGATAGTCGCCGAACGCGGCCTGCCAGTCGGTGGGCGGTCCGCCGTCGCGCCTCGGGTCTCTCCACACGTACCAGTCGCGGTGGGCCGAGTCGCGTGATGAACGGGAGTCGGTGAACCACCGATGGTGGTCAGAGGTGTGGCCGGGAACGAAGTCGACCACCACCCGCAGGCCGAGCTCATGAGCTGTGGCGATGAGCTCGTCGGCATCGGCCAGATCGCCGAACAGCGGGTCGACGTCGCAGTGGTCCGACACGTCGTAGCCGAAGTCGGCCATCGGGGAGCGGTAGAACGGCGACAGCCACACGGCATCGACCCCGAGGTCGCTCAGGTGCGACAGGTGCCCGGTCGCGCCGGGGAGGTCGCCCACGCCGTCGCCGTTCGAGTCGGCGAAGCTCCTGGGGTACACCTGGTAGACCACGCCGTGGCGCCACCAATCGGCGTCGTCGTGTGCAGCCCGCCCCGTCGACTCGATCGACCCTGTTCGCCCCGTCGGCCCGTCCGTGCTCGTCACGGACTCACCCTATCGATGGGCCCGCGATCCATGGGGCGCGGTCGGGGAGCGCCGCTCCGTCGGCGGTGAACGACGTTCAGGTCCGGATCGGGCATGATCGACGCCCAGGAGGGTACGTCAGTTCGGTCAAGGCCCCGCGCTACAATGCCGAATCCGGTCGCTGATGACATCCGGTCGCCGATGACGGCCGGTCGCCGATCACGGGGAGTGCAGTGTGAAGAAGGGTCGGCATCGCCGCTACGAAGAAGCCCGTGCGCTCAAGCGCGGACCGGACCTCGACATCGAGGCCATCTTCACCGACTTGGAGTCGGACCGCCCGGTTCCGTCCGACGACCTCGAGGCCCCGTACGACGACGTCGACGACGACGATCCGGATCGCTACGACGACGAGTGACGCAGCAGGGTCCTGACCTCGTCAGGACCCGCGTCGGGTGGAACCCGGACGCCGCCCGTCGGCAGCCGGCGAGCCCACGGTGCGGCAGCGACGTCGCCTCCGGGCAGGACGGGTCGGCCGCGGACCGCCAGACCGGCGACCCCGGAGCCGGGAGCGTCGGGGTGGCGGAACGACACCGGGCCGGACCAGAGCCCACCGTCGCTCAAGGTCATCAGGTGGGGACGGTCGAGGGCGTCGAGCACCTGGACCACGGTGCGGTGCAAAGCAGCGGTCCACTCATCGCACAGCCCGACCACGTCCTCGGGCCAGAACGGTTCGCGGGCTCGGCTGCGAACGGCGTGGATCGGCTCCATCCAGGCCCTGCGGTGCCCGCCGCGGACGTGCGCCGCCGCACGTCCGGTCAGGCGACGGGTCGTGACGTCCGCGAAGCGAGAGTCGCCACGCCATCCAGCGGCCTCGATCGCGATCGCTTCGATCCGAGCGGCCTCGTCGGGATCCACGCGTTCGCCGGTCGGTCCTCGCAGCGCTCGGGCGGCGACGGCGATCGAGTTGAGCGCGTCGACCAGCAGGCGGTTCTCGATCGTGTCGAAGCTGCGCGACGTGGTCATGCAGACGAAGACGTCGTCGTTGCCGAGGGCGTTGGCGCGAGCCGTGAGCGTCTCGGACCACATGATCGGCCCGCGGACCGACGAGACGCACCGCTCGCTCGATGTGGCCACGGTCGTGGGCAGCGTGCGGATCCGCACCTCCATGCCGTCGAGGAGCGCACGGGCCTCGTCGGACGCCGCAAGAGCGATCGAGGTGGCGTCGCTCAGCGTCGACGTCTCGACGCCGGTGAGCGCAGTCGCGGATGGCACGGCAGGCGATCGGGGTGACCGTCGCCGCCACAGCGTCGCCGTCGGCGAGTCGGTCGCAGCGACCGGTGCATCGACGGTCGTTCCGGTGGCGGTGTCGTCGGGCACGGTCAGCCGACCAGTTCCTCACCCAGGAGCTCGGCGATGACCCGTCGGGCCTCCTGCTGCTCGGGTGGGTCGAGCTGCTTGGCGATCGTCCGGTAGAGGCTGACCGCGGTGTGCTCGTCGATGCCCTCGAACTGGGGGAGGAAGAAGGCGTAGAAGACCTCGAAGAGCAGTCGGGACGGAGAGATGTCGTCGCGGCTCCGACGGCTGACGTAGCGCTTGGCGTCGACGTAGATGGCGGGCCCCAGGTTGTTGAGCTGGCGGAGCGGCAGCAGGTGCTTGACGAGCTCTCCGTCGCCTTCGAGCAACCGCTCGTAGGCCCAGTCGGGTGGTGTGGTGACCTCGATGAACGCGAACCGACGCATGAGCGCGTACGACATGTCGAAGAGCAGGTGCTTGTCGAGGGCGTTCATCGTGGCGATGATGCGCCAGCTGGCCGGCAGGCGGATGGGGTCGGTCTCGCCGGGCGGCTCCACGCCATGGGGCACGAGCGAGATCGGCTTGATCTGGCCGCTGCGCCGGAACGGCAGCACGACTGCCGAGCCCGACAGCACCGTGAACAGCTGACCGAACGCACGGTCGAAGTTCGAGCGGTTGAGCTCGTCGATGACCAGCCACTTCCCCGACTCGATGGCCTCCACGAACAGGCCCGGACGGAAGATGAGGCCCTCCGGTGTGGGCTGGAGACCTCCGATGGTCTCGAATGTGGTCCACTCCGAGGTCGCGGTGGTCGGCTGGTAGCCGGTGCAGAGCATCGAGTGGCGACCGAGCTCGGCCGCCAGGTACGCCAGCGTGGTCTTGCCGGTGCCAGGGGGTCCGGTCAGGATCACGTGCTTGCCGGCATCGAGCGCGGCGACGAGCTGGTCGACGACGTAGGGAGGGAAGATCATCCCTTCCTGCTCGGCGACGCGGGTGAGTTCGGCTGAGGAGAACGCGGTCACCTTCCACAGTTCGGCGCGGGCCCTGGGGTCCTTGAGCTTGTGGCGCCGGCGGCCGGATCGATCAGCGGCGGACCGCTGGGTGGGGGAGCCACGTCACGGATCCCGCAGGGCCGTCGTCGACGCCGAGGTGGTCGCGGAGCCGCTCGTAGACCTCGACGCCGACGAGCCCGACGATGTCGTCGCGGCAGGTGGTCACGAGAGGCTCATGGGCGGTGAAGGCCTCCGGGGACTCGGTGCACCACCAGTGGAACTCCTGGCCGCCCTCACCCCAGTCGCGCCGTCGCCACTCCCGAAGCGTGTGGGTGGTGTGGCCGACCTCGTCGGTGTGGTACTCGAGACGCAGCGGCACCTGCCAGCACACCTCGGGCTTCCAGTCCATCGGACGCTCGCCGACGTCGAGCGCGGCGACGTGCAGCGCGCAGCCGGCGCCGCGCTCGAAGTCGGGACGGTTCAACAGGATGCACGCGCCGTCGTGGACCAGCGTCACCCAGTCGCCGTCGTCGTTGCGGCCGATCGCTCCGCCCGCGGCCTTCGCCTCTTTGCGGAACTGCCATTGGTGCTTGTCGAGACGATCGACGAGTCGGCGGACGCGCACGCGGTCGGCCTTGTCGGCGAAGTGCGCCCCGAACGAGCAGCAGCCGTGGCCGAGGTGGGACGCGTCGTCGTCGAGCACACCCTTGCAGCCGTCGTTGAAGATGCACCGGTACGGGCTCATCATGAACGTGGCATCGAACATCCACGTGTCGCCGTCGTGTTCGAAGCTCACCCACTGCCGCGTGCTCGCGTCGTCAGCGGTCCGGTCGTGAGATGGAAGGGACGGGGGAGGCGCCACGGCGGCGACACTACCCAGGCCGTCGACTCGTCGATGTCACCCGGCGGTGCTAGAGCGTGGATCCGTGGCAGGAGAGTTCGACGACATCCGATCCCGGCTCGATCGCATCGCCGAGGAGCTGGCCGACCTCGCGATCGTGCGCCTTCGCGAATCGATCGACGCAGGCGGCGACGAGCTGCCGGTCGACGAGCGACGCCTCACCCGGGCGAGGCGCGCGGTGGAGAAGGCGATCCACCTGCTCGACGAGCCCGACGACACGATGTGACGCTCTGTCGACCTGCCGACTCGGAATCGCCATGTCGGGAATCGGTGCGGTCGCTACGGTCGACCCATGGGCACGGTTCGTGACGGCATCGACGACGGCTTGCGGGACTGGGTCGCACGACAGCACGTGTGCTTCGTCGCGACCGCTCCATCGGGCGACGACGGCCACGTCAACGTCTCGCCCAAGGGCATGGCCGGCACGTTCGCCTTCATCGGCCCGTCGCGCTGCGCCTACCTCGACCTGACCGGCAGCGGAGCCGAGACGGTGGCCCACCTGCGCCAGAACGGGCGCCTCACGTTGATGTGGTGCGCCTTCGAGGGACCGCCCCGCATCGTGCGGTTCCACGGCACCGGTCGCGTGGTGCTGCCCGGACAGCCCGAGTGGGCCCGGCTCGCGCCGGAGTTCGGCGACCATCGAGGCTCCAGGGCGATCATCGTCCAGGACGTGACCCGGGTCGCCGACTCGTGCGGCTACTCGGTGCCGAGGATGGACTTCGTCGCGGACCGGAGCCGCTTGAGCGAGTGGGCAGAGAGCCGAAGCGACGAGGAGCTCATCGAGTACCGGGCCCGGAAGAACGCGAACAGCATCGACGGGCTCCCCGCCTTCGACCCGTGACACCGGTGCTCAGAAGGTGTTGATCGTGCGGATCAGCGCGTGGAGTCGTGCGTACTCGTTGTTGATGAACCGGAACCGGATCCGGTGCAGGTCCAGCGCGTCATCATCCGCGATCTCGGCGGGAGCGGCCTCTGCCCGTTCGATGCGACCTGACGCGACGATGTCGGAGAACTCGACGTTCAGCTGCTCGATCTGCTCATCGGTCGGTGCCCTGGTCAGGCGGAGCACCAGCCGGCCGCCGACGTAGCGGATCGAGTCGAACACCCGGTAGAAGTCGGTGAGGTGCGCGACCGCGTCGTCCACGTCAGAGGTGATGTGGAAGAGGTCCAGGTCGTCGCGGCGGATGAGGCGGGAGTCCAGCAGCTCGACCTCGATGAAGTGCCGGAAGCTCCGCCAGTAGGCATCGCCCTCGGGCTCGAACAGCACGATCGGTGCCGGGACCCCACGCCCGGTCTGCAGGAGCGTGAGGAGCTCGAAGGTCTCGTCCATCGTCCCGTAGCCACCCGGGAACATCACGTACGCGGAGGCCTCCTTCATGAACGTGAGCTTGCGGTTGAAGAAGTACTTGAAGTTGATGACCTTGCCGTCGTTGACCATCACGCCGCCGCCGGCTGGCTCGAAGGGCAGCACGATGTTGACCGCGAAGCTGTTCTCGGTCCCGGCTCCCTCGATGCCTGCCGTCATGATCCCTGGCCCGCCACCGGTGATGACCATCCAACCCTGCTCCGCGATCGCCCGTCCGACGGCTCTCGCCCCGCCATAGGCCGGTTCGTCGATACCGGTCCGCGCCGAGCCGAAGATCGCGAGCTTCCGCACGGAGCGGTAGGGGTCGAACACGTGGAAGGCGTAGCGCATCTCCTTCAAGGTGGAGTTGGCGATCTTGAGGTCCCCGCGTGAGAGGCCCTCCCTGCCCATTCGCAGGACCGACGTCATCAGCTCGAAGGCCAGGTCGCTGTTGCGGTCGATCCCCGCGGCGTCCAGCAGCTGCTCGACGCGTCGGTCGAGGTCGTCGTCGCCGGTGCGGTACCTGGGTCTGCGCTCCGCCATGGATCGCTCACGGTATCGGCGGCGGTGCGCGAGCCGGTGGCTCATCGGTCACACCGCTGGGGGTCCGGCCGTGCGATGATCCGCGGGAGCGGGCACGGCCGAGGAGGTGGGAACGCTGGAGCACCCGACGAGCGAATCCGATCTGGCGCTCGACGCCGGCGCCCCGACGACCGACGTGGACCTCCTGTTCCTCCGCACGTATCCGGCCATGGTCGGGCTGGCCCGACGGGTCCTCGACCGCGACCGCGTCGCCGGCGCCGCGTCCGACGCGATGGTCGACGAGGTCGCCGTCGAGGCGCTGGCACGTGCTCGCGTCCACCACCTCCCGGACACGGACCGCTCCACGGCACGCATCGTGGGGTGGGCGGCGGACCTGTGCCTGGCTCGGCTGGTTGGCCATCCGGGTCGGGTAGCGCTCCCGGTGGGAGCGGGAGCCGACGAGCTGCTCCCGGCCGACCTCCTCGAAGACGGCATCGGAGCGGAGTGGGACGAGCACGGTCTGGCGCTCTGGGAGTTGCAGGAGGCGCTGTCGGGAGCGCGGCGCCAGGACCGACGGGTCGGCCTGCTGTGCTTGGGTTGTGGACTGCCGCCGGCGCAGGTCGCAGTCCTGATGGACATCGACCACGGTCGGGTGCTCCACAGCCTCGATCGGGTTGGCGTCCGCCTGGCCGATCGGCGCAGGGTGTCGGCCGAGGTGGAGAGCCCCCTGGACGGCCGGCTGGGGGACCAGTGAGCGACGCGCCGGCTCAGGAGTCGCTCCTCGTCGGCGGCGTCGCTCCCCGGGAACGCCAGACGAGCCCCACTGCCGCGATCTTGGCAGGGCTCGCGGTCCCCGGTCTCGATCTCGACGAGGCCCGGCACCTGGTCACGATGCGCGCCGGTCGACGGATCCGTCGCCGACGAGCGGTGCTGGGATCGACCTGCGCGTTCGTGGCCGTGGGGCTCGCGGTGCTGCTCTGGCCCCGCCCCGACCCTCAGGAGATCAACGCCGACGGCGAGCGGAGCACCACCACGACCTCGACGATCGCGCCGGTCACCACAGCCCCGAGCCCGGTGACCACCGTACCGGTGACGACGGTCGCTCCGTCGACGGTCGCGCCGTCGACGGTCACGACGGTGCCGATCACGACGCTGGCACCGACGACGACGCTGCCGCCGAACCAGCCCCTGAACGCCACGGCGAGGCTGCTGGATGCGCACGGCAGGGCCACCACCACCCCGACGGCCGGGCAGACCGTCACGCTCGAGATCACGTGGACCGACCCCGACGCTCTCGATGTGGCGTCGGTGGCAGCCACGACCGAGTTCGGCGACCCTGCCGTCGCCCTGCCGATCTCCGGGTCCACGCGACCGCCGTGCGACCGACCGGGCGGCGGAGCCAACGGCGTCATCACGGTGCCGTTCCGATACGCGACGCCGACGCCGGCCGGGGCATCGACGACGATCCGCGTCGAGGTCACGGCCTGCGACGGCCACGGCACCTACGGCGAGCGCCGCACCCTGGACGTCCCGGTGACGGTCGGGCCCGCGGCTGCGGGCGGCCGGACGCTGGTCGTCGCCGGCGGTGACGGACGCTCGCCCGATGCCGGCGAGGTCGTGGACCCGAGCGGTGCGGTCCTCGCTCCGCCTCGCCTCCCCGACCTGACCCAGGTGCTCCCCGACGGTTCGGCGCGTGCCACCGTGGCCACCATCGCGTCCACCTATGCCGGACCGCTGCTGCTGAGGTGGGGCGCCGCTTGCCAGGAGACGCAGTCACCGGTGGTGGCCGGCACGGGGTCCGCCACCCTGCCCCTGCGGCCGGGTCTGGTCGCCTGTCCGTCCTAGATCGGAACCCGGGATGGAATGCAGCACGCTCCTCGACGCACCGATCGATGAGGTACTGGCGTGGCACGAGCGGCCAGGGGCGATCGAGCGGTTGCTCCCGCCATGGCTGCCCCTTCGGGTGGAAGCCGAGTCGCGCTCGCTCGCAGACGGAACGGCGGTGCTCCGCCTGCCGCTCGGGATCCGCTGGTCGGCTCGCCACGACCCCGGCTCCTTCCAGCCCGGTCGGCGATTCGTCGACCGTCTCAGCAACCCGGTGCTGGGACGCCTCGTCCCCTGGGAGCACGTCCACGAGCTCGAAGCCGTCTCGGGGGGCCGCACCCGGATGACCGATCGCGTCACCAGTCGGATCCCGGACCGGTTCCTGGCCCAGAACCTGGCGTACCGGGGGCGACAGCTCGTCGGTGACCTCGCGAGCCACGACCTCGCAGCACGCCTCGGGGCGGAGCCGATGACGATCGCCGTCACCGGCTCGAGCGGCCTGGTCGGCACCGCGTTGTGCGCGTTCCTCAGCACCGGCGGACACCGAGTCGTCCGCCTGGTCCGCTCGAATCGGTCGGGTGTGGGGGCGACCGCCGTCGAACGTCGCATCTGGGATCCGAGCGACCCGGCCCCGCTCCTGCTCGACGGCGTCGACGGCGTGATCCACCTGGCCGGCTCACCGGTCGCCGGCCGCTTCGACGACGATCACAAGCGCGCCGTGCGAGACAGCCGGATCGGGCCCACCCGTCGCCTGGCGGCGTTGGTCGGCGACCGCCCGTTCGTCGTGGCTTCGGCGGTCGGGATCTACGGTCCCGATCGCGGCGACGAGGTCCTCACGGAGTCGAGTGGGCGAGGCGACGGGTTCCTGGCCGACGTCGTGTCGGAGTGGGAAGCCGCTGCGGACCCGGCGCGGGACTCCGCCAGCAGGGTCACCCACGTCCGCACCGGGATCGTCCAGTCACCCAGAGGCGGCGTGCTGCGGCGGCTCCGGCCGCTGTTCGAGCTCGGCGTCGGCGGTCGCCTGGGGACCGGACGTCAGTGGACGCCGTGGATCGGCATCGACGACATCGTCGACGTCTACCTGCGGTGCCTCGTGGACGCGTCGATCGAAGGGCCGGTCCACGCGGTCGCTCCGCACCCGGAACGCAACGCGGACTACACCAGGACGCTCGCACGCGTGCTGCGTCGCCCCGCGGTGCTGCCCGTTCCCAGGTTCGGGCCGCGGCTCCTCTTCGGCGCCGAAGCGCTCGACGAGTTCGTCCTCGCCGGCCAGAACGTGACGCCCACCGTGCTCCAGGACCGCGGCCACCCGTTCCGCTTCCCGCAGCTGGAACCCGCGCTCCGGCACCTCCTCGGACGCGTCGAGCTCGCCGCCGACTGCGAAGCCGCCGACGCGGACTGAGCCGTGGCGTCGTCGGTTCGGCGTGGCCAGGCTCAGCGGGCGATGGGCAACGAGCTGGGGCTCTGGGCCGGTGCGTCGCCGTTCGACGGCAACGGGCCGTAGAGGGTGCTGCGCTGGACGAGGGTAAGGCCCAGCGGATCGAGCATCGCCTGGAAGTCCTCCGACGTCGCCATCGTGCCGTGCTCTGCACCGGCGGCTCGGGAGATGTTCTCGTCCATCAGCGTTCCGCCGAGGTCGTCGACGCCGGCGACCAGGAGCTGGGCGACGCCGG
This sequence comes from Microthrixaceae bacterium, assembly GCA_033813615.1. GTDB lineage: Bacteria > Actinomycetota > Acidimicrobiia > Acidimicrobiales > Microtrichaceae > Dermatobacter. The sequence goes on along the minus strand of JAPXRJ010000046.1, from coordinate 4,035 downwards.
CCAGGCCCAGCTTCACCCAGCTGGCCTGCACGTGGGGGATGAGCTCCCGGTAGGTGATCCGGGCGACTGCGTGCATCAGCACGACCTCCCGGAACGTCGGTCCGCGTCGGGAGCGGTGCTGCAGGTACAGCGGGGCGGCCATGTGCACGAACGGCAGCCCGACGAACTCGGTGAAGCCACCTGTCTCGCGCTGCAGCTCCCGTGTCACGAGCAGGTGTCGAGCCCAGCTCCTGGGGTGCTCGACGGTGCCGAACATGATCGTGACGTTGCTGTTGAGCCCGACCTGGTGCGCGCTGCGGTGGGCGTGCAACCACTCCTCGGAGTTGATCTTGTCGGGGCAGATCACGGCCCGGACCTCGTCGTCGAGGATCTCCGCCGCAGTCCCCGGCAGGGTCCGCAGCCCGGCGTCGCGGAGGCGCGCCAGGTACGACGGCAGCGACTCGCCGAGCCGACGGGCGCCTTCGGTGACTTCGAGCGCGGTGAAGCCGTGCACGTGCATGTCGGGCACGGCGGCCTTCACCGCTCGCGTCACGTCGATGTAGTACTCGCCGTCGAAGTCGGGGTGGATGCCGCCCTGCAGGCAGACCTCGGTGGCGCCGACAGAGCGGGCCTCGACCGCGCGATCCGCGATGTCGTCGAGCGTCAGCAGGTACGGGTTGCCGCGCAGGTTCAAGCTCAGGGGGCCTTTCGAGAACCCGCAGAACCGGCACTTGAACGTGCACACGTTGGTGTAGTTGATGTTCCGGTTCCGGACGTAGGTGACCTCGTCGCCGACGATCGCCCGGCGCAGCTCGTCGGCCACAGCGGCGACGGCGGCGACCTCGGGCCCGCGTGCGGCGAACAGCGTGAGGATCTCCGCCTCGTCGACCTCCTGGCCGCAGCGCACGCCGTCGAGCACCTCTGCGACGGCCCCGGTCACGCGGTCGTGGGACGCGGGCACGAGCACCGGAGGAGCGGTCGGGGCACCCGAGTACCACTGCGTCGATCGGGGTCCGACCAGGGTGACCTCAGCGTCGTCGCCGACCGGCGTGATCGATGCGACCTTCTGGGGGAACTGCGCACCGGGGTCGTCACGTCCCAGCCCGTCGGCGTCGGAGCGGTCGAGGACGGCGAAGTGCAGGCCCGGGTCCAGCCAGCGGTCAGGCTCCAGCGCGTGCTCCGGGTGCACCGTCAGTCGCGGCGCCAGCGCGAAGCCCCGCCCCTCGGTGACGTCTCGGAGGCGCTCGAGGTCCGGCCAGGGGCGCTCGGGGTTCACGTGGTCGGCCGTCACCGGCGAGACGCCGCCCCAGTCGTCGATGCCGGCGTCGAGCAGGACGCCGAAGTCGTCAGACAGGTTCGGCGGCGCCTGCAGGTGCACGTCGGTCGGCAGGACGAGGCGAGCCAGGGCGATGGCGTCGAGGTACACCTCGGGGGGGCACGGCGGCGCGAGGTGCATGGCCGTGCCGTCCTTGGGCAGGAAGTTCTGGACGATCACCTCCTGCACGTGGCCGTGGCGACGGTGCGCAGCGGCGATCGCCTCGAGCGCATCGATGCGATCCTGGCGGGACTCGCCGATGCCGACCAGGATCCCGGTGGTGAAGGGGATCGCCAGCTCCCCGGCCGCTTCCAGGGTGCTCAGGCGACGGGCGGGATCCTTGTCGGGAGCGCCCCGGTGGGCGGGGAGGTCGCCGTTGAGCGACTCGACCATCATCCCCTGCGACGGCGACACCGTCCGCAGCAGCGCCAGATCGTCGGCGCACAGCGCGCCGGCGTTGGCGTGGGGGAGCAGACCCGTCTCGTCGAGCACCAGGCGGCACATGGCGGCGAGGTACTCGACGGTCGTCGCGTAGCCGTGGTCGGCCAGCCACTCCAGGGCGACCGGGTAGCGGTCCTCGGGCGCCTCACCCAGCGTGAAGAGGGCCTCGTGACAGCCGCGACGCGCGCCGGAGCGGGCGATGCGCAGGACCTCATCGGGCTCGAGGAACGGCGCGTCCAGCCGGGCGGGCGGCTGGGCGAAGGTGCAGTACCCGCAGCGATCGCGGCACAGCATCGTCAGCGGGATGAACACCTTCGGCGAGTAGGTCACCCTGGTCCCGAAGGCCGCGTCGCGCACCGAGCGGGCGCGTGTCATCAGCTCGTCGAGGGGCAACGAAGCGATGTTGGCGGCGGCCGGTTCGAGCAGGTCGGTCATGTGGTCGCCTCCGTCATGTGGGCTCCGCAGGGGCGCGACCGGGTCCCGGACGGCTCGCGATGTCGGTCGGGGAGAAGTCGGCGTTGCAGGTGTGGCAGTGGAAGCCCAGGTCGACCTCGGTGCCGCACGGCTCGTGGACGAGGAGCGTGGGCGGGCCGTCAGGGCTCAGCCATCGGTCGCCCCACTGCATGAGCGCCACCAGGATCGGCGACAGCTGCAGTCCCATGGCGGTGAGGCGGTACTCGTCTCGGGGCGGATGGTCCTGGTAGCGGCGCCGGGTGAGGACCCCGGCGTCGACCAGCTTGCGGAGTCGGTCCGACAGCACGGCTCGAGGGATGGCCAGGTCGCGTCGAAGCTCGTCGAAGCGACGGAGGCCCCGGAACGAGTCCCGCAGGATGAGGATGGTCCAGCGGTCCCCGACGATGCCGAGCGACGCGGCGATCGAGCAGGTCGGGTCGTGATCGGGCAGTTCGGCCGCAAGCCCCACGACGCTGAGCGTAGTCGGTTCAGTTCCCGAACCGAGTCGGTTCGGGAAGCGGGCCGTTCGGCCCTCCGTCGCTGCCCGACGCGCATGGCCGGTTCCACCGCACGTGCACTACGCTTGCGTACGCTGTCGCTCGAAGCCCAGCCATCCGGGACCGGCTCCGGTGCACGTCTCGGTCTCCGTGGGCCATACCCCCTGACAGCGTTTCGCCACGACAACAGCACCGGCCCACGACAGCAGCACCGACCCAGATCGGTGAGGTGACCGACGGGCAGCAGCGGCCCGCCGCCCTGCCCCGGTGAGCAGGCGGCGAGCTGGGCTGAAGGCGGCGACGAAGCCGCCCCGAGCTCGGCCACCCGCTGGCCTTCAGCAACCCGGCTCCCCGACCGACCGGTCGGCGCCGACGGCACAAGGAGTGCCCGACAACCGATGCCTGAAATCCCTGCAGCGCTCGAGGCCGCCGTCTGGTCGGCCGCCGAGGGCTCCGCCACGCCGGAGCAGCTCGCTCTGCTCGAAGCCGACCGCGACCGGTGGCTCGACGTGCTCGAGCGCCTCCTCGACGAGGCCGAGGACCGCCTCGATGCCGCGCTCGGGCTGTCCGGACCGGAACGCACCCAGGTCGTGGCCGACTTCGAGGCCGAGCTGGCCCAGCTCGAGACGGCCTACGACCTCGTCTTCGACACCGACGACCCCGTCGGGGCGATCGCTGCGGCGGACCCCGCCGGCGAGGTCCGCCTCCAGGCGTCCTGGGCCAACGACCTGCTCGTGGTGTGGGCCGCCGGGCCCGGCACCGCACCGGCATCCGCCGACGAGCTGTCGGATCGCCTCGAAGCCATCGGCGGCCCCGCGCTCGGCTGGAGCCCGCATCGAGACGTGGGCCTGCCGGGCGGCGCCAAGGCGGCGGCGCTGTCGATCCCCATCGGTGAGGCACTCGGGTGGCTCGTCGCCGTCGGGGGCGGACTCGGCCGTGAAGGCGTCGGCGCAAGCGTCGCGTGGCTCGGCCGCGTCGCGGTGGACGCGGTTCGGCTCGTGGCCCGAGGCGCGGTGGTCCCCACCCTGTCGGGATCCAGGCGGCGTGACGACAACACGATGGACCTGTCAGCGACTTGGCGCCCGGCGCTGGTCGACGAGGCGTCCATCGTCGCGATCGCCGACGCCATGCCCCGCCCTGTCACCGCGGTGTCCCAGGGTGACCCCCGACACGTCACCAGAGCCGTCCAGACCGCGGTGGTCGACACCATCGTCAACCAGGCCGCCAGCATGTTGGACGTCGCTGCGCCACCGCCGCAGGTGCGGACGACCGCCGATGTCGCCGACGCGTTCGCGGCTCGGCTCGACGGCTCCAGCTTCAACGCACCCGTGTCGGTGTCAGCCGAGCTGT
>JAPXRJ010000045.1:0-17938 GCA_033813615.1 Microthrixaceae bacterium | reverse complement strand
CCGACGGCGGTGGCGATGGCGTGCCGTACCAGGTCGACGGCGACCACCTCGGGTCGGCCCGGTGCCTGGCGTTCCGCCACCTGCCGGCGACCCTGTCGGTCGTCACGCCCCCGACCTGAGGGCCCCTCCCCGTTCTGTTCGGCGTTTCACAAGGAAAACGTTGTGAAAGGACGAACAGAACGGGGGGCAAAACGGGGGGGGCAGAACCGTGGGGTCGGGTCAGGAGAGGGCGGCGGCGAGCAGGCCCGGCGTGTCGGTCACGATGCCGTCGACACCGAGTCGGACCAGTTCACCCCAGCGCTGGGCGTCGTTCACCGTCCACGTGTTGAGCCGCACTCCTCGCCCGTGGCACGTCTCGAGCAGCTCGGCGGTCACGAACGGGTCCCACGGATGCAGCGCCTGGTGACCGCCGTCGGCGACGATGGCCACGGCGTCGGGTTCGGCCGACAGGTCCAGCACCAGGTAGGCGGTCGCGGTGGCGGGGTCGATCTCCTTCACCAGCTCGATCGACGCCAGGTCGAAGCTGGACACCAGGATCCGGTCGCGACCCAGGTCGACCGTGGCCAGCGCCGCCATCGTCGCCTCGACGACCGCTGGACCGCCCGGAGCGTCGGCCAGGTCGCCCGGGCTGTTCTTGATCTCCACGTTGACGCCCATCCCGTCGCACGCTGCGAGCGCGGTGGCGAGCTCGATCGTCCCGTCGGGCACCTCGTTCCGGGCGGTCGACCACACCGTTCGCTGATCGCGATACCACGCATCGTGGTGAACGATCAGTGCGCCGTCGGCCGCAAGGCGGACATCCAGCTCGACCCAGTCAGCACCCTGTGCACGAGCGACCAGGAAGGCCTCGACTGTGTTCTCTGGCACATCTGCGGACGCGCCACGGTGTGCGATCACGAGCGGTCGGTCACGGTCGGACATCTTCCCGAAACTTTTCCTTTACACAGAGAGTGGTCAGCTGTAGGTTCGAGCTTGTTCACGGATTCACAAGTTCCCGACCAGATCGCCGCCCGGGCGACGCGGGGCGAGCGCAACGGATCGGAGCGGGGTCGCTCCACATTCTGCAGCCTCGCGAGCACCCGCCCGGCACACTTCGGCGGGAAACCAGAGGATCCTGACGTCAACGCACCAGGGCGCTCCGAGGACGCGCCCTTGACCGACTCCGACGGAGGACATCGTGGCACTCACCTCGAGCCGAAGCCTGAACCTGGCCACCGACGACTGGCGAACCTCGTCTGCCTGCAGCGACACGGACCCGTCGCTGTTCTTCCCGGTCGGCACCACCGGCCCGGCGCTCGAGCAGATCGCCTCGGCCAAGGCCGTGTGCGACACCTGTGACGCCAAGGAGCCGTGCCTCCAGTTCGCGCTCTCCACCAACCAGGACTCCGGCGTCTGGGGCGGCACATCCGAGGAGGAGCGCCGCAAGCTGCGTCGCGCATGGGTCGCCAGCCAGCGCAAGCAGGCCCAGGCGTCCTGAGCCCGACGCCGACCGCGGCGTCGTCAGAGCCCGACCGAACGGCCTCCCCCCGGGGGAGGCCGTTGCGCGTCCGCCTCCACCCGACTGACCACCGGAAGCGTCAGTTGCACCCGGTTGCCCGGCCGGCGGGACCCGGGGTGCACCGCGACGAACGACATCGTCCCGCCCAGCTCCTCGACCAGGCCCCGGACGATCGACAGACCCAGGCTGTCGGACGTCTGCGGGTCGAAGTCCGACGCCAGCCCGGCACCGTCGTCGATCACCGCCAGACGGAGGACCACCTGGTCGTTGGCCATGACGATCCGGATCCGACCCCGCTCCCCGGGCGCCAGCGTCCCCGGCGGATAGGCGTGGTCGACCACGTTCTGGAGCAGCTCCGTCGCCACGACCGCGAGCGACGTCGCCTCCGGTGACGGCAGCTTGCCCGCTCCGCCCTCGATGACGAACTCGATCGGCACGTCGGGCGAGGTCAGGCCCTCCTCGACCATCCGCACGAGCGGTGCGACGATGTCGCCGAAGTCGACGTCGTCGCCGTCCTCGCGCGAGAGCGTCTCGTGGACGAGCGCGATCGAGCGGATGCGCCGGACCGACTCCTCGATCGCCGCCTTGGCCGACGGCTCGGTCAGGCGTCGACCCTGCAGCCGCAACAGCGACGAGATCGTCTGCAGGTTGTTCTTGACCCGGTGGTGGATCTCCTTGATCGTGGCGTCCTTCGACACGAGCGCCCGGTCCCGGACACGCATCTCCGACACGTCGCGGAGGAGCACGACGGCGCCGTCGACCTTGCCGTCGCTGATGAGCGGGATGCAGCGCAAGACGATGCTGACGTCGTCGCGCTCGACCTCCTCCACCATCGGTCGGCCGTTGAAGTAGGCGCGGTACGTCGCCGCCGTCTCGGCTCCGAGCTCGCTGAGGTGCTCGCCCTGGAGGCGACGCCGAACACCCAAGCGGCGCAGCGCGGAGACGGCGTTGGGCGACGCGAAGGCGATGCGGCCCATCTCGTCCAGGAGGAGCACACCGTCACCGACGCGCGGCCCACCGGTCGCGACGACCTCCTCGTCGGTGAACGGGAACACCCCGTCGGCCACCATTCGGCCCAGACGCCGGAACACCCCCAGGTACACGCTCGACAGGTCGCTCACGTCCCGGGCGCCCTCGACCGAGGCCTCCCGGGCCAGGACCGCCACCACCCGACCCTCGAAGCGCACCGGGATGGCGGTCACGCGGATGCGCTCCCCCAGCCACCGGCTGTCGATCACGTCCTCCGCGATCTCACCGGTGGCCAACGCCTGGGCGATGAGCGGCCGCTGCGTCGAGCTCATCGCCCGACCCACCACGTCGTCGATGAACAGCGTCTGGCCGGTGTAGGGCCGAACCTGGTTCACCACCAGGAAGCGGTTGACGCCGGAGTCGTGGGAAGGCAGCGCCACGTAGAGGAGCAGGTCGGCGAACGCGAAGTCGGCGAGCATGCCCCAGCCGGCGACCAGTCGCTTGAGGTGCCGCGACGCATCAGGGTCGACCGGCGGCACGACCAGCGCCACGTGCTCGGCGGTGAAGCTGGTCTCGTCGTCCTCGTCGAGCTCGATCTCCTTGGCTGCGGCCATGTCGCCCTGCAACGGTGGGCCGGCGAACCGCGGCGGTCCGGAGGCGCTCGGCGCGGCGCCCGGCTCGGTGTCGTCCATCCAGTCAGCTCCAGATCCGGTCGGCCAGGCGCAGCAACCCGGCGAGGGAGTGGATGTCGTCGTCGAAGTACGGGACCGTCGCGGTCAGCTTGGGCACCTGCGCCAGCTCGGCGCGCTGCTCGGCCTCGCGCCGAGCCACGATCTGGTAGTTGAGGAAGCTCCCGCCCACCTCGCCGAGCACGGTTCCCAGCCGAGCCGGATCATCCGCCGGTGGGCCCAGGATCGGTCCGACGTCACCGGCGACCTCTGCGCCCTGACGGGCCAGGGACCGGGCGGCCGAGCTGGCGGCGCGGTCGAGGAACAGCTCGGGCAGCACCTTGTTCAGCACCAGTGCCCCCACGTGGTAGCCGCGTTCGCCGAGCAGCTTCAGGAAGTACTCGGCCTCCCGCGACGGCGCGACCTCGAGCGTCGAGACCACCACGAACGTGGTCTGCGGCCCGCCGAGCAGCGTGGTCACCGCACGGGCCCGCTCCACGAAGCCGTCGTACATCGTCTGGAACAGCATGAAGAACTCGGCGATGTCCTCGAGGAACTGCGTGCCGAGGATCCGATCTGCGACCGAGTAGAAGGGCTTCGACGCGAAGCTGACCAACCGAGACCGGTACGGGGTGATCAGCCACCTCAGCAGCCGGGACGAGAAGAAGTCGGCCATGCGGTCAGGGGCGTCCAGGAAGTCGACCGCGTTGCGCGTCGGTGGGGTGTCCACCACGATCAGGTCGTAGCGACCGGAGGTGTGGATCTCGTACAGGCGCTCCATCGCCACGTAGTCGTGGCTCTGCACGAACTTCCCCGTGATGTTCTGGTACAGCGGGTTGTGCAGGATGGCATCGCGGGTGGCGGCGTCGGGAGCGTGCAGACGCACCAGGTCGTCCCAGGACTGCTTGGTGTCCAACATGGCAGCCCAGAGCTCGCCCTCCGGCTCGACGCCGGCGTCGACGAACGCCTCGTCCGGAACCCGGGTCTCCACGTTGCCGAACCGCTCCAGGCCGAGCGCGTTGGCCAGGCGCTTGGCGGGGTCGACGGTCAGGACCAGCACCTTTCCGCCCAGGTACGTGGCCGCCGCCGCGCCGATCGCTGCGGCCATGGTGGTCTTGCCGACACCGCCTGAGCCGGTGGAGACGATCACCTCCTTGGCACTGCAGAGCTGCTCGATCGTCGACGGGTGCTCCACCATGGGAGCGCTGTGGACGTCGGCCATCAGAACCCCAGCTCCTCGCCGATGCCCTCCGCGATGCGAGCGGTTGCCCGGACGCCGTGAGATCGGTGGAACAGGAACGGCAGGTACAGGACCGGGAGCCCGGCGGGCAGTCCATCGCGCAACCGCTCGAGGTACGGCACCCGACTTCGGCGCAGGTTGACCGCCAGCTCCGCACCGTCGAGCACCTCTTGGATGCCGTCACCCACGCGCTCCTGCAGTGCCGCCACTCCGTCGGGCTTGCGCAGTCGCTCGAAGATCTCCTCCTCGCCGCGTCCGAACAGCTCGGGCAGCACGCGGTTGACGACCACAGAAGCGACGTCGATGTTCGTCTCGCCCTGGAGCCGACCGATCAGCTCCAACGTCTCGGACACCGGCATCTCCTCGGGCACCGTCACGACGACCACGCCGGTCGTCGCCGAGTCGGTGAGGATGTCGATCATCCAATCGGTCTGGTTGCGGACGATGCCGACCTTGACGAGGTCGTTGATGGCCACCGGCGCCGCCAGCTGGCCGACGACGTGACCGGTGGCCGACGCGTCGACCACGACGAGGTCGTAGTTGCGCTCACGGACCTCCCACACGAACTTGCCGACCGTCAACAGCTCGTTGACGCCGGGAGCGGCGTTGGCGACGAAGTCGAACGTGCGGGCGAGCGGCCCCATCCTGGCGAGGAGTGGCAGCTTGAGGTTCAGCCGCATGTACTCCTTGAGCGACTCCTCGGTGTCCATCGACATCGCGAAGAGCCGCTTGCGTACCTCGGTGGGTTCGAACCGCAGCGGACCGACCCCGAGGAAGTCAGCCAGGTTCCCCTTGGCGTCGACTTCGCAGACGAGGGTCCGCTTGCCCCGCGACGCTGCCAACATGGCGATCGCGCTGGCGACCGAGGTCTTGCCGACACCACCCTTGCCCGTGACGAAGAGCAGCTTCCGGTCGAGCAGTCCGAGCGTGGTGGGTGCCATGGGTGCAGAACGGGCCGGCGAGGTCAGGTCAGGTCAGGTCAGGTGGAGAAGCCGAATGTCCGACTGTCGCCCGTCGTCCCGAGCTCGATGTACGCGATCTTCGCCGAAGGGACGCCGACCTCGTTGCCCTTGCGATCCGTCAGCCACAACACGAGCGAGTCGTCGGCGAGCACCTCGTCGACCTGCTTGCGCAGGGCGTCGCGGTCGACGTCGTCGGCCAGCTCCAGGTCGATCTCCCTGGGCGAGTAGGTCACGCCGATGCGCACGTCCACGTGGGCACTCCTGTCGGTCGTCGTTCGAACGGGTGTCGGTCGGAACGGGGAACGCCCAGCCTACCGAGGTGTCGCGGCGCGGTCGGCACGCGGTGGAAAGCACACGTCATCGGGTGAACTCCGACGTCACCGTCCTGGATCGAGTCGCTCCGGGTACAGGACGAGGACCGCGATCGAAATGGAGCACACCCATGGCTGGAACGAGCGATGACCTCAAGGGCCGGGCGAAGGAAGCTGCTGGCGACCTGACCGACGACGACGACCTCAAGGACGAGGGCAAGGCCGATCGGATGGCTGGCACCGTCAAGGACAAGGCCCAGGACGCGAAGGACTGGGTCGAGGACAAGGTCGACGCAGTCCGCGACCGCGTCACCAAGGACTGAGGCACTCGAGCCCAAGTCAGGCCACGGATGGTTCGACGGCGACGACGCGACGTCAGGCCCCGACGGCGCTCAGGTGTCCAGCTCAAGTGTCCAGCAGCACGGCGTCGGGCACCGTCGCCTCGAACCACTCGTGGTGCAGTCGGTCGCCCGTGAGGGTGCCGACGCCGACTGCCTGCACAAGGTTCAGCCAGGTGTAGCGCCCGTCGGACGTCTCGAACCGGGGCGCGACGTAGATCGGTGACGACCCCGGACCGTTCGTGATGTCGAACCGCCCGCCGTAGCTCACGTACACGAGTGCGCCGTCGTCGGTGTCGATCGTCCCGCGCACGTCGACGCTCGCCACCGTGCCGTTGACCGTCACCCAGTCCGCCATGCCGGCGGGGTGCAGCTGACCGCTCAGCCGCTCCCCCGACACCACGCCGCCACCGACGTGGACGATCAGGCGTGAGCCCGACGGTCCGTCGCCGACGACCTGCATCTCTCCGAGCGTCAACTCGATCGTGCACAACGGGACGAGGACCAGCGCCGGAGCCATCCGCGAAACGTACCCCTGCCACGCCGACCCACGACCCGTTCCCGGTTCCGACGTCAGAGGATGCGGAGCTCCTTGTGGAACCGTCGTGTCGGGGCCAGCTCGGTGTCGATCCGCTCGGCGATCGCCACGAAGGCCCGAGCGGCCTCGGAGTCCGGCTCGGTCACCGTGATCGGCGCACCCGTGTCGCCGCCCTCGCGCAGCGCCGGCACCAACGGCACCTGCCCGAGCAGCGGCACCTCGACCTTGTCGGCGAGCGCCTGTCCCCCGCCGCTGCCGAAGATCTCGTAGCGCTTGCCGTCGTCACCGGTGAACCACGACATGTTCTCGATGATGCCCTTGAGGTCGAGTCGGACCTTCTCGGCCATGAACGCAGCACGCTGGGCGACGGTCTGGGCGGCCGGCTGCGGCGTGGTCACCACGTAGAGCTCTGCCCGCGGGAGGTACTGCGACAGGGAGATCGACACGTCGCCGGTCCCGGGCGGCAGGTCGACGAGCAGGTAGTCGGGCTCGTCCCAGTACACGTCGGTCAGGAACTGCTCGAGCGCCTTGTGCAGCATCGGTCCACGCCAGATGACCGGCTGGTCCTCCTCTACGAAGAAGCCCATCGAGATGAACCGGACGCCGTACGCCTCGGGCGGCACGATCATCTGGTCGATCAGCGTCGGTGGGTGCTCCACGCCGAGCATCCTCGGGATGGAGAAGCCCCACACGTCCGCATCGACGATCGCCACGGACTTGCCCCGCTGCGCCAGAGCGATCGCCAGGTTGGTCGTGACCGACGACTTGCCCACACCTCCCTTGCCCGAGGCGATCAGCATGACGCGGGTGCTCGACGCCGGATCCGCGAACGGGATCGAACGACCCTCGGAGTGGCCCTGCGTCGGCTGCGATCCCGCCGTCGCCGACGGGTCGCCGTGCAGCTGACGACGCAGCGCGGCCCGCTCCTCGTCGTCGAGGACATCGAACTCGATCTCGACCGCGTCCACGCCGCCGAGACCGGTGACCGCCTCGGTGGCGTGGCGCTCGATGTGGTCGCGAGTCCTCGAGCCGGGCGTGGTCAGCGCGACGGTGCAGCGCACCGTCGCGCCGTCGACCACGACGTCTCGGACCAGGCCGATGTCGACGATCGATCGGCGCAGCTCGGGGTCCTGGACGGGTCGCAGCGCGTCGATGACGGCGTCTGAGGTGGGGGCCATGCGCCGAGTGTCGCGACAGGACCCTCACGACGGCAAGCCACGACGTTCGCCACCTCTGGTTCTGACGAGAAGTCAGCACCGGAACGGTCGGGATCTCACCGTGGAATCGCGACGCGCCACCAACGAGCATCGGTGGTGGCGAAGATTCAGCACCCGGCCACCGGTACGCTGGGCCGGTGGCTGCGATGAGCCCCACCGAGTTCGCGTCGACCGTGACCGCGATCACCTCGGCATTCGGCGACCCGACACGTCGGGAGATCTACCTGTTCGCCCACTCCAGGGAGGACGGCGTGACCGCTTCCGAGGTTGCAGAGCACTTCGTCCTGCACGCCAACGTGGCCCGACACCACCTCGACAAGCTCGCGGCCGGGGGGTACCTGGAGATCACCACCGCTCGTGGTGCCGGAGGTGCTGGGCGGCCGTCCAAGCGCTACCGAACCGCCAGCGACGAGGTCATGCTCGACGTGCCGGTCCGACAGGACGACGTGATCGTGGAGCTGCTCGGCCGAGCGCTCAACGAGCTCGGTCCCGAGCGTGCGACCGAGCTCGCCGAGGAGGTCGGCGAGCAGTACGGGCGGACGATGGCATCGGCCATGGGCGACCAGACCACCCGGTCGTTCCGCTCTGCGCTGCATGCCGTGGCCGACGCGCTCTCGGCCCACGGCTTCGCTGCACACGCAGAGAAGGAAGGCAACGCGCTGCGGATCGTCACCGAGCACTGTCCGTTCGGCGACGCAGCGGTGGAGCACCCGGTGATCTGCGCAGTCGACCGGGGAATGGTCAAGGGCATGCTCGGCACCCTCTACGGGGAGACCGACGTGGAGCTGATGTCCTCGGTCCCCGGCGGCGACGCTCACTGCGTCACCGCGTTCGACGAGAACTGAACGCCCACACCGCAGGACCTCGCAGTGGCACGCGCCTACCTCGACCACGCCTCGACCTCCCCTCTGCGACCAGCCGCGGCCGACGCCATGCGTGCCGCGCTCGCCGCCGGAGCCGACGGACCGCTCGCCGGCGACCCGGGACGGATCCACCAGGAGGGCATGGCCGCGCGGGTGGCGCTCGAGACGGCGCGCGAGCAGGTGGCCACGGCGTTCGGCGCCCGGAGCCGGGAGGTGGTGCTCACCTCTGGTGCCACCGAGTCGATCGCGGCGGCGTCGTGGGGCGCTCGGGCCCGCGCCGCTGAGCGACACGACGGGGCCCACCATGTCGTTCTGGCCGCGGTCGAGCACTCAGCGGTCCGAGAGTGGGCGGCACGAGGGCCGTGCACCGTCGTCGACGTGGATGCCACCGGCCGGGTCGACCCCGACGACCTCGTGTCCGCCATCCGCGACGACACCGCGCTGGTGCACGTCCAGTGGGGCAACCACGAGGTCGCCACGCTCCAGCCGGTCGAGGACGTCGTCGCCGCGTGCCGGGACCGTGGCGTCCTGGTCCACGTCGACGCCGCGCAGGCAGCCGGGCGCGTGCCCATCGACTTCGTCGCCCTGGGCGCCGACTTCATGTCGATCTCGGGTCACAAGTTCGGCGGTCCGACCGGCACCGGCGCGCTCCTCGTGCGGCGGGGTGTGCGGGTGCCGCCGTTGATCGTCGGCGGCGACCAGGAACGTGCCCGTCGCGCCGGCACGGAGGACGTGCTCGGAGCGATCGGGCTGGCCGCGGCCGCGGCCGACGCCACGGCGTCGATGACGCACGAGCTGCCGCGCTCCCGGGCCCTGACCGACCGGATCCGGATGGCTGCTCCGGCCGAGGAGGGCGTGCGGGTGGTGGGCGCCCGAGCCGAACGATCGCTCCCCCACCTCGTGTGCCTCACCTTCTCCGACGTCGAACCCCAGCCCGTCCTGCTGGGCCTCGATCGCGCCGGTGTGGCGGTGCACTCGGGCTCCTCGTGCTCGTCGGAGTCGCTGGAGCCTTCGCCGGTCCTTCAGGCGATGGGCGTGGACGCTCACCGGTCGCTGCGCATCTCGGTCGGCTGGTCCAGCACCGACGACGACGTCGACCGCCTGCTCGACGCGCTCCCCCGCGTGCTCGACGACCTCCGCTCCCTCACCCGCCGACCGTGACGGGCGCCGAGGCGGACCAGACTGTCCTGATGGCTGACGTCCCCGTCGTGATCTTCGACCTCGACGGCGTGTTCCGGCAGTGGAACGACGACCAGCTCGACGAAGTCGAGGAGGCGTTCGGCCTTCCCGCCCGGACGATCATCACCGTCGCCTTCTCACCCGAGCTCGGCCAGGCGGCGGTCACCGGCAAGCTGACGTTTCCCCAGTGGATGGCGGAGGTCCGCTCCCGGATCATCGGTGAGCACGGCGCCGGTGTCGCCGGAGCGATCGACGAGTGGGAGGCGAACGTCGGCCTGGTGGACACCGACATGTTGGATCTCCTGCGCCGCGTCCGGGAGCGGACCACGGTTGCGCTGCTCTCGAACGGCACCACCCGTCTGCGTCGGGACCTCCACGTGTTGGACCTGCTCGACGAGTTCGACCACGTCTTCAACACCGCTGAGATCGGCATCGCCAAGCCCGACCCGGAGGTCTTCCGCGTCGTGTGCTCGACGCTGGGGTCGAACGTCGGTGAGGCGCTCTTCGTCGACGACCTCCTCGAGAACGTGAACGGTGCCCGCGCCGCCGGGCTGCGAGCACACCACCACCTCGACAAGGACTCCACGGCGTCGTTCCTCTCCACCCACGGCGTGCTCTCAGGCGTTGAGCCGGATCTCCCCGGCAACCGGTTACCGTGAGTCTCCGATGACGCTGTACCTGGTCCGCCACGGCTCGGCGGGCACCCGCGACGACGCGGACCCCCATGACCACGACCGGCCTCTGGACGCGACCGGGCACCTGCAGGCCGAGCGGCTGTCGGAGTGGCTCTGCCACGAATCGCCGACGAAGGTGCTGACCAGCGAGTACCTGCGATGCCGCCAGACCGTCGAGCCGCTCGCCAAGGCGCTGGGCCTCGATGTCGTCGTCGAGCCCCGGCTCGCCGAGGGCACAGAGGTCGACGAGGCGTGGGAGCTCGTCGAACAGCTCTCAGAGACGCCCGCCGTGCTGTGCAGCCACGGCGACGTGATCCCCGAGCTGATCAGCCGAGCACAGCGCCGGGGCATGGTCGTACCGGGCAAGAGCGGGTGTGCCAAGGGGTCGGTCTGGAGCCTCCGCCACTGGGACGGCGAGACGTTCGCGACCGGGCTGTACACACCGGTGCGGATCTGACGGAACCGCAGCTGGTCGATCGCCTGGGCGCTCAGGTCGCCGGTGGGCGCTCCTCCAGCCCCCAAGGCGAGTCGTACTCTCCGCCGAGCAGCTCGAGGAACGGCAACGGCGCCATGGCCTCGGGTCCGACCACGCCGGCACCGCTCCACACCCCCGACTCGATCAGCTCGCATGCGATGACCGGGCCCACCGCCGTCTGCCACACCACGGCCTGGGCGCCGTCGCGGGCCATCGTCTCGGCGTTGTCGACCACGTGGTACAGGTACACCTCGCGGGGCCCGGTCGCGGCGCCCGATGCATCGCGGCCGATGCCGGTGACCCAGGCGCCGGCGCAAGTCCGGCCCTCGATGCGGTCCCCGAGCGAGGCCGGGTCGGGCAGGCAGGCGGCGACCACGTCGCGAGGCGAGACCCGCTGACCGCGGACCGACACGGGGTCGACGCCGTCGAGGCCGAGGCGGTGCAGCGTCTCCAGGACCTGGATGAACTCGTCGCCGAGGCCGTACTTGAAGGTGACGCGATTGCAGTCGATCCACCGCGGGACGAGCAGCACCTCTTCGTGCTCGACGTTCACGCACTCGACGTCGCCGATGCCACCCGGGAAGCGGAACACCTCGGGCTGAGAGAACGGCGGAGTGGTGAACCAGCCCTTGTCGCGCTCCCAGATCACCGGCGGGTTGAGGCACTCCTCGATGACGGTCCAGATCGAGAACGTGGGAGCGAAGTCGTAGCCCCGCACGACCATGTCGGCACCGTCGCGGATGCCGACCTCGTCGATGCTGGTGAACAGCTCATCCGCGGCGTAGCGGGCGAACACGTCCGCGATCCCGGGTTCGACGCCCATGCCGCAAAGCGCCAGGAGGCCTCGGTCGGTCCACTCGTCGGACTTGGCGAACTGCAGATCGCCGAGCTTCACCCCGGTGAGCTCGTTGGGCCGTTCCGGGTGCGGCGTCGAGATGGACATCGCCATGTCCATGTAGTTGGCGCCGGCTTCGAACGCCCCGTCGAAGATCGGCATCACGAACCGGGGGTCCGCCGCGTTCATCACCAGATCGGCATCCGTGGCCCGTGCCGCCGACGTGATCGATGCAGGGTCCGACGCGTCGAGGCTCACGGTGCTGAAGCGGTCGTCACGGGCGGCCGATCGCTCTGCCTTCGCCTGGTCGATGTCGCCGATGGCGATCGACTCCACGAACTGCCGACGTGACGCGATCGCGCAGAACGCGTCGCCCACCCCACCCGCACCGACCAGGAGGATCTTCATCCGCGCAGGCTATCGACGCGTCACCGACACCGGGCGATCCCCCTGACGACGCCGACCGGCCGCCGGCTTGCGACACCTCCGGTTGCCTGCTCACCCGGATCGGGGACTGCGACGGATGCAGCGTCAGGACCCCGACGGTGCGGGCGCCACCGTGCTCCACCCGACTTGTCACCACGTGGATGATCTACGGTCCACCGATGTCGAAGTGAATGGCGTGGCCGGATGCTCCGGCCCGGGGAAGGGATCTATGACGACTCGTTCGTTCGTTACTGCTGCGTTGATCGCGCTCCTGGCGATGGGAGGCGCCGCGTGCACCGAGGAACCGCCGACGGGGCCCACCTGCTACCCGGGTGCCCTGGGAGGGTTCATCCTCACCGGCGAGGTCGACACTCCCGGCAACGCCACGGTCTACAACGCCACACCCGGCAGCTGCACTGGCGACCCGTACCCGTTCACGATCGTCAGCGTCCCCGACTTCAATCTGACCACGCATTTCCTCGCGTGCTCCTCCACCATCCCCGGCTACTCGACCCCATCTTCCCCTCCTTCTCCGCTGGTGGGCCTGGCGAGCAACTACTTCCAGAACGTGCCATCCGACTGGGCGTTCTGCTGAACAACGGGTCGGAACGATCCGTCGCCGGTTGCCGCTTGTTGTCGGTAGCTGTCGGCAAGAGGGGGAAGCTGACCGTCATCCTCCTCCCACGGTACGTACGACCCCGGGTCCCAGGGCCCGGGGTCGTGTCGCGCCGGTGAGAGCAGCCTTCTCACGGCGTTCGACTCCCCGCTCAGCCCCCGCCGACGTTCGGGATCGACGGAGCGCCCGGCACCGTCGACACCGATGACCTGGGCTGGGTGGTCGTCGACGAGGCTGATGGTTCCGACGTGGTCGGGTCCGCCGAGCGGGCCTGCTCGACCGCCCGACGCATCGTCGCCGGGTCGCCGATGAGGAAGGCGGCCGTCGGTCGAGGCATCGAGTCGAGCCGATCGAGCAGCGCGGTCGCGGCGTCGAGGTCGCCGTCCATCAGCGCGAGCGACGCCTGCAGCAGCAGCGCGTTGGCGTTCTGCGGGTCCGCGGCGAGGATCCGGTCGGTGAGCACCCGGGCGCCGGCGGTGTCGGCCTGCTCGGTGCCGACCAGGGTGAGCGCCTTGGACAGCAGCGCATCGACCGATGCCGGATCACCCGCCAGGATCGCGTCGAGGCATGCTCCGAGCGTGGACACGAACGCGGCACTTGCCGCGGACTCCTCACCGCCCGCCTCCGCCGCTCGCTGCCAGCACGAGTACACCGCGGGGTCGACAAGTCCGAAGTAGATCGAGCGCTCCAGGCCCTCCTGCTGGAGCACCTGGACGGCCACCTCCGGAGGGTCGTTGCGGAAGAACCGGTCGACCTCGGCTGCCGCGGCCAGGTAGCTCTCGCGAGCGGCCACGGCGTCGCCCTTCGCCGCGGCGGCGGCACCGGCACGCGACAGCAGCACGGCCCGGAACACGCGGGCGTCGGGGTAGTCGGGGTCGATCTCGACGACCCGGGCCAGGTTCTTCGCCCCACGCTCCACCTGGCCGTCGCGGATGTACGCCCACCCCTGGTAGGTGAGGGCGTCCACGTTGTCGGGATGCTCGTCGAGGACCTCGGAGTAGCAGTCGATGCCGTCGGCCGGCTTCTGGAAGCTGACCGTCTGGCACGACGCCAGCTGCTGACGCAGGTTGTCGTCGTTGCCGGTGATGGTGCCGGTGCCCCGCTGACCCGACGAGCGGGCGACGAGCACACCGGCGACCACGGCGAGCGCCACGACCGACACGGCGACGACCGCCGTGCGCTTCCGGCTCCGCTGGGGCCGGGCTCGCGCCGCGAGGTCCCGGTGATCGTCGATCGCCCGGAGGACCTCTGCCGCCCGAGCCGTGTAGTCGTCCTTGAGCTCGACGTAGTCGTGGTCGTCCAGGTCCCCGGCGTCGTGCTCGCGCTCGAGGTCCTCGAGGGAGGCCAGCAGGTGGTCCCGCTGCTCCTCGAGCTCGGCCAACCGGTCCGGATCGAGCCTCACGAGTCGGCCGGGTCGTCGTGACGGTCGGCCAGCGCGTCGGCCACCAGCGAGAGGTCCTCATCGGAGGCGTGTCGGTCCTCGCGCTCGTCGCGCCACCGCCGGAACGTGCCGGCCAGCATGAGGATCGCGACCGCCACGACCACCACAGGGATCACCCAGACGAGGGCGCCGATGCCACTCGACGGCGGAGTGAGCAGCACCTCCTGGCCGTACCGGTCAGCGAAGAAGTTCAGCATCTCGTCGTCGGTGTCGCCCTGGCGCATGCGGTCGCGGATCTCATCGCGGAACTGCACCGCCATCGGCGACTGAGACGCAGCCACCGACTCACCGACGCACTGCAGGCACTTCAGCCGCCCGGCGATGGCGAACAACCGCTCATCGGACACACCCGTGCCGGGTGGCGTTCCGGCACCGACCACGATCGCGGCACCGGCGACGACACCCATCAACGCCCACCACCACCAGTGCTGGCGTTGGGGGTGGCGTCGAGCCGCGGGCGACGCTGCGGTCGCGGAGCCGGCCGTCACGAACCGCTCCCGTCGGCGATCCGAGCTTCGACGTCGTCGACGGTCACCCCGCCGATGAACTTGTGCACGACCGTTCCGTTCGGATCGACCAGGTACGACTCGGGGAGCTTGATCAGCCCGTAGTCGAGCGAAGCGGCATCGGTGTCGGTCACGAGAACCGGCCAGTCGCCACCGTTGTCCTCGAAGAAGGCCACCACCTTGTCCGCCGGATCACCGGCGGCGACGCTCACCACCTGCAACTTCTCGGCGTCGCGCTCGGACAGCGCGACCAGTTCGGGGTGCTCCGCCACGCACGGCGCGCACCACGTGGCGAAGAAGTTGACGAGGACCCACTTGCCTCGGTACCTGTCGAGGTCGAAGGACTCACCGTCCGCCGTCGTGCCGGTGAGCGCCGGCGCGACCTTCCCGACGCGCTGGCTGGTGCCGGAAGTCGATGCATCCTCGCCTTTGGGGCTGAAGGCGAACAGGGCGATCAACGCGGCCATCGCGACGCCCACGATGCCGGCGATCACGGCGGATCGATGCCTCATGCGTCCACCTGCGCGTCATCGACGACGTCCGAGGGGCGCTCGACCGTCGCCACCACTGGGTCCGACGCCGGGGGGGGAAAGTCCGTGGCGATCGGCGCCGACACCGGGTCGAGCGGGTTGCGACGCCGTCGACCGGGGAACAGGGCCAGCAAGGTGCCCAGCACCATCACGATGCCGCCCACCCACAGCCACAGGATCATCGGCTGGACGATCACGCGCAGACCGATCGCTCCGCCGTCCGACGACGGCGCCTTGGTGAGCGCCAGGTAGACGTCGTTGGTGGGCCCGACGCGGACCGACGGCGTGCCGATCGTCTGGCCGTCCACCCGGTACTTGTGCAGCCGCGGCTCGAAGACGCGATCGCCGTCGACGCGAACTCGGGCGATCAATTCGACGCGGTTCGCCGTCTCCACCGTCGTGGACCCGAGGTACTCGACGGTGTGGCCGGCGACGGTCGCCGCCCTGCCCTCCTGGAGCTGCAGCTCGGCGTGGCGGACGTAGCTCATCGATGCGGCGAACGCCACGCCCACCAGGATGGCGCCGAGGTGCACGACCATCCCGCCGTTGGCCCGACCGACGAGGCCGCGCCACCCCTGACGCCGGGTCGCCAGGAACAGCTGGCGGATCGCCGAGCCGGCGGCGAAGCCGCCCAGGCCGAACGCCACGAGCGCCGCCCAGCCGGTGGCTCCGACCGCCGCAGCGACCACGACGGTGCCCACGCCGGTCCACGCCGGCCACCACAGCCGGTCCCGGAGCAGCTCGCCGGTGCCCTTGCGCCACGGCAGCACCGGGGCGATGCCCATGAGGAACAGCAGCAGGAACCCGATCGGCATCGTCATGCGACTGAAGTACGGCACGCCGACCGAGAGGCGGTCGCCGTTGGCGGCCTCCACGATCAGCGGGAACACGGTGCCGAGCAGCACGATGAACGCGAACGCGGCGAAGACCACGTTGTTGGCCAGGAACGCACCCTCCCGCGACACGACCGAGTCGATGCGCCCGGGTGACCGCAATCGGTCCCCTCGCCAACCGATCAGCCCCACCGACACGGCGACCACGAGCGCGAAGAAGCCGAGGAGCAGCGGACCGACCTCTCCGTCGGAGAAGGCGTGCACGGACTCGACGACGCCGGATCGGGTGAGGAACGTCCCCAGGATCGTGAGCGAGAACGTGGCGCACAGCAGCGACAGGTTCCAGACCCGCAGCATGCCCCGGCGCTCCTGCACCATCACCGAGTGGATGTACGCCGTGGCGGTCAGCCAAGGCAGGAGCGAGGCGTTCTCGACCGGATCCCACTTCCAGTAGCCGCCCCAGCCGAGCACCTCGTAGCTCCACCAGGCGCCGAGCACGATCCCGGCGGTGAGGAACATCCAGGCGAACAGCGTCCAGCGTCGGGTCTCGACCAACCATCCCTCCCCCACCCTGCCGGTGACGAGCGCGGCGATGGCGAACGCGAACGGCACCGTGAAGCCGACGTAGCCCAGGTAGAGCATCGGTGGGTGGAACGCCATCAGGATGTGGTTCTGCAGGAGCGGGTTGGGACCGGGCCCGTCGTAGCCCGGCGGCGGCACCACGCCGTGGAACGGGTTCGTGGCCGTGAGCATCAGACCGAAGAAGAACACCGCCACCGCGAACATCACGATGAGCGCCCAGGCGACGAGAGGATCGCTCAGTCGGCGTCGGAACTTGTGGGCGACGGCGAACGTGTAGCCGGCGAGCACCAACCCCCACAGCAGGATGGAGCCCTCGAGCGCGGACCACAGCGTGGCGACGTTGAACAGCGGGGGCGTGCGCGAGGACCCGTGGTCGAACACGTACTGCACCGTGTAGTCCCGCGTGATCAGCGCCCGCTCCATGGCGAAGAACGCCAGGAGGGCGCCGCCGAGGACGACGCCCGCGTACGACCGGCCCATTCGCAGCAGGGACGGCCGCTTGGTGCGGAGCCCGGTGGCGAGGACGGCGATGCCCAGGATCGCGCCGCCGAAGCCGACGATGACCCCTGCGATTCCGAGCGCCCGGTTCACCCGGAGGCACCCCCCAGCGCCGGTCCGCCGTCGACAGCGGGGCGGGGCGTGGACGAGGGGGGCGTGGACGAGTTGGTGGTGGCACCTTGCTCGGCGTCGCGCTCCGCCTCGTCGACGCGGTCCTGGTTCTCCTCGTCGTAGGACGCGTCGTGACGGATCAGGATCGTGTCGCTCTGGAACGTCGTGCCATCCAGGGTGCCCTCGATCACGACCGGGATCTTCGGTCCGAACAGCTCGGGCGGATCGCCCACGTGGTCGACGGGCAGCTCCTGGCCCTTGAAGCGCAGCACGAAGCTGACGCCGTCGCCGGTCGAGTGGACCGAGCCGTCGACCACGTTGCCCTGCACGCGGATCCGATCGCCCTGCAGGCTGGAGCGCTTCGCGACGACCTCGTCGACGTTGTAGAAGAACGTCGACGCGTCTCGGAGTCCGTTGAACAGCACCAGACCGAGACCGATCACGATCACGCCGACCGCACCCACCGCCACGTAGGCACGGGTCCGTGAACGGCTCGGGCGGCCACCGGGCGTCGTGCCGGATACGGCGCGGGGGGTGATGTCCAAGCGGTCCGTCGGCTCGACCGTTGCTGCGTCGGCGGATTCGGGATCGTCGTCGGTGTGCCAGGTGCTCACATCCACCTCCGACG
>JAPXRJ010000044.1:0-18011 GCA_033813615.1 Microthrixaceae bacterium | reverse complement strand
CCGCCGCGCCGTCGCCCTCGTCGCGATCAGCCCAGTCGAGCAGCTCGTCGATGGCGAACCCGGCGTCGTCGATGCCGGCGTGCAGGTCGCCGAGCTCGACGAAGCGGGCGGGGACCGTCGCCATCGTCAGGTCGTCGGGCTCGACGTCTGTGACCTCGTCCCAGCGGATCGGTGTCGACACCGTGGCCCTCGGGGTGCCCCGGACCGAGTACGCGGCGGCCATCGTGTGGTCCCGGGCGTTCTGGTTGAAGTCGACGAACACCGCAGCTGGGTCGCGGTCCTTGCGCCACCAGGTGGTGGTCGCGTCGTCGGGGGCCCGTCGTTCGACCTCTCGTGCGAACGCGAGCGCAGCCCGACGCACGTCGCCGAAGCCGTGCGTCGGATCGATGCGCACGTAGACGTGCATCCCGTGGCCACCCGACGTCTTGGGCCAGCCGACCGCGCCCAGCTCGTCGAGCACCTCGTGGACGACGCCGGCGACCCGACGCACCCGGTCGAACGGGCACTCGGGCATCGGGTCGAGGTCGATGCGCCACTCGTCGGGCGATTCGACATCGGCCCGTCGGGAGTTCCAGGGGTGCAGCTCGACGGTCGACATCTGCACCGCCCAGACCACCTGCGCGACCTCGGTCACGCACAGCTCGTCGGCGTCGCGCCCGTAGCGCGGGAAGTGGAGCCGTACGGTCTCGACCCAGTCGGGCGCGCCGCTCGGGATCCGCTTCTGGTGGACCTTCTTCCCCTCGAGCCCCTTGGGGAAGCGATGCAGCATGCACGGCCGCTCGAACAACGCCCGCACGATCCCCGGCCCGACCGCCAGGTAGTACTGGGCGAGGTCCAACTTGGTCGCGCCGGTCTCGGGGAAGTACACGCGGTCAGGGTTGGAGATGCGCACCGTGCGACCCTCGATGGTGAGCTCGGTGGCCGGCGAGGCTGCCATCGCCCAAGGCTGCCACGGACGCTGGCGATCTCGGGACGCTGGTGGTCGTGTGACGACAGCACAGGTCCCGAGAACCGGCCCCGCTCGATCTCGGGACGCTGGTGGTCGTGTGACGACAGCACAGGTCCCGAGAACCGGTCGGAACCGCATCGGCAGCCCGAGCGACGGTCGTCGTCCCGTCGGTGCGCAGTAGCCTCCGCGCATGGCACGTCCCCGCTTCCGCTACTCGCCGTGGGACGGCGCCCAGACCGGCTTCGAGCTGGATGCGCTCGACGTCATGGAGCAGCTCACCGACGACCTGCTGTACCACGGCGACCTGAACTCGGCGCTGCGCCGGATGATGCAGCAGGGCTTCGAGGACCGCAACGGCGAGCGCATCGCGGGCCTGCGGGAGATGCTCGACCAGCTGCGCGAACAGCGCCGGGAACTGCTCGACCGCTTCGATCTGGGTGGCGTGTACGACGACATCTCCAACGAGCTGAACGAGGTGGTGCAGACCGAGCGCGACGAGCTCGAGCGTCAGGTGGACGAGGCCGAGCAGTCCGGTGACCGACGTCGCGGCGACCTCACCCGGGAGACCGCGGCGGGGCGCAACATGGAGCTCGACATGCTGCCGTCGGATCTGGCGGGCAAGGTCAAGGGCCTCGACAGCTACGACTTCTCCTCGCGGGAGGCCGCCGACCGGTTCGAGGCGCTCAAGGACCGGCTTCGCGAGCAGCTGGTGCAGCAGGCCGTCGAGGGGATGTCGAGCGCCGTGCAGAACATGACGCCGCAGGACATGTCCCGGATGAAGGACATGCTCGCCGAGCTGAACCAGATGCTGGAGGCCCGGAGCACAGGGGAGGAGCCGGACTTCGACGGGTTCATGGAGCGCCACGGCGACTTCTTCCCCGAGAACCCGTCGAACCTCGACGAGCTGCTGGCGATCATGGCCGCCCGCATGCAGGCCATGGCCGCGCTCATGAACTCGATGACGCCCGAGCAGCGGGCGCAGCTCCAGGAGCTGTCGGACCAGCTGCTCGAGGACATGGACCTGCGCTGGCAGATGGACCAGCTGGGTCAGAACCTCCGCGACGCGTTCCCCGACTTGGACTGGGACGCCAGCCACCAGTTCCGCGGCGATGACCCCCTCGACATGGCCCAGGCCTCCTCGGTCATGGGTCAGCTCGGCGACCTCGACCAGCTCGATCAGATGCTGCGGGGCGGTTCGGACCCCGGCGCGCTGCGCGACGTCGACCTCGACCGCGTCCGCCGGCTGCTGGGCGACCAGGCGGCGGCCGGCCTCGAGCGGATGAGCGAGATCACCAGGATGCTCACCGACGCCGGGTTGGTGGAGCAGCGCGAGGGCCGCATGGAGCTGACGCCGAAGGGCCTGCGACGCCTGGGGCAGAACGCGCTGGCCCAGCTGTTCCGAAAGCTCGACCGCGACCAGCTCGGCCGCCACGAGATGGACCGCAACGGCGCCGGTCACGAGCGCACCTACTCGACCAAGCCCTACGAGTGGGGCGACCCGTTCAACCTCCACATCGAGAAGACGATCCGCAACGCGATCGTCCGGGGTGAGCGGGCGCCGGTGCGCCTGGCACCCGAGGACTTCGAGATCGAGGAGACCGAGACCGTCGTGCGCAGCTCGACGGTGCTCATGCTCGACCTGTCGCTGTCGATGCCGATGCGCGACAACTTCCTTCCCGCCAAGAAGGTGGCGATGGCGCTGCACTCGCTGATCTCGACGCAGTACCCGCGCGACTACTTGGGCATCGTCGGCTTCTCCGAGGTGGCCCGGGTCCTCACCGCCGAGCAGCTGCCCGAGGTGAGCTGGGACTTCGTGTACGGCACGAACATGCAGCACGGCTTCCAGCTCTCCCGCCAGCTGCTGTCGCGTCAGACCGGCACCAAGCAGATCATCATGATCACCGACGGCGAGCCGACCGCCCACATCAACGGCCGCGGCGAGCCGGAGTTCCACTACCCGCCGGTGCGCGAGACCGTCGACGCCACGCTCATCGAGGTGGCGCGCTGCACCCGGGAGGACATCCGGATCAACACGTTCATGCTCGACCCCGACAAGAGCCTGCAGCGCTTCGTCGGGAAGCTGACCGAGATGAACCGGGGCCGAGCCTTCTACACGACGCCCGAGAACCTGGGCGACTACGTGCTCGTCGACTTCATCGAGCAGAAGCGAGAGCTGGTGCGCGGACGTCGCTGACCGGGAGCGGGGTGCCGATCGGGCGGCCGGTCGACGACCCGTCGAGGTGGCGCGCCGTTCCGGTTGCAGGCGAAAAGCCTGAAGTTCCGCTTGCGTGAGCGGCTCGGGACCGTCACTATTGTCACTTACACCGGTGTAATTACACCGTTCGGCACCCTCCGGTCGCGGTCGCATCGATCCGGCGGGCAACAGAGCTCACGACCACGGGTCGGGACGGACCGGGGGACCGGCCGGCCGACCGGGAGGGGACCCATGACCGACGCACCTCAGGATCGACACGACGACGCGAGCTCCGCAGACGACGAGTCAGCGGCGGAGAGCTGGCAGGCGTTCGCGAACTGCCTCGGCGTCGATCCCGATCTCTTCTTCCCTGAGCGCGGCGCCTCCACCAAGGAGGCCAAGCAGGTGTGCCAGGGCTGCGTCGTGCGCGAGGACTGCCTGGAGTACGCGCTCGCCAACGGTGAGAAGTTCGGCATCTGGGGCGGGCTCAGCGAGCGCGAACGTCGCCGCATCCGCCGTCAGCGTGCGCTGGCCCGAGCGGCACAGCAGACCCGCACGGCCTGAACCCCGGCGCGAGCTCGCTCAGGTGCCGGGTCGCCACGTGCGACGCTCGGTGACGACCACCTCCGCGGGCACGTCCCAGCGTCGGCGCGGGAGCTCGTCGTCGAGCACCTGCACGTCGAACGCCGCGACCACCACCACCGGTCGGCGGTCGACGTCGGCGAGCGCACGGTCGTAGTACCCGGCACCGAATCCGACACGCGTCCCCGCGGCATCGACGGCCACGCAGGGGGCGACCACCACGGTCAACTCGCCGGCCGGCATCGCCGTCCGCCCGTCGTCCGGGGGCTCCTCGATGCCGAAGGCGCCGGCGACGAGCTCGTCACCGGCGTCCCACCGGCGGAACGCCATCGTCGGCGGTCCGGACGGCTCGGCGCCAACCACGGGCAGCCACACCGTCCAGCCTCGGGACCGGAGCTCGTCGGCGGTGCCGCTCACGTCGATCTCATCGCGGATCGGGCGGCTGAGCCCGACCCTGCCGGTGCCCGATGGCGTCGCCAGCACGTCGAGCGCGCACAGCGCGTCGGTGACGGCGGAGCGGGCCCGGTCGCGCTCGGCGGCGTCGAGCGAGGTGCGGGCCGAACGACCCCGCCGGCGTGCCCGCTCGAACGGGTCGCCTCCGGCCACGGTGGCAGCCGACGGCGGCGGGCAGGTCACGGGAGGGAGGCCGTCGGGTGAACCGCGGCGGGCCGACGCGGTTCTCGAAGAGGGGAACGGTATGGTGAGTCCATGTTCAGCGGCAACGAATGGCTGATCGTCGTGATCATCGCCCTCGTCATCTTCGGTGGTTCGCAGCTCCCCAAGCTGGCCCGGAACCTCGGCTCCGCCCAGAAGGAGTTCAAGAAGGGCATGGAAGAAGGCGGCAACGACGACAGCGACAGCGACACCAGCACCGAGAAGAAGTCTGCCTGACGCGCCTCGGCCACCTCGTGGGGGTGGCCGCGCTCGTCGGCCGGGCTCGTTCAGCCGACCCCGGCCGGTCGCCGGGCACCGCGCGACTTGAGGATGCGGCGTCGCTCTCGCTCGCTCGTGCCACCCCACACACCGTGGTCGATCCGGTTGTCGAGTGCGTACTGCAGACAGTCGGCCTTCATGGGGCAGTCCGCGCACACACGCTTGGCGACCTCCACACCCACGCCGTCGGAGGGGAAGAAGAGGCTCGGAGGCTTGTCGGCGCAGTTGCCCTGCGCCATCCAGTCGGTGTCGAGTACCTGTTCCATACGGTGAGTCTGACGCCGGAAGGGCCCACTTTGTTCCGGAGATCCGCTCACCCCTGAAAGGCTGCTCAGTGCACGTCGCCGACGGGTCACATCGCACGGCGGCGATCCTGAGCCCGAACGTCGCATACTCCTGAGGTGACGGTGCATCCCGACGATCCCGACCAGCAGCCCCCGGTCACGCCGGTTTCGCCCGTCGCGCCACCGAGTGCGCCGCGGCTCGCGCCACCGGTCGCTCCACAGGTCGCGTCATCGAGCGCTGCGCCCGAACACGCCGGCAGTGCCGGCCCCCCGACGTACGTGGCGACCTCGCAGCCCCTGCATCCGTTCCAGCCGAGTCGACCGTCGCACTCGCTGTCCCAGACCGCGGGAGTCCACAACGCCGGCACCGGCGACCCGGTCCACCGTCGCGGCCACACCCTTCGCACCGTGCTGCTCAGCGCCCTCGTGGGGGCGATCGTGGCCGGCGTCGCCACCGCGGCCGCGCTGTGGGATCGCAGCGATCAGTCGGCAGCGACTGCGGCGGCGCCCGAACCCGACCGCTCGACGATGACGGTCCCCGGCGACGCGCTGTCGATCCACGCGCTCCTGCAGAAGGTCCGGCCGTCGGTCGTGTCGGTCCACACGGGCGTCCGCGGCGGGGAGGCGGCGGGCTCGGGAGTGGTGCTGAGCGCGGACGGCATCGTGTTGACCAACGCGCACGTGGTCGACGGCGCGCAGTCGATCGAGATCGACCTCGCCGACGGACGCACCGCGGAAGCCCGTCTGCTCGGGTCGGTGCCGGCGGCCGACGTCGCGGTGCTGCAGGCGGAGAACCTGACCCAGCCGCTCACGCCGGCCGCGCTGGGCAGCTCGGACTCGCTGCAGGTCGGTGACGCCGTGGTCGCCATCGGCAACGCGTTGAACCTGGGTGAGGCGCCGAGCGTCACCACCGGCATCGTCAGCGCGCTGAGCCGATCGATCACCACGCCGAACGGCGACGTGCTCGACAACCTGATCCAGACCGACGCCGCGATCAACCCGGGCAACAGCGGCGGGCCGCTCGTGAACGCACAGGGCGAGGTCGTCGGGGTGAACACGGCGATCCTGGCCGATGCGCAGAACATCGGGTTCGCGCTGGCGATCGACGACATCCGCTCCATCATCGACGACATCAAGGCCGGTCGACAGGTGCAGACGGTGCGGCCGCTGCTCGGGGTGGAGACCGTCGACGTCAGCGCGATCAGCGCCGACATCCGCAGCCGCTTCGGCGTCACGGCCACCGCCGGCGCGTTCGTGCAGACCGTGAACCCAGGGACCGGGGCCGCCGCGGCCGGCCTCCGCCAGGGTGACGTCATCACGTCGATCGACGGCCGTCGGGTCCGCAGCGCGACCGATGTCGGCGCGGCGGTGCGCTCGAAGGAGCCGGGCGACACGGTGCGGATCGGCTGGGAGCGCCAGGGGTCGGCCCAGGAGGGCGACGCCACGCTGGGGAGTCGTTGAGCCGAGCCGGTAGGCTCGCGGCCCATGTCCGACACCTACGCCTCCGAGACCGACGAGCCCATCGAGTGGGTGGCTGCGTCCACGATCGTGTACCTCGGGCCGGTCGCTCCCCACTGGGAGATCCGCGGCGACCACGGTGACACCCAGTTGATCGACGACTTCCGCGCTCGGGTCAACGCCCGCCTGATGCTGCTGCCGCCACACGACCCGCAGTTCAAGCGGAACAGGGAGCGGGTGGCCCGCGACGCCGAGCGGGAGCTCATCGAGCTGACGTGGGACCTCGGCGACGACGACGCCCGCTGACCCACCCGCCGGCTCTGTTCCTGGGTTCGCGCGGCTTCCCGCGCCGATCCAGGAGCAGAGCCGGCAGGTGACGGGCAGTAGCCTGTGGCCATGACGGACCCTGTCGACGAGCGTTCCCCGTACCTCAACCGGGAGCTCTCCTGGTTGGAGTTCAACGCACGGGTGCTGGCCCTGGCCGGCGACCCGACCACGCCGCTGCTCGAGCGCCTGAAGTTCCTGGCGATCTTCAGCCAGAACCTCGACGAGTTCTTCCAGGTGCGCGTCGCCGGTCTCAAGGACCGGGTCGCGGCCGGGGTGACCGGCCGCAGCCCCGACGGCATGAGCGCCCAGGAGCAGCTCGACGCGATCGGTGCCCGCACCTCGGAGCTGGTCGCGGCCGCCGACGAGATCTTCCTGGGTCCGATCTGCGCTGCGCTCGCCGAGGAGGGCATCGTCTTCTCCACCTGGAGCGAGCTCGACGACGACGACCGAGAGTGGGCGACAGTCGAGTTCCGCAACCGGATCTTCCCGGTGCTCACGCCGCTGGCGGTCGACCCCGGGCACCCGTTCCCGTACATCTCCAGCCTGTCGCTGAACCTCGGTGTGATCGTCCGGGACCCGACCACCGACCTGCGGCGCTTCGCCCGGGTCAAGGTCCCGTCGTTGCTGCCCCGGTTCGTGATCATGCCCGACGGCGAGCGCTTCGTCCCTCTGGAGCAGGTGATCGCACACCACCTCGACGAGCTGTTCCCGGGGATGGAGGTCGTCGACCACGTGGCGTTCCGGGTGACGCGCAACGCGGACCTGACCGTCGAGGAGGAGGAGGCCGACGACCTGCTCGCCGCGATCGAGATGGAGCTGCGTCGGCGACGCTTCGGCAAGGCCGTCCGCCTCCAGGTCGAAGACGACATCTCGGCAGAGGCGCTCGAGTTGATCCGCGACGAGCTGGAGCTCACCGACGACGACGTCACTGCGCACGCCGCGCCGCTCGACCTGGGCGGACTGTTCGCCGTGGCGGAGGCGGACCGACCCGACCTCAAGTACGGCGAGTTCGTGCCGGTCACCCAGCACCGCCTGGCCATGAACGAGGACGAGGAGCCGCCCGACCTCTTCGCCGTCATGCGCGAGGGCGACGTGATGGTGCACCACCCCTACGACAGCTTCTCCACCTCCGTCGAGGAGTTCATCCGCCAGGCCGGCCAGGACCCCCGGGTGCTGACCATCAAGCTCACGCTCTACCGCACGTCGGGCGACAGCCCGATCGTCGCCGCGCTCATCAAGGCCGCGGAGATGGGCAAGCAGGTCGTCGCCCTCGTCGAGCTCAAGGCCCGCTTCGACGAGGAGCGCAACATCGAGTGGGCCCGGCGCCTGGAACAGGCAGGCGTGCACGTCGTCTACGGCCTCGTCGGGCTCAAGACCCACACCAAGACCTGCCTCGTGGTGCGTGACGAAGGCACCAGCGTCAACCGCTACTGCCACATCGGCACCGGCAACTACAACTCCAAGACCGCCCGCCTCTACGAGGACGTCGGCCTGCTCACCGCGGACCCGGACCTGGGCGCGGACCTGACGCAGCTGTTCAACTACCTGACCGGCTACGCCCGCGACGTGCACTACTCGAAGCTGCTCGTCGCTCCCCACACGCTGCGCAACGGCCTGGTCCGGTTCATCCGCAACGAGCGGGCCGCAGCGCCGGGGACCGGCCACATCATCATGAAGATGAACAGCCTGGTCGACGCCGACATGATCGACGAGCTGTACGCGGCCGCCCAGGACGGGGTCCGCGTCGAGCTCGTCATCCGCGGCATCTCCTGCATCCGACCCGGCGTGGCCGGCCTGTCGGAGAACATCACGGTCCGCTCGATCGTCGGCCGCTACCTGGAGCACTCCCGCATCTACCGCTTCGCCAACGGACGGGGCCCCGGTCAGGAGCTGCACTTCATCGGCTCGGCGGACCTGATGCCGCGCAACCTGGACCGCAGGGTCGAGGCCGTCGTGCCGGTGCGCTCGCCGGAGCTGCGCGTGCGCATGGACGAGATCCTCGCTGTCGCGCTGGCCGACGACACGCTGGCCTGGGAGCAGCTCGACGACCGCTGGACCCATGTGGAACGGCGCAACACGGTCGAGACGCACCTGGAGCAGCAGGAGCACGCGGAGAAGCGGGCCTCGGTCGGTCGCCGGTGAGCAATCGAGCATCGGGCCCGGACCCGGACCCGGACCCGGCGTCGGTGCCCGGTGCTGCAGGGCGACCGACGGTGCGGGCCGCCGGCGGAGTGGTGTGGCGCAGGCGGCGCGGCGCGCTCGAGGTGCTGCTGGTGCACCGGCCCGCTCCCCGTGACGACTGGTCGCTGCCCAAGGGCAAGCTGGAGCCCGCCGAACGCCACCGCGACGCCGCTCGACGTGAGGTGCTGGAGGAGACCGGCATGCGCTGCTCGCTCGGCGATCGCATCGTCGAGGTCGCCTACCTCACCCCAAAAGGCGAGCACAAGACCGTCCGCTGGTGGGCGATGACGGTCGACGAGGACGAGGGCTTCACCCCCAACCGCGAGGTCGACGAGCGCCGTTGGGTCCCCGTCGACCGCCTCGACGAGGTGCTGAGCTGGGACACCGATCGCGACGTCGTGCGGCGGTTCCTGCGCGGCGTCCTGACCCGTTGACCAGCGGCGACGGGTGCCACGTCCATTCTGAGGACAGCTTCGGACCCGCGTGACGGCAGGCGTCCGCCACACCGTCGTCCAACCTTCAGTCGCGGTTCACCTCCCGTTCACCTGGTGCCCGCCTGGCGGCCATCCCCGATCCGTACCGTGACCACGAGCGACCACGGGGTCGCGAGGCGGCGACGGTGCCGCCGAGTCTGGAACCTCCCGAGGAGGCGGTTGCATGTTGCGAAGAGGTCGTTTGGCCTGGCTGGTGGTGCTGTTCGTGGCGGTGGGTCTGGTGGCCACCGCGTGCGGCGACAGCAAGGACTCCGGCGAGGCCGGCTCGGGTGACGGCACGGCCGCCACCGACGGCGAGGGAGCTGCAGGTCCGTCCGACGCGGAGATCAAGGCCCTGACGGCCAAGGTGGCCGGCGGCGGCGCGTCGTTCCCCGACGCCTTCTACCAGGCGGTCAACGCCGACTTCAACGGGATCGCCGGCTCCGAGCTGGTGACCTACGCCAAGTCCGGATCGTCCGATGGTCGCAAGCAGCTGGCCGACGGCACCCTGATCTTCGCCGGATCCGACTCGCTGCCGAAGCCCGAGGAGACCTTCGGCGGCAAGGAGATCCTGTTCTTCCCGACCGTCGCCGCTCCGATCACCGTGAGCTACAACCTCGACGGCGTCGAGGACCTCCAGCTGAGCGCGGCGACGCTGGCCAAGATCTTCCAGGCCGAGATCACCACGTGGGACGACTCGGCGATCGCCGCCGACAACCCCGACGCCGAGCTGCCGTCGACGCCGATCGTGGTCGTGCACCGCTCGGACGGCTCCGGCACCACCAACAACTTCACCAAGTTCCTGAAGTCCGCGGCCGAGGGCACCTGGAAGCTCGACTCGGGCGACACGGTGAACTGGCCGGCCGGCACCCAGGGCGCGGAGAAGAACTCGGGCGTCGCCCAGCTGATCAGCCAGACCGCCGGTGCGATCGGATACGTCGACCTGGCCGACGCGGCGAAGGCCGACCTGGCCTTCGCCGCGATCCAGGACCAGACCGGTGAGTTCGTGCTGCCCAGCGCCGACGGCGTGACCGCAGCGCTCGAGAGCGCGGAGGTCGCCGAGGACCTGACGTACAACCCGTTGAACTCGTCGGGCGAAGGTGCGTACCCGATCACCGCCCCGACGTGGCTCATCACCTACGCCAGCTACAGCGACGCCGCGACGGTCACGTCGCTGCAGACGTACCTGCGCTACGTCCTGACGACGGGCCAGGAGCAGGCGTCGTCGACCGGCTACGTGGGCATCCCCGAGAGCCTGCAGTCCAAGGCGCTCGCCCAGGTCGACAAGATCACGGCGGGCTGAGCCACTCGTTCCCCGACCGTCGACCGACCTGCGTCGTGCAGCCAGCCAGTCGCCAGCCAGTCGGCGGACCGCGGTTCGCAGGTCGCCAGCAGCTAGCAAGTAGGCCGTCGGGCGAGCCAGCTCGTCAGCAGCCTTCGATCGATCATGCGGAGACCAGGTGGCCCTCACCACACCAATCGAGCAGTCCCCGGCGAGCTCCCTCCTCGAGGAGGGCAAGGGCGCCCGGGCCGACAAGGCGTTCCGGCTGACCGCCATGGGCGCCGGAACGTCGGTGCTGCTGATCCTGCTGCTCATCGCCGTGACGATGCTGACGAGCGCGTGGCCGGCGTTCTCCGAGCTCGGAACCGGCTACTTCTTCGGCACCGAGTGGATCCCCTCTGACGGCAAGTACGGCATCCTGCCCCTCGTCTGGGGCACGGTCGTCGTGTCGGTCATCGCGCTCTGCTTCTCCGTGCCGATGAGCGTCGGCATCGCGCTGTTCGTCACCGAGCTCGCGCCGCAGAAGCTCCGCCGCCCGGTCATCACCGTGGTCGACGTCCTCGCCGCTGTGCCGTCGGTCGTCTTCGGCCTCTGGGCGTTCTACAACCTGCTGCCGAGCTTCCAGAGCCTGTTCAACTCGATCGCGGACGCCGTCTCGGCCATCCCGGTGCTGAACGTCCTGTTCGGTCCGAGCACCGGATCGTCGTTCATGAGCGCGGGTCTGATCCTGGCGTTGATGATCACCCCGATCATCACGTCGGTCACCCGCGAGGTGTTCGCCACCGTGCCGGTCAACGACAAGTCGGGGGCGCTCGCCCTCGGCGCCACCCGCTGGGAGATGATCCGCGGCGTGGTGTTCCCGCACTCGAGCGGCGGCGTCACCGGGGCGGTCATGCTCGGCCTGGGCCGGGCGATGGGCGAGACCGTCGCCGTGGCGCTGATCATCGGCGCCCGCCCCGACATCACGCTCAACCTGTTCGGCGTCGGCGAGACGATGCCGGCGCAGATCTTCCGCCAGCTCTCCGAGGCCGGCACGCTGCTGCGCTCCGCCCTCATCGGGCTGGGCGTGATCCTGTTCGTCCTCACCATCTGCGTGAACATGGGGGCCCGCAAGGCCGTCGTGGTGGTGGACCGTCGAGTGAAGGGCACCGCATGACCGCCACCAGCAGTGCAACGGTGGGCGACGCCACCCACCGCGACGCCGTCACCAAGGCCCTCACCGGTGGGTCGATGGGTGCCGGGAGGCGCTTGCGCAACGGGGCGGCGTCGGTCCTGATGGTCCTCGCCTTCCTGTCCGCCGCGACACCGCTCGCCGTCATGGGCGTCCAGGTGTTCAGCCAGGGCATCGGGGCGGTCACCAGCGGAAGTTGGTGGACCGCCCCGATCCCGGAGACCGGCCGCGCTGACCTCGCCGACAACGAGAAGATGAAGGACCTCGGCTTCGGCACCCCGACGGAGGACGCCGGGGCGGGCGACCCCGTGCTCGGCATGGCTCCGGCGATCGTCGGAACGATCCTCACGGTGCTCGGGGCGTCGCTGCTGGCGATCCCGCTCGGGATCATGGGTGCCGTCTACCTGCACGAGTACGGCAAGACGGGCAGGCTGGCCAAGTTCATCCGGTTCATGACCGACGTGATGACCGGTGTCCCGTCGGTGATCATGGGCGTGTTCATCTACACGATCTGGGTGCTGCCCCGCGGCATCGACGGCCGCTCCGCATGGGCGGCGTCGCTCGCCCTCGCCTGCCTGATGTTGCCGATCGTCGTGCGCTCCACCGAGGAGATGCTGCGCCTGGTGCCCGACAACCTCCGGGAGGCATCCGCGGCACTCGGGACCCGCACGTGGAAGACGACGGTCAAGGTCGTGCTGCCCGCCGCGGTCGCGGGCATCACGTCGGGATCGCTGCTGGCGGTGGCCCGAGCCGCGGGGGAGACCGCCCCCGTGGTGTTCGTGATCGGATTCGTGAAGACCACGAACTGGCGCTTCACCGGCCAGAACACCACGTTGTCGGCGCAGATCTACTCCCAGCAGCAGAACGGTGGAGAGCTGTCCACCCAGCTCGCCTGGGGCGCCGCGCTCACCCTCGTCGCGATCGTCGTCGTGCTGACCCTCGTCGCCCGGGCGATCTCGCGACGCTTCTCGACGCAGTGACACGGGACGAAGTGATGCACACTGATCTCCAGGGTCGGACGACGAACGGGTCGGTGACGGAACACATGGAACCCAGCGACGGAAGGCAGAGCGACCCGATGGACGCCACCGATCAGAGCGTGAAGCCCCAGGAGCCGGCGATCCTGCCGACGGAGCCGATCGCTGAGTCCGCCGCACCGACACCGTCGGTGTCGCTGCTCGCGACCGGGGGACCGGCCGACGAGCCGGGCTACCTCGGCCGGCCCGTCGTGTTCCAGGTCAACGACCTCGACGTCTACTATGGCGAGCACCGTGCCGTCCGCAACGTCGACATGGAGATCCGACGCAACGAGATCTCGGCGTTCATCGGTCCGTCGGGCTGTGGCAAGACCACCGTGCTGCGATGCTTCAACCGGATGAACGACCTGATCGCCGGTGCCCGTGTCGATGGTGACATCGAGTACCACGGCGTCAACCTCTACGACCCGAAGGTCAACCCCGTCGAAGTGCGCCGTCGGATCGGGATGGTGTTCCAGAAGCCGAACCCCTTCCCGAAGTCGATCTACGACAACGTCGCGTACGGACCCAGGATCGCCGGAACCAAGAAGCGCTCGGAGCTCGATGACATCGTCGAGCGCTCGCTGCAGCGCGCGGCGCTCTGGGACGAGGTCAAGGACCGGCTCAAGGCGTCCGCGCTGGGCATGTCGGGCGGTCAGCAGCAGCGCCTCTGCATCGCCCGAGCGGTCGCCGTCGATCCCGAGGTGATCCTCATGGACGAGCCCTGCTCGGCGCTCGACCCGATCGCCACCGGTCGCATCGAGGACCTGATGCTGGAGATCAAGTCCGAGTACACGATCGTGATCGTGACCCACAACATGCAGCAGGCCGCCCGCGTCAGCGACGCCACCGCGTTCTTCTCCACCGAGGTGAACGCCGAGTCGGACTTCCGCACCGGCCTCCTCGTGGAGATGGACCGCACGAATACGATCTTCTCCAACCCCAGCGACCAGCGGACGGAGAACTACATCACCGGCCGGTTCGGCTGACGCGGAGCCCGGTCGGGCCCGGGACCGGCGGCGGTTCCGTCGACGGGTCCGGGAGCAGCAGCAGGTGACGAGGCAGGAAGCGACGAGGGCAGGAGGAGACGAGGATGGACGAGATCCGCATCGAGTTCCACGAAGAGATGGAGAACCTCCGCTCCGACCTGATCCGCCTCGGCGTCATGGTGGTGGAGACGATCGGCAAGGGAACCGCAGCGCTGCTCGACCGCGACCTGCACGCGGCCCAGCTGCTCATCGACGGCGACGACATCATCGACGACTTCTGCCTGGGACTCGAGGAGCGCTGCTGCCAGCTCCTCGCACTGCAGGCGCCGATCGCCGGCGACCTCCGGTTCATCCTCACCACCATGCGCCTCATCTCCGAGCTCGAGCGCTCCGCGGACCTCATGGTCAACGTGTGCAAGGCGTCGCGGCGCATCTACGACGTGGAGTTCGGGCCGCAGCTCCGCGGGCTCATCGAGCACATGGGTGAGGAGGCGGCCTTCCTGGTCCGCGCCGCGATCGACTCCTACGTCGATGCGGACACGTCGCTCGCCGCCGCGCTCGACGACATCGACGACCGGCTGGACGAGCTGCAGACGGCGTACGTGCAGGCGATCTTCACCTCGCACTCGGTCGACAACCTGAATCTGCAGGGCGCGGTGCAGCTGGCCATGATCGGTCGGTACTTCGAGCGGATCGGTGATCACGCCGTGAACATCGGTGAGCGCGTCCAGTACATGGTCACCGGCTGGCTTCCCGAGCACACGGGATCCGCCCGCCACCACCTGAGGGTTCAGGGCGACACGTCGGCCAGCGCTGCCGGCTCCGGAGATGCCCCGTCGGGTGGCGCGGTGGTCGTCGACGACGGACCTGACGACATGGGTTCGTTCGACGTCGGTCCCACCGACGGCGCCTGAGGTCGATGTGGAGCGGAGCGTCGCGTGACGGCGGCGATCGTTGCGGTCGTCCTGGGCGTGGCGCTGGTCGTCGTCGGTTCGCTCGGGCTGCACTGGCGACGGCTCGCGCTCGCGGTGGCCGAGGCGCCCGCCGTCGAGCTCTCGGCAGCGGTCGACGACCCGGTCGCCGGTGACGCGGCCTCGCTGAACGCGCTCGTCGAGCTCGAGCGGTTCCGCTCCGTCGTCGATCGCCTGCAGCGGGCGGTCGTCTTCTGGGACGCCGACGGTCGTGAGGTGTACCGCAACGAAGCGGCCCGGGCCATGTTCGCGGCGCGGGACGGCCAGGTGCTCGTGGCGGCTGCGATCGAGGAGGTCATGGCCGATGCCCTGGCCGGGCGCTCGATCCGTCGAGAGGTCGAGCTGTTCGGCCCTCCCGCGGCATCGTTCGTGGTCGTCGCGCGTCCGTTCGGCCCTGTCTCGAACCACGGGGGTGGGACCGTCGACGGTCAGGACGCCGACGCGGGCACGTCCGGAGCGGCCATGTCCGGGGCCGGGATCGACGGGGCGGTGGCGATCGTCGAGGACAGGTCGCTGCAGCGCCGCATCGAGACGGTGCGGCGCGACTTCGTCGCCAACATCTCCCACGAGCTCAAGACCCCGATCGGCGCGCTCGGCCTGCTGGCCGAGACGGTCCGAGGCGAGCCGGACCTGGACGTCGTCGAACGCCTGGCCGATCGGATGATCCTCGAGGCCGACCGCGTCGGCCACACCGTGGACGACCTGCTCGAGCTCAGTCGGATCGAGTTCGGCGACGACACCGAGGTCGAGGACCTCGACGTCCGATCGATCATCGGTGAGGCGGAGAGCCGACTCGGGTCAGCTCCCGCACACGCCGGCACCAGGATCCGCATCGACGTCGCTGGCGACCTCGTCGTGACCGGCGACCGCCGTCAGCTCGTCTCCGCCGTGTTCAACCTGCTCGACAACGCGGTCAAGTACTCGCCGGAGGGCTCCGAGATCGTCGTCGGCGCGGAGCTCGACGCCACCGGGACCGCCCACGAGGGCGGACGGGTCCGGCTCAGCGTGACCGACAGCGGCGTGGGAGTGCCCCGGCGTGACCTCGACCGCATCTTCGAGCGCTTCTACCGAGTCGATCCGGCGCGCTCGCGTCGCACCGGTGGCACCGGGTTGGGTCTGGCGATCGTCCGTCACGTCGCCAGCAACCACGGCGGTGAGGTGCTCGTCGAGTCCACCGAGGGCGTCGGCTCGGTCTTCACGCTCGTGCTGGGTCGCACCGAGAGATCCCGTCCCTCCGCCACGAACCCCCCGAACCCCCCGGGATCGCAGGAGCAGCCATGAGCGCGTCCACGACCAACCACAGCCACACCGTCCTCGTCGTGGAGGACGAGGAGGCGTTCATCGAAGCGCTGGAGGTCGGCCTCCGTCGCGAGGGCTTCGACGTGGCGATCGCCCGGGACGGCGCCGACGCGATGGACCGCTTCGACGAGATCGATCCCGACCTGGTCCTCCTCGACGTGATGCTCCCGACCGTGTCGGGCCTCGACGTCTGCCGTGAGATCCGACAGCGCAGCGACGTCCCGATCATCATGGTGACGGCCCGCACGTCGGAGATCGACACCGTCGTCGGACTCGAGGTCGGCGCGGATGACTACGTGACCAAGCCGTACCGCCTCCGGGAGCTGGTCGCCCGGATGCGCGCCGTGCTGCGCCGCCAGCCGCGGCAGTCGGGTGATCCGTCGATGCCCTTCGACGACGTGATCGTCATCGACGACGTCGAGCTCGACCTCGACCGACACGAGGTGCGGATCCGCGGCGAGCAGGTGAACCTCCCGCTCAAGGAGTTCGAGCTGCTCGCCGTCCTCATGGAGAACGCCGGACGCGTGCTGCCGCGCTCGACGCTGATCGACCGGGTGTGGGGCAGCGACTACGTGGGCGACACGAAGACCCTCGACGTGCACGTCAAGCGACTCCGCTCCAAGGTGGAGCTGGATCCCTCCCATCCGCTGCTCATCACGACGATCCGGGGACTCGGCTACAAGTTCTCCGCTCCCCGCGGCTGACCTCCGGAAGTTGCGGTGCGTCCGTCGTTCGATCGCGACCGACCGTTGCCGGCGGGCGACGGCCACCGGAACGCGGTCGGAGTCGCCCGTAGCATGACCGCGTGAGCGGACACGGGGAACCCGTGCGGTTGTCGGAGCCGCGGGTCGACGTCACGTCCCCGTTCGGCCGGTTGGCGCTGGCGCACGTGCTGTCGCTCGCCGGCGACGCGCTGATCGCCATGTCGCTCGCCGGCACGCTGTTCTTCGACGTCGATCCGGCCGAGGCCCGGTGGAAGATCGCCCTGTACCTGGTGTTCACGATGGCGCCGTTCGCCGTGGTCGGACCGCTGATCGGACCCGCGATGGACCGGGCCAAGGGCGGTCACCGGATGGTGATGGTCGGCGCAGCGGTCGGCCGGGCCGTGGTCGCGCTCCTGATGATCGCGACGGTCAGCAACGACAGCCTCCTGCTGTTCCCCGAGGCGTTCGTGATGCTGGTGCTGGCCAAGACCTATCAGGTGGCGAAGGC
Source organism: Microthrixaceae bacterium (assembly GCA_033813615.1). Lineage (GTDB taxonomy): Bacteria > Actinomycetota > Acidimicrobiia > Acidimicrobiales > Microtrichaceae > Dermatobacter. The sequence goes on along the minus strand of JAPXRJ010000044.1, from coordinate 690 downwards.
CGCGATCGTGCCCACGGTCGTGGAGAGCGATGCAGCGTTGGTGGAAGCCAACTCCAAGCTGCAGCTGCTGTCGGGCTTGGCCGGGTTCGCCGCCGGGATCCCCGGCGGTCTGCTCATCCTGGCGGTCGGACCCGGAGCCACGGCCCTCCTGGCGTCGATCACCTTCGCCGTCGGCGTCGTCGCCGCGCTGCGGGTGCCGTCGACCACGATCGCCGCCGAGCCCGCCGGCGACGCCGAGCGCGCCGAGCTCCGCAGCGCGGGGGTGCTCAGCGCCGCGTCGGCGATGGGGACGTTGCGCGCCATCGTGGGGTTCGTGACGTTCCTGCTGGCGTTCGCGCTCCGCGGCGCCGACAGGTTCGCCGAGCTCGGCACCGGCCTCGGACGGCTGGCAGGCGCGAACCGGGTCGGTGCCGAGCCGACCCCCGACCAGCTCGTGGCGGCGGTCGGCGGCCCGCCAGCGTGGCACTTCGCGGTGATCGTGGCGCTGAGCGTCACCGGCGGGCTCGTCGGTGCGGCGGCTGCACCGCTCGTCCGGCGGGTGCTGCGGGAGGAGCTCCTGCTCCTGGGAGCGGTCGGGCTCACGGTCCTGGCCGGCGTGTCCGCAGCGCTGGTGTCGGGCCTCGGGGGTCAGGCCGCAATGGCGCTGCTGGTCGCGGTGGCTGCGTCCGCCGGCAAGCAGGCGTTCGACGC
>JAPXRJ010000043.1:0-18112 GCA_033813615.1 Microthrixaceae bacterium | reverse complement strand
CAGATGTTCGGCAGCTTCCGGCTCAGCGCGTCGATGTCGGCCATCGTGAAGGGGATCTCGCCTTCCTGCGCCGCGGCGAGCAGGTGCAGCACGGTGTTGGTGCTGCCGCCCATGGCGATGTCCAGCGACATGGCGTTGGAGAACGCCCGGCGGTCCGCGATGGAGCGGGGCAGGACGGCGTCGTCGTCCTTCTCGTAGTAGCGGCGGGCCAGGTCGACGACCACCCGGCCGGCACGCAGGAACAGCTGCTCTCGATCGGCGTGGGTCGCGACGACCGTGCCGTTGCCGGGGAGGCTCAGCCCCAGCGCCTCGGTCAGGCAGTTCATCGAGTTGGCGGTGAACATGCCCGAGCACGACCCGCACGTCGGACACGCCGACCGCTCGATCGCGGCGACGTCCTCGTCGCTGACGCTCTCGTCACCGGCCTTCATCATCGCCGAGATCAGGTCGACCTTGACCTCGGTGCCGGCGAGTCGGGTCTTCCCGGCCTCCATGGGACCGCCGGAGACGAACACCGTCGGGATGTTCAGCCGCATGGCGGCCATGAGCATTCCGGGCGTGATCTTGTCGCAGTTGGAGATGCACACCAGCGCGTCGGCGCAGTGGGCGTTGACCATGTACTCGACCGAATCCGCGATCAGGTCACGGCTGGGCAGGCTGTAGAGCATGCCGCCGTGGCCCATGGCGATCCCGTCGTCGACCGCGATCGTGTTGAACTCCTTGGCCACGCCGCCCGCGGACGCGATCTCCCCTGCGACCAGCTGGCCCAGGTCCTTGAGGTGCACGTGGCCGGGCACGAACTGGGTGAAGGAGTTCGCGACGGCGATGATCGGCTTGTCGAAGTCGTCGTCGGTCATCCCGGTGGCCCGCCACAGGGCGCGGGCACCGGCCATGTTGCGGCCTTTGGTCGTGGTGTGAGAGCGATACTCGGGCACGGCTCCGAGGCTACCGCCCGCCTCTCCTAGCGAGCGGGCGTGACCCGGGCGACCAGCTCGGCCTCACGGCCCTCGATCATTCCGCCGACGAGCTGCAGGCAGCCGTACAGGACCGCTGCGCCCACCGCTGGACCGGCCAGCGCCACGGCCGTGGTCATCACCGCCGACTGCGTAGATGCCCACCACACGGCGAGTGCGACCGGAGCGGACACGACGGTGAGCACCACCATGTCGGCGACGAGCATCAGGCTCGCCACGCATCCCTGGCCGGTGTCACCGGCAGCGAACGGGTTCGGGCTCTCCGGGACAGCGAAGGGGGCGAGAGTGGCCGACACCACCGATGCACCAGTGGCGAGCAGGACCGATCCCGCGGCGAGCAGCACGGCGGCCGGTGCCCACTGCCAGCCACCGTGGATCGCGGCCAGGCACACGACGAGGGCGACGGCGAACGGCGTCATCGTGGTGAGCGACGCCACCGCCTTGCCACGCGTCAGCACGCGGCCGTCGGCGCCGGCGGCCACCTCCATCCACAGGGGCGGGCCGTCGAAGCCGAACGAGTTGGACGACTCGAACAGCACCGCGAAGTGCAGCAGCCCGGCGGTCAACACGATGCGCGAGTCGGGCGAGCCGCTGATGAGCGGGCCAACGACCAGCGCGCCCATCCCGAGCAGCAGCGCCACCACCGTGTTGACCGACTCCCGGGGGGTGCGCGCCTTGGTCCGCATGGTCCGAGCGGCGACGGCAGTGGCCCGCCCTGGCGGCAGGACGCGCAGCAGCCCGGCCCGGACGCCGACCGTTCCGGTCCGAACCCGTCGTGCATCTGTGCCGGGTCGCACCGGCGCGGTGACCAACCGCCCGGTCATCGCTCCGTGCAGCCACCACAGGAGCGGGAGCCACGCCACGCCGACCAGCAGGTGCACAGCGGCGGTCCCCGGCGCCGACGACGCCGTCGCCAGCGCTCGTCCGAGCTGACCGGGCGGTGTCCAGGCGAACGCCTCGGCCAGCTGCTCCCAGCGGGTCCGGTCCCAGCTCTGGATCGCCTGCAGCCCGAGCTGCACACCGAACCACATGCCGACCGCCGCGAAGGCGGCCAGGGTCTGCGCGATGTGACGTGAGCGACCGTGGGCCAGCACGCCGAGCACCGTCGCCGCGGTCCGGCTGGCCAGGAGCAGGGTCGTCCACCACGCCAGCACCACGGCGACCACCACGACCGACGCCGCTGCACCGCCGCCGCCCGGTCCACGTCCGGCGAAGCCCAGGTAGAGGCCCACGCCCGACAACCCGGCGAGCAGCGCCGGGGGACCGACGACGGCTGCAGCGAGCGCCGCGGTGCCCAACCGCTGCGGACCGATCGGTTCGCTCGCCAGGTTGCGCAGGTCGATCGTCGTCTCGACCCCTGCTGCAGCGGAGAGCAGCGCGATGCCGCCGACGATGACGGGCAGCAGGATCACGACGACGAGGTCGCCGTTGCCGAACGACCGGCCGACCGCTGCGAAGCCGGCCAGACCGAACAACCCCAACAGCACCGAGGCGACGAGCGCCGACCACGTCTGGATGCGCAGCTGCATCCGGCCGCGCAACCCGTTGCGGAGCAGGTTCCACTTCAGCGACGCCAGCGCCCGGCATGCACGCCCGAGCGACACCTGCCCCTCGTCCACGGCTGCGGTCACACCCCTTCGCCCAACCAGCCGAGCTGGTCGGACGACGTCGATGGATCTGCGCCGACCATCTCGATGAACGCATCCTCCAGACGCCGCCCGGCGCGCACCTGCTCGATCGGCCCGGATGCCAGGAGGCGCCCGGTCGCCATCACCGCGACGTGGTCGCAGAACCGCTCCACCAGGTCCATCACGTGGCTCGAGAACACGACGGTGCCGCCCGAGCTGCGGTATCGGTCGAGCAGGGCGCGGATCGTCACCGCTGACACGGGGTCGACACCTTCGAACGGCTCGTCGAGCAGGAGCACCTCGGGCCGGTGCAGCAGCGCACAGGCGAGCGAGGTCTTCTTGCGCATGCCGTGGCTGTAGCTCCCGACGAGATCCGTCGATGCATCGGTGAGCCCCAGCACCGCCAACAGCTCGTCGCTGCGTCGACGCACCTCGGCGCGGTCCATCCCACGGAGCTCGCCCAGGTGGCCGAGGAGCTCCCTGGCGGTCAGCCGGTCGAACAGGTGCAGCGGATCGGGCACGACGCCGAGCAGGCGACGCACCACCACCGGCTCGGCCCACGTGTCATGGCCGGCGATCCACACCTGTCCTCGGTCGGGGCGCTGCAAACCCGACGCCATCCGCAGGGTGGTCGTCTTGCCCGATCCGTTCGGCCCGACCAGCCCGAAGAAGCTCCCGACCGGCACATCGAGGTCGAGCGACACGACGGCCGTGCGATCCCCGAAGTCCTTGCCCAGCCCACGCGAGATGAGCGCCGTCACGAGTGGTGTCCCGCCATCAGTTGGGCGCTTCGACGCGGACGCACGCGGACTTGGGAACGGCGACGGTCACGCCATCGGAACGGACCGTCGCCACGATGCAGCGCTCAGTGAACCCCGACCACCAGCCCTCGGGCTGGAAGCGGATGAAGCTGAGGTCAGCGGTCGCCCGCACGTTGACGAAGTCGGGCTGGTCGCGCAGCTGCTGGGCCACGCTGCCATCCCGTCGCACGCCGGCGTTGAACGCCAGGAAGTCCTCGGGCGTGGCCCCCTCGAGCAGATCCTCGATCTGCTCGGCGCGCTGCTCGGTGACCGACGCGGCGGCCCGGTCGGCCAGCAGCTTCGCCGCGACCACCCCGACCACCAGGAGGAGCACCAACGAAGCGACGATCACCACTCCGCGGTGGTCCGCCGCCCATCCGAGGAGGCCACCGCGACCCCGTCCTGAACTTCGGTTCCGCCCGGCCATCGCCGGAATGATCGCACGCCCGGGCCCGTGACCGGAGCCAGCCGCAGACGTGGATCGACTGGGTCGGCGTCATCCGCCGTACTGCTGGTCCAGCCAGGCGATCCTCGTGCGAAGCCAATCGACGATGTAAGTGGTCTGGTTGTGGGCACTCGTCGTGTAGGACCACCGCGCCGCGTCGTTGCGGACCGCCGGCTCCAGTGCGGCAGCCCGGGCGGGGATCGAGTCGACGATCGCGCTGAACGCCGGCGCCAGCTCCTGCCAACGGGCCTCGACCTGATCGACGAACGCAGGATCCTCGAACAAGCGGGGCGCCCACGGCCCGATGGTGCGAGCCCACCAGCCCTCGGCGGGGCGGGGCACCCCGCCGTCGGTGCCGATCGAGCGGTCGAAGTCCCAGATCGGGCCGAAGCGGAACAGGTCGTCGTCTCGGTCCTTGGTGAAGTAGGTGCTGGCGTGGAACACGTCCTGGTTCTGGGTGAGCTCCTGCACCAGGTAGTGGTCGATGAAGGAGTCGACGTCGAGGTACGCCCGGTAGCCGATCGTCGGGTCGGTGAAGCTCGGACCCAGCAGCGCGTCCTCGAAGGCCTGCACCCGGTCGTGGATGTAGGTCCGCTGCTCCGAGGTCATGTCCGGGTCCTTCACCACGACGGGGACACGAGCGGTTGTGCGGAAGCCCGGCTCGCCCTCCGACTCGAGCCGGAAGTCGATCTCGAGCAGATAGCCCCCGCTCAGTGCGGCACCCGCGTTGTCGGTGGCCTTCATCTTCGTGATGTCGATCCGGTCCGGCCCGACCTCGGTGTGCTGCGTGAGCAGGTACACGCCTTCGTAGCTCCCGTTGAGGTAGAGCTCGACGTGACGCAGCGTCGGGGTGTACGGGAGCTCCGTCGCCCGGCTGGCCTCGGCTGCGACGACGGTCCGGAGCTGCGAGCGGTCCAGGTGGTTGGCCAGCAGCACCCAGTCGCGCTCGGACGCCATCCCCATGATCGGGCTCGCTGCGTCGAGCTTCAGGCGGTAGGGCTTCTTGGGGTACTCCCAGGTTGAGTTCCCCCGACCGCGGATGCCGGTAGTACCGGAGTAGGCGGCAAAGGCCGAGCCGTTCGGGTCGATCTCGACCGACGCCGGGACGTAGTTCTCCTTGTCGAGGATGGGGGTCCCGCCCGTGTCGATCCGCACCACGGGGAGCACCGGCACGATCGTCGACGGATCGACGGGCGGCGCCGTGCAGGCCGCAGCCACCAGCGCGAACACCACAGCGAGCCCTCCGAGCAGCAACGTGCGCCGCCGCACGACACGTCCACAGCCGTCGACCCCGGACCTCGAGCGCATGGCGTCCCCTCCCGCTCGGAGCAGACCCCCGCTGCTCCGCCCGCGAACGACGATACCGCGGGTGCGCGACGGCGTCACCGGCGGAGCGGATGCAGCGCGACTCAGAACTTGGTGTCGGTCCAGGGCGGCGGGTCGGCGTCGAACATCGCGTCGGCTACGGCGAGGTCGTCGGACGAGCCGTGGACCCGACCCGACCGGGCCAACGCCCGGAACGATCCGCCGCCCAGGACCACCGAACCCAACTCAGCGGTGCCGAGACCGATGCCGCCGTCGGCGGCATCGTCGACTGCATCGCCCAGGCGACGGCACTCGGCCTTCCCGTCAACGGCCTTGAGCCGGAACCGACCACCCCACTCGGGCCGGAGCGGATCGTCGACCGCCAGGGTGATGATGCCGTCCGCCGAGTACGTCCGAGCGGAGAGCAGTCCGGCGATGTCGATGGGCCGACACCACAGGTGGTCGCGCAGGGCGGAGCAGCGCAGCGTACGACGGTCGACGAGCGCGTCGTCGAGCAGGTGGTGCTCGGGCAGCATCACGTGGACCGCTGTCACCAGATCGATCTCGAACAGCGCACGCCAGAGGGCCAGCTCGACCGCCGGTGACGTCCCGACCACCTCCCGCACCTCGAGCCAGCCGCCCGATCCGTGTGCTCCCCAGCGCTCCTGGGGCGTGAAGATCGCGTAGCCGTCGACCTTCCTGTCGTCGAGCGCCCTGCCGTCGAGCGCCCTGCCGTCGAGCGCCCTGTCGTCGAGCGCGCTGGCCGACCGATGCACCAGCACGCGCTGGCCCGCACCGCCACCGACGTAGGTCGCAGCGTCACCCAACACGACCGACCACCACTGCGGACTGCGCGACAACGAACCCGTGCCGGCACGCTGCGCGTGGACCCGGCCCAGCAGCGTCGACAGCTCGTCGCGGTCCTCGGCCACGAGGTGCAGTCGCAGCTCACCCTCGGCGACCGGGACCTCGGGGCGCAGCGCGGCATCCGCCACCGGGATCTCCAGCACCCGACGGCGCTCCGCCACGCCGTAGCCGAAGCGCCCGTAGATCGTCGCCTCGCTGGCGGTGAGCAACGACGCCACCTCGCCGCGGTCGGCAGACTCCTGCAGCAGCCGGTCGATCATCGAACGGAGGATGCCGCGACGGCGATGGGTGGGCACCACGCCGACGTCGCCCACCCCCGACACCGGCACGGTTGCGCCACCGGGCAGGGTGAGCTCGAAGCCGAAGTTGCCAGCGCAACCGACATCCGACGACGAGCCACCCCCGCCACGATCGTCGACCGCCAGGAAGAACCGGTCCGGATCGACGATCCGCCGCTTGGCCTCGACGTAGGCCGCGTCGTTGTGCGCGCCGAAGGCCAGCTCGTCGACACGGCAGAAACGCGCGAGCGCGTCGGGTTCGCCCGCAGCGCCGAGCTCGGTCAGCGTGCGGATCTCCGCTCCAGCGCTCATCGCCGCGACGCTAGGTGCGGTCGGTGCGGCGCCGCCCAGCGGTTTCAGCCGTCGTCGGGCGCCACGCCGAGATCGCTTCGGCCGTGGTGCTGCGACTGCAACCTCCGGCCGGTCGGCATGGTGATCGTGAACCGGCCGGGCCGGTCCGGATCGGCAGCGATCCACCACCCGGGCTGGTGCCACAGCCGGTGGTGCTCACCGCAGCCGGACGCACCGTTGGTCAGATCGGTCGGACCCCGGAGGTTGGCCAGGTCCCAGTGCTCGACGTGGTGGATGTGGGTCCATCGGGCCGGCGCATCGCAGCCCGGATGGACGCATCCGCCGTCGCGCACCCGGATGGCCCGCTGCTGTGCCGGCGTGAAGAAGCGCACGGCGTGGCCCATGTCGAGCGGGACGCCGAGCGAGTCGACGACCACCGGCACCACCTCCGCGTCGCAGGCCAGCACGGCGGTCGTCCCGTCGGAGAGCTGGACACCGTCGTCTGTCGTGGCCTCGTGCGGCTCGTCCGCGTGGATCACGAGCGTGACTGACGTCCGCGAACGATGCGGATCGACCGCGGCATGACCCCGGGCGACGAGCTCCGCGACGGCCTCGGCCACCAGCTCCGGCCTGGTCGGCACCTGGTGGTCGGGATCGGCCGCACGCAGCTGCCCGTGGTGGAGGCGACGACGCTCGATCTCGGCGTCCACCGCAGCACGGAACTCCGTCGCCCGCACCTCGTCGAGGTCGAGGTCCAGGTGGAGTCGACCGTGGATCGCGTCGCTCATCGAACCGCTGGACGGAACCGCACCGGGATCGACACCGTCGGGATCGGCTGCGGCCAGCAGGTTGCGCACGTCGCTCGCCCACTGCTCGAAGCGGACACCGTCGGTCAGCGCGATGAACGCCGCCTGCAGCTCGATGACCACGTGGGCGCTCCGAGGGGTGCACAGCCGGGCCAGCAGTTCGGCGTGCTCGGTCGAGATCCGACCGATGGCCAGAGCGTCGGCCACGACGGGGAGCTCCCGTCGCAGGCGCCGGGCAGTGGCGATGGACCGCGTGGCCCGGGGCGACGACCACCCGAGCCGGTGGCCGAGCCACGACCGCGTCCCCAGGCCGCAGTCGGCACGGGCCAGCCCACGGCCGTCGAGCTCCGCGACCAGCGCCAGCCGGGCCGAGTCGATCGCCCGCTGCGCCGCTTCGATCACCGCGATCCCGCCGAGCACCTCGGCGTCCGCCAAGCCTGGCGTGACGGCGGTGTCCAACCAACCGGCGTCGAGCACGGCCGAGACCGCGTCGCGGCCGACCGGCATCACGACGCCATCGCCGGCACCCTCACCAGCACCGTCTCCGGCGGCCCCCTCGCTTGCACCGCCTCCGGCGGTGTCCGGCAGATCTCTCATCCCAGCACTCCCCTCACCCGGCACTCCCCCTCGCTCGTCGACCGACATCCAGGAACAACGAGAACACCAGTTCGATCCGGACGATATCGAACGGGGTAGGACAGTCCCCGCCGGGCACCGAGAGCGCACACAACCCGAAGGCTCATCTGGGCCGGCTTCTCAGGACAGGAGTGCTCCGAACAGCGACACGATGGCGGTGACCGCCAGCAGCACGAGGGCCAACGACCGGAAGCGGTCCTCGCTCACGCTGCGGTGCAGCCGGGCCCCGACCCACCACCCGACCGGCCACGCCCACACGGTCGCCGCTGCGGTGGCCAGGATCGAGCCGGTGATCTGGCCGGTCACGGCGAACAGCACGATCGCGACCACCCCGCCCAACCCGAACACCGCCGCTGCCGTCGCCCGGAACGGCGCCTTGGCCAGCCGGTGGCCGTGCATAGCCGTCACCACAGGCGGCCCGCTCACGCCGACCGACGTGTTGAGCACGCCGGTGCCCACGCCGGCGACCACGTCGGCCCACCGCGGCACCGACTCGACCTCGACGCCGCCGGCGATCAGCACGATCGCCACCAGCACGGTGACACCGATGCCGACGCCGATCCACCGCTCGGGCATCACGACGAGCAGGGCTAGGCCGAGCGGCATGCCCATGAGCGAGCCGACCATGAGCCGGCCGAGCAGCGGCCCGACGACATCGTCGCGATGGCGGATCGCGACGCCGCTGTTGGACAGCAGTCCGAGGACCGCCGACAGGACGACCGCCTCCTTGGGACCGACCGCGAGCGCCATCAGCGGCACCGTGGTCAGAGCGAAGCCGAACCCGAGGAGCGAGTTCAGCATCGAGCCGACGAAGAGCGCACCCGCGACGACTACGAGCGCGGCGGGCGACGACACGGCGGGCGAGCCTACGGCCCACCGAACTCGGGACACTCGACGTCGCTCCACAGCGCGCGGTGTCCCGAGTACCGACGCAGCCCGAACTCGGGACACCCGATGTCGCTCAGCAGCACGCGATGTCCCAAGATTCGAGCGGGTGGATCAGGGCTTGCGGGCGTTGAGCAGCGCTGTGACGGCCTTGCCGTCGGCCTTGCCCTGGGTGGCCTTCATCACCTGCCCGACGAAGAAGCCGGTGACCTTGGCGTCGCCGTCGCAGAACCGCTGCCACTCGGCCGGGTTGGCCCCGATCAGCCCGTCGACGACGGATTCCAGCGCCGAGGTGTCCATGGCCTCGAAGCCGTTGCGGGCCGCGATGTCGGCCGGGCCGTCGCCGGAGTCGATCATCTCGGCCAGCACGGTCTTGGTCTGCGTGGCGGTCAGCTTGCCGTCGACCTCCATGGCGACGAGCTCAGCGAACGCGGCCGGGGCGACACCGAGCGACCGCTCGTCGGACATGTTGTGCTCGGCGTGGGTGAGCACCCGGGTCGGGTCCGCTCCCAACTCGATCGTGGCCAGGCACAGGTCGTCGAGGCCGCGCTCGACGATCAGCGCGGTCTGCTCCAGATCCGATCCGGTGGTGTCCGCCAGACGGTGACGGCGAGCCGAGGGCAGCATCGGCAGCGCAGCGCGCACCCGCTCGACCCACTCCTCGCCCGGGTCGAGGGCGACCAGGTCCGGCTCGGGGAAGTAGCGGTAGTCGTCCGCGTCCTCCTTGGAACGCAGCAGCGTGGTGCGCCCCTCTGCGTCGTTCCAGTGCCGGGTCTGCTGCACCACACCCTCACCGGAGGTGATGAGGTCGACCTGGCGAGCCGCCTCGTAGTCGATCGCCCGGCCCATGGCCCGCAACGAGTTGATGTTCTTGATCTCGCAGCGGGTGCCGAGCTCGTCCTCGCCCCGGCGGCGCACCGACACGTTGCAGTCGACGCGCAGCGAACCCTCCTCCATCTTGCCGTCGGACGCACCCACCGCGACCAGGATCGAGCGGAGCTCGGCGACGTAGGCCTTGGCGTCCTCGGCGGAGCGCAGGTCCGGACGGCCGACGATCTCGAGCAGCGGCACACCGGCGCGGTTGAGGTCGACGAGGGAGTACTGGGCGTCGTGGATGCGACCGCCGCCACCGATGTGGGTCGACTTGCCCGTGTCCTCCTCCAGGTGCGCCCGCTCGATGCCCACGCGCTGACCCGATGGCAGCTCCAACCAGCCATCCGCGTTGATCGGCAGGTCGAACTGGGAGATCTGGTAGTTCGTCGGCTGGTCCGGGTAGAAGTAGTTCTTACGGGCGAACGTGCAGCGTTGCACCGTGCAGTTGAGGGCGACGCCGACCCGGATGGCCAGCTCGACGGCCTGCTCGTTGAGCACCGGCAACGAGCCCGGCAACCCCAGCGTGAGCGGGTCGATGTGGGTGTTGGGCTCGCCGCCGAACTCGTTCACCGCGGAGCAGAACAGCTTGGTGCGGGTGGCGAGCTCGGTGTGGACCTCGAGCCCGATCACGATCTCCCACTCGTCCGGATCGACCGCCATCACGCGCTCCCCTCGTTCGATTCGGCCGACGACATCGCTGCTTCCAGCACCGCGGCGGCCCGGAACATGGCGACCTCGCCCAGGGCGGGGGCCAGGATCTGCACGCCGATCGGCATCCCGTCGTCACCGACACCGAACGGCACCGACATGGCGGGATGTCCTGCCAGGTTGGATGGGATGGTGCAGACGTCGTTCAGGTACATCTGCAGCGGGTCTGCGGTCTTGTCGCCGAAGGTGAACGCCGTGGTCGGCGACGTGGGCGCCAGCAGGACGTCGAAGCGCTCGTAGGCGGCGTCGAAGTCGTTGCGGATCAGCGTGCGGACCTTGAGCGCCTTTCCGTAGAAGGCGTCGTAGTAGCCGGCCGACAGGGCGTAGGTGCCCAGCATGATCCGCCGTTTCACCTCGTCGCCGAACCCGGCGGTGCGGGTGGCCTCCATCATCTCCCCCGTGGTCGGGGCATCGACCCGAAGTCCGTAGCGGACGCCGTCGAAGCGGGCCAGGTTGGAGCTCGCCTCGGCCGGCGCGACCAGGTAGTACGCCGACAGGCCGTAGGTCACCGCGGGGACCGACACCTCCTCGATCGTGGCGCCCGCTGCGGCGAGGGCGTCGGCCGCAGCGCGCACCCGGGCGGCGACGTCGCCGGCGATGCCGTCGCCCATCATCTCGGAGACGATGCCGACCCGAAGGCCGTCCACGCCGTCGTCGAGGTGCTCGCTGACCGGTGGGAACGGTTGAGGCAGCGACGTGGTGTCGCCGCCATCGTGGCCGCCGATCACCTCCAACGTGAGCGCCGAGTCGGCAACGGTGGCGGAGAACGGTCCGATCTGGTCGAGCGAGGAGCCGAACGCCACCAGGCCGAGTCGCGACACCGTGCCGTAGGTGGGCTTCACGCCGACGACGCCGCACAGCGCGGCGGGCTGGCGGATGGAGCCGCCGGTGTCCGAGCCGAGTGCGAGGGGCGCGAAGCCCGCCGCGACCGCCGCCGCCGACCCGCCGGACGAACCGCCGGGCACGCGGGTGACGTCGTGGGGGTTGCGCGTGGGACCGAACGCGGAGTTCTCGGTGGAGGAGCCCATGGCGAACTCGTCCAGGTTCGTCTTGCCGACCGACACGGCACCGGCGGCGGCCAGCCGGCTCACCACCGTCGCGGTGTAGGGCGGCAGCCAGCCCTCGAGGATCTTGGACGAGCAGGTCGTGGGGATGCCCTCGGTGCAGAGGTTGTCCTTGAGCGCGATCGGCACCCCGGCGAGGGGGCCGGGGTCCTCCCCCGCGGCGACGCGACGGTCGACGTCGGCTGCGGCGTCACGCGCCGCCTGCTCGGTCAAGTGGTTGAACGCGTGGATCTCCGACTCGCGCAGCGCGACGCGGGCCAGGTGCTCGTCGAGGACCTCGACAGCGCTGAGCTCCCCGGAGCGGACACCAGCGGCGGTGGCCGCTGCGGATCGCATCGGTGCGGATCCGGCGTTCACGGCGCCTCCCCCAGCACCGGCGGCACCCGGAACTGCCCGTCCTCGGCCGCGGGAGCCGCGGCGAGCACGACGTCGCGGTCGAGCGGGGTGCCGGGTTCGTCGGGACGCAGGACGTTCACCAGCGGAACCGGCTGGGCGAGAGGTTCGACGGCATCGAGGTCCAGCGCCTCCATGTCGGCGGCGTGGTCGAGGATGTCCGACAGCTGGTGGGTGAAGCGGTCGAGCTCGTCGTCGGTCAGTCGCAGGCGGGCCAGTCGGGCGACCTTGGCGACGTCGTCGCCGGTGATCCGCTCGTTCGGTTCTGGGATGCGAGGCTCCATCGGGCGCAGACACTACCGACCGGATCGGCCGGGTCCCGAAGTGGTTGGACCGGAGTTCGCGATCGCGCCGATAGCGTGACCGCATGGTGGGAGACGCCCCAGAACACGACCTCGACCCTGACGCGACCGAGCCGGAAGATGCAACCGAGCCGGACGCGACCGAGCCGGACGCGACCGAGCCGGATGCAGATCTCCAGACGAGGCGCCGTCGCTGGCCGACCGTCGTCGGCGTGCTGGCCGTGCTGGTCGTGCTGTGGCTGGGCTTCGTGGGGTTCCGCCTGTTCACCGCCGCCGCCGACGCCAAGCGTGGCGTCGACGCGATCGACGACGTGCGCGAGCAGGCGACGGGCAACGTCACGGCGTTCATCGAGTCGATCGGCGGCCCCGACGACCCCGACACGCTGGCCGTGCGAGCCAAGCTCGAGACCGCCAGCGACGCCTTCGACTCCGCCAGCAGCGCGGTCGACTCGCCGATCATGGCGCCGCTCAAGGTGGTGCCCGTGGTCGGCCGCCAGATCCGCTCGGTGTCGGCGCTCAGCGGCTCCGCCTCGCAGGTGTCGCACGCCACGCTGACCGCCTTCGACCGCATGACAGAGATCGCCGAGTTCGACTCCGGCACGCCGAGCTCCCGGTTGGAGGCCGGGACCAAGACCCAGGACGTGCTCGCCGAGCTGCAGACCTCGGTGTCGGACCTGGACCTCGGCCCCAAGGAGGGCCTGGTCGGATCGCTCGCCGAGGCCCGCGACGACTTCGCCGAGGCGTCCGTCGAGCTGACCGACACGGTCGACAGGGCGCTCACGGGCGTCACCGGCGTCAACCACTTCCTCCAGGGGCCGACCAGCTACCTGGTGCTCGCGGCGAACAACGCGGAGATGCGCGCCGGTTCGGGCATGTACCTGCAAGCGGGCCAGCTCCAGGTCGACCAGGGCGTGTTCGTGATGTCGGACTTCCAGCCGACCGCGGACCTCCAGCTCCCGCAGGCCGGCAGCACCCTCGACCCCGACGTCGACGCCTTGTGGAACTGGCTCGAGCCCTCTCGCGACTGGCGCAACCTCAACGCCACGCCCCGCTTCGACGAGAGCGCGCGGATGGCCGCAGACATGTGGGCAGCGCTCGGCAACCCGCCGGTCCAGGGCGTCGTCGCACTCGACGTCGTCGGCCTGAAGCGCCTGCTCCAACTGGTCGGGCCGGTCGAGGTCCCCAACCCGGACGGGACCGTGACGACCGTCAGCGCCAAGAACGTGCTGAACGAACTGCTCCTCCAGCAGTACATCGCCGCTGCGGGCAACACCGAGCAACGCCGCGACAAGCTCGCGCAGGTGGGCCAGGCGGTGTTCGCCGCGCTCAACGAACGCGGCTACGAGCCCGGACGTCTCCTGCAGGCCATGCAGCGCTCCGGCCGCGGCCGACACCTGCTGGTCTGGTCGAGCATCCCCGTCGAGCAGGCGGGCTGGGAGGCCCTCGGCTTGAGCGGTGATCTCCCGGGCAACGGGCTGCTGCTCGGCATGTTGAACCGTGGCGGCAACAAGCTCGACCAGTTCGTGTCGGTGAGCGCCGACATGTCGTGGACGAACGAGGGCGAGGTCCGCCGGGTCTCGGTGGAGATCTCGGTCAAGAACGAGTCACCCGACGGACTGCCTCGCTACGTCCAAGGCCCCTACCCGGGAACCGACGCCCAGGCGGGCGAGTACGTGTCGGTGATCGCGCTCAGCGTCCCCAAGACGGCGTTCGATCCGTCGGTAGACGGCGGGGAGCTGTTCCTGACCGGTGAGGACGGACCGACTCGCCTGATCGCCACCAAGATGAACGTGCTGCGGGGCCAGACGGGGACGACGACGATCAGCTTCGACGTGCCGGCGTCGACCGACGAGATCGTGGTGCTCCCGTCCGCTCGCGTCCCGCAGGTCTCGTGGACCGCGGACGGCGACTCGTGGGTCGACAACGGCCGTCACACGGTCGACCTGGACGACGAGTAGCGGCCCGGCACCCGGGTAGTTCTGCCATGGTCCAAATGCGGTTCGGGTGCTGCTACGTTGTTGTCATGCGCAACAGTCTTCGTAACTTGCTGGTGGGTTTCGCAGTCGTCGCGGCATCGCTCTTCGCTCTGGCCGGTGTGGCCAGCGCGGTGGACGATGGCCCCTACGTCGGGAACGACACCCAGCCCCGTACCCAGGTCCTCTCTGAGACCGCTTCCAAGGGCGCCGCTGAGTCGGCCTCCGCTGAGTCCGCTGCGGCTGCGTCGCTCGCCTTCACGGGCAACGACGTCCTCGTCCTCTCCGCCATCGGCGGTGCTGCTGTCCTCGCTGGTGGTGCGATCCTGATCGCTCGCCGTCGGGTTGCTTCGCAGGCCTGAGGCTCGACGCCGCTGAGCGGCGCATGATCCCTATCCGAACGAGAACGGCCCGCCGGCCTGACCGGCGGGCCGTTCCGCGTCACCCGGTGAGCCTGCTCAACGGGTGATCCTGCTCACGAACTCGACGGACCGCTGGGCGATCAGGTCCTTGTCGAAGTCGATGGTCGCGACGTGGTAGCTGCGATCGCAGCTCACCCGCTCGACAGGACCCGACACCGCAGCAGCCAGCACGTCGCTGTCGGTCGGCGGCACCACGTGGTCCTGCGGGCTGGTGAACAGCAGGAGGGGGCATTCGATCTTGGCCAGATCGGCGACGATCTCCTCGGCGACCTCGAACATGGTGATCAACGGGGCGAGCGGCGTCTGCGGGTAGGCGGATTCGACGACGTCGGGGTCAGCGACGTCGGACCCGATGCCGTCCATGACGACGTCGCCGGCCTCGACCATCGCCGTGACCACGGCGAGCATCTCGGCCTGTGCGGCGACGGCCGGGTTGATGCAGATGATCCCCGACAGCTCGGGATGGCGGGTCGCGAGCCAGGCGGTGAGCGACCCGCCCATCGACAGCCCGGCGACGACGACGGACTCGGTCCGCGACTCCAGGTCGACCAGGGCGGACTCGGCCGCGGCGGACCAGTCGGCCCAGGTGGTGTCGATCATGTCCTCCACGTGGGTGCCGTGGCCCGGGAGTCGAGGCATCTCGACGGTGTGCCCGGCGGCGGCGAACGCCTCGGCGAGTCCGCGCATCGAGCTCGGGTTGCCCGTGAAGCCGTGCAGCACGAGGACCCCGACGGGCCCTCCGTTCACGCTGAGGGGTTCGGCCCCGGGGAGGATCGGGTGCTGGTCGGCCATGACGGGCTCCTGTGGTCGCGACGGAGGAGCTGCGCTCGACGGCGGACCGGTCCGGTCAGCTCAGACAGGCATCTGCTCCGTCCATGAACCCGTCACGATACGCCGCCACGCGCGCCGCGCCGCTGCCGGTGCGACTTGCGGATCCGTGATCCGCCGTGCTGAGGAGGGCAGAGACCGCCTCGTCGAGGTCGCCGGGCGACAGCCGCAGCTGCGCGTTCTCCCGGTCCTCTGCGAACACCGACGCCGACCACACGCCCGCCAGGCAGTCCGCTGTGCGAGTGGTGGCCGCCGATGCAGCGTCGAGAGTGCCGAGTTGGTGCATGGCCGCCAGCGCATAGCCCGAACCGAGCACCGCCCCGAGTGCGAAGTCGCCGATCCGGCGATGCACCTCGGCCGCCACCCCGTCCTCGGCGACGTTCAGCTCGTTGCTCGAGGGGCAGTAGGCCACTCCCTCGGTGATGCCGACCGCGTCGTCGCAGTCCCCGTCGGGCGCTCGACCCTCGGTCGATCCGTTCACGTTCACCGTCGGGGCGTCGAATCCGCCCCGGTCAGGGGCGGAGCGTCCGCTCGCGACCGATGCCCACGCCGCCGTCCAGAAGTCCTCGAGGTCGGCGATCGTGAGGTCGAACGAGTCCTGCAGCGGCAGGTTGCCGCCGGAGTCGAAGTCGGCCTGCGACGTGAACGGAAGGTCGACGAGCCGGCTCGACAGATCATCGGAGGTGTAGTCGCAGGAGTCGACGCCTCCCTCGACGCCCTCCTGGAACGCCCGGATCCTGTCGAACGCCGTGCCATGGGCGCCGGCATCGGCACGGGTCATCCCGGGCGCGTCGCGCAACTCGAGGAAGCCCGCCACGGCGAGGTCGAGCGTGCGGTCGTCGACCACGAAGTAGCGGTCTGCTCCGCCGCGGCGTACGTCTGCCACCCAGGCACCGGCGTAGCAGTCGGCCTGCTGCTCGAGGACGAGCACGGGGTTCCGGTCGGTCGCTCCGATCCGCGCCTGGACCGCGTGAGCCCACTCGTGCGCGATGACGAGGCCCAGTCCGAGCGGCCCGTAGTCGTCGACCATGTGAGGGATCAGGTTCTGCGCGTCCCACGCGACCACGTCCTCGGACGGGCAGTAGAAGGCGTTGCCGTCGACCTCCTCGGGCGACTCGGTGCACGGCACCTCGCGGTCCGCCGAGGTGACTGCGTGGAATCCGCCGGTCACCGTGCGGTAGGGGCGGTCGAAGGTGCGCTCGAACTGACGGCGCCAGAAGCCGTCCACATCCGCGATCGCGGCGCGCATCGCCAGGCCGTCGGGCCCTTCCGACGCTCCCACGATCTGGATCGTCGACGCCTCCGGCGGCAGGGACTCCGGTCGGACGATTCGACCGTCTGCCGACTCCCCTCCTGCGCCGTCGCCGGCCCCGCCGCCATCTCCGACGAAGAGGACCACGCCGACGGCCGCCGTGGCGATGATCGCCACGACGAGCAGTGCGATCACCACGCCGGCACCACGGTTCGGCTTTGGCGCCGGCGGGGACTGGCCGACCGGCGGCTGCTGGGGGCCCGGCGGGTGCTGGGGGCCCGGCGGGTACTGGTACACGGGCGGCTGGCTCACGACCCAGAACGCTACCGGCGAGCCGGTCGCCGACCGCTCGGCGACCGGCCCGGCCCTGAGGACCGTCACGGCCGATCGACGCCGCCGCTACGCTGCCCGGCGGTCGTGCTCACGACCGGGAGCCCATCGAAAAAGGGGGGGCCGCCGTGCCCAAGTACCAGTTCCTCACACCGGAGTGGATCGAGGAGGCGAAGCGAATCCGCGAGGAGCTCGACGGCAACGCGCCGCCACCGGCTCACTCGGTCCGCATGAACCAGGTGATCACCGAGGTCCCGTTCGGCGACGGGACCGTCGAGGCGCACATGGACACCTCGAACGGAGAGCTGCAGATGGGTCTGGGTCACCTGGAGGACCCCGAGCTCACCGTGACGCTCGACTACGCGACGGCCAAGGCGATCCTGGTCGACGGCAACCCGCAAGCAGGCATGCAGGCGTTCATGGCGGGCAAGGTCAAGGTGCAGGGCGACATGACCAAGCTGATGGCCATGCAGCAGCCGGGCGGGGTGCAGGACGAGACCGCTGCGCTGGTCGCCCAGCGCATCCAGGAGATCACCGAGTAGGAACCGCCAGCCACGGGACGCGCAGCGCCGGATCGGTTGGGGTGGCCGCCAAGTGCGGCGGCTGGGGAACACCACAAGCGGCTGACCACCCCAACGGATCCGGCGTGTTGGCGCTCAACGTAAACGCGCCGACGCGCCAAGTGGTGGATGTCACGCCAGGAATGTGAACATCGTGACCAGCGACCGACACGGGACCGACATCTGATCGCAGCAGCGTCAGCGTCGGGTGAAGATCCGCACCGGAGCGCCTCTGCTGATCGCCTCTCCCGCGGGTGGGTCCGTCGCCAGCACGACGTTCGAGGGTGAGCCCTCGATGCCCGACACACCCAGGCCCCTGGCCTGCAGCTCGGCCGCGGCAGCGGTGCCGCTCATGCCGACCACGTTGGGCACTGGAATCGGTGCCGGACCCTTCGAGACGGTCAGCACCACTGGCGTGTCGCGCGGCACCTCGGACCCAGCCGGCGTTCCGACCGAGATCACGATGCCCGCCGGGACCGCCTCGTCGTGGAC
>JAPXRJ010000042.1:0-18170 GCA_033813615.1 Microthrixaceae bacterium | reverse complement strand
GGGGCGATCGGCGTGATGTTCAAGATGGTCACGCCGGCGGCACGGAACTGGTCGATCCGGTCCTTGACGTAGCCCTCGTCGCCGCACAGCGACGTCTCCTCCAGGAACGATTCGGGCACCGCGGCCGCGGCCTCGGTCT
Source organism: Microthrixaceae bacterium (assembly GCA_033813615.1). Taxonomy (GTDB): domain Bacteria; phylum Actinomycetota; class Acidimicrobiia; order Acidimicrobiales; family Microtrichaceae; genus Dermatobacter. The sequence continues at coordinate 18,031 of JAPXRJ010000042.1, read as the reverse complement.
TCTTGCCGTCGAGGTACAGATCCTGGATCTGCTTGGCTTCTGCCTCATAGCCGTAACGCTGGAACAGCTGGTTGTAGAAGTTGCGGTCACGGGCTCCCATGCCACCGACGTACAGGGCGATCATGCCGCGGGTGAAGTCGCGGAACCCGGCGACCTCGCTCTCCGGTCCGATCGACAGCAGTCCGCCGGCGATCACGTCGAGCGGCGCCAAGTCAGCCGAGCGTTCGGCAGCACCGATCGCGAGGTCCGCGCCCCAGACGTCCGCGGCGCGCTGCGGGTGGAACAGGATCGGCAGCCAGCCGTCGGCCAGCTCGGCAGTCATCTGCACGTTCTTGGGACCGAGCGATGCGACGTGGATCGGGATCGACGGTCGGACAGGGTGGGTGATCAGCTTGAGCGGTTTGCCCAGCCCGGTCCCCTCCCCCTCGGGCAACGGCAGCTGGTACCGCTTGCCGTCGTGGACGACCGGCTCGTCCCGCTTCCACACCTTGCGGCAGATGTCGATGATCTCGCGGGTCCGCTGGATCGGAGCGTCGTAGGCCACGCCGTGGAATCCTTCGATGACCTGGGGCCCCGAGGCCCCGAGGCCCAGGATCGCCCGGCCGCCGGACAGGTCGTCGAGTCCCGCAGCCGTCATGGCAAGGAGGCTGGGGGTTCGCGTGTAGATCGGCAGGATGCCCGACGCGATCTGGATCGTGTCGGTCTCCGCCGCCAGGTACCCCATGAGCGTCGGGGCGTCGTAGCCATAGGCCTCGGCCACGTAGACGATGTCCATCCCGGCCTTCTCGAGCGCCTGGACCTGTGCGACCGACTCGGCGAACCCCCCCGAATAGCCGATCTGCATGCTCAGCTTCACTGCTGCCCCCTTGAGGTTGTGACGTGTTGGTCGGCCGCGGCGTCAGCCCGCTGCCGGCGCGTGCTCGTTCGCCCAGTCCTTGGCACGTGCGAGCTGGGACCGGTCGAGCGACCCGATGCCCATGCCGTTGTCGAACTCGACCCGGTAGCGGATCCAGCGGAAGCCGTTCTTGAGCGTGATCCGCCCCTTGGTCCCCGCCGGGACACCCGGGAGGTCCTCCGCCGCCACGACCTTGGCGCGGACCTTGAGCTGGTCGTCGGTGCTGATGGCCATCGGGGCCACACGGTACCCGGTCAGGCGTCCACCGACCGCAGCCGCACCCCGAGCTTCTCGCGCCGCGTCGATGTCAGGCGGGTGTCGCGAGGCCGCTCCGGGGCCACCTCCGACGCGAACGCTGCGACGATCGCTGCGGGGTCGAGCCCCATCCGAGCGGCCAACCGCTCTCCGAGCTCCCACCGGCTCAGGTGCTCCGGCCCGGGCAGGTGCCAGATGCCCGCTCGCTCCGAGCGATCCCGAGCGACCAGCGCCCACAGCTCCGCGGCCAGGTCCTCGGCACGGATCGGCTGGCGCATCTCGTCGCGGAACAAGGTGACCTCGCGACCGCAGCTCAGCGCGTCGACGAACGATCCGCTCGACACGTCGAGCGGATCGAGCGACACCACGAGCGAGGTGCGTGTGATGCATGCGTCGGGCACCACGCCGAGCACGCGCTGCTCGGCCTCGGCCTTCCAGCGCCCGTAGTCCGAGACCGGGTCCGGCTCGTCATGCTCCGCGTACGGCGGCGCGTCGCCGGAGAACACCACATCGGTCGACAGGTGGAGGACCGCAGCACCGACCTGCTGCGCTGCACCGGCCATGTGCAGGCTCGCGTCGACGATCGCAGCGCGATCGGATTGGGAGTACGCCGCATGGACCACGACATCGGGTCGGACATCGACGAGCAGGTGCAGCGTCGACTCCCATCGCCGCAGATCGACGGGGTGCAACGTCGCGACGGCGCGGACGTCGTCGTGCACCGGCGTGCGGTGCTCGGTCACGTGCAGCTCGACGTCGCCAGGTGCGGTCCGCGCCAGCCAGCCCGCCACGTTGCCCGCGCCCCCGGTGACCAGGACGCGACGTCGGCCGCTCACCGCAGCCCGCCCGAACCGGCTGTGACGGGTGCGCGGCTCACCTCACGGACCGGCGCGTCTCGGCCCACGTCAACGCTTACTCGACGTCGACGTCGTGGGGCAGGCCCAACACTCGCTCGGCCAGGATGTTGCGCTGCACGTCGCCGGTGCCGCCACCGATCGTCAACGCCTGGGCGAACAGGTAGCCGTAGTGCCAGAGCGCCTCGTCGGTGTCGAGCGGGCCGACGTCGGTGAGCATCCCGCCGGCGCCGGCCAGATCCTTGGCCAGCGCCATGATCCGCTGTCCGTGCTCGTCGGCGAGCACCTTGCGGATCGAGGCCTCGGGGCCGGGCTGGTGCCCTCTGATCGCCGCGGTCACCGTCCGCAACCGGATGAGCCGCAGGATCTCCGCCTCGATGTGGAGCTGCGCGGCGCGCTGGCGCTGCTGCGGATCGGCCACACCGCCTGCTGAGCGCAACACGTCGAGCAGATCCTCCGCGTCGGGCCCCAACCCCCAGAGCGCACCGCCCGACGACAGCGACACGCGCTCGTTGGCGAGCGTGACCTTGGCGAGGCGCCAGCCATCGTTCGCGTCCCCGACCCGCAACGAGTCGGAGATCCGCACGTCGGTCAGGAACACCTCGTTGAAGTTGTGCGCTCCGGTCATCTCCACGATCGGACGGACCTCGATGCCCGGCAGGTCCATCGGGCAGATGAAGTAGGAGATGCCCTGCTGCTTGGGAACATCGGGATCGGTGCGAGCGATGAGGATCCCGTAGCGCGACAGGTGACCGAGCGACGTCCAGATCTTCTGACCGTCGACGATCCACTCGTCGCCGTCGCGCACGGCGCGGGTCTGAAGCGCCGCCAGGTCGGATCCGGCTCCCGGCTCGCTGAACAGCTGACACCAGATGTCCTCTCCGGACAGGAGCCCGAACAGGTAGCGCTCCTTCTGCTCGTCGGTGCCGGCGGCCAGGATCGTCGGCCCGGCCCATCCGATGCCGATCGGGTTGACCGGTCGTCGCACGGCGGCCCGGCGCAGTTCGTCGTCGATCACGATCTGGTGGATCGGATCCGCGTCGAGCCCCCACGGCTTCGGCCAGTGCGGTGCCACGTAGCCTGCCTCGGCCAGCTGTCGTCCGGTGGGCGAAGGACGAGTGGCCAGCCAGTCGCGCACCGCGAGCCGTCGGGGGTCATCCTCTGCCGGAAGCTCGAAGTCCATCGCGGCGGACGGTACCGTTCGACCCCATACCGCCGCACGGAGTTCGTGGAGGCGGCGAACAAGACCCGAGGGGGCTGCAGATGGCCGGATGGAACTTCGCGGAGCTGTGGGAAGCGATCGCGGACAAGTTCCCCGACGCCCAGGCCCAGGTCCAGGGCGACCGACGGCTCACGTGGAGGGAGTTCGACCGCCGATCCGACGGTCTTGCGCGCCACCTCATCGATGGCGGGGCAGTCCACCAGGACAAGGTGGCGCTGTACCTCTTCAACTGCCCCGAGTACATGGAGGGGTGCTTCGCCGCCTTCAAGGCGGGGCTGGTGCCGGTCAACACCAACTACCGCTACCTCGACGACGAGCTCGTCTACCTGTGGGACAACGCGGATGCCGTGGCGGTGGTGTTCCACGGATCGTTCACCGACCGCGTCGCCGCGATCAAGGACCGGTTGCCCAAGGTGCGGCACTGGATCTGGGTCGACGACGACTCCGGACCGCGGCCCGACTGGGCCGAGGACTACGAGGCGATCGCATCGACGGCTCCGGGTCGGGTCGTTCCGGAGTGGGGCCGAAGCGGCGACGACGTGGTGATGATCTACACCGGCGGCACGACGGGGATGCCCAAGGGCGTGATGTGGCGACAGGACGACCTGTGCGCCGTCACGGCCGGGAACGGCAACGCGAAGCTCACCCTGGATCCCGACGAGGTCGGTGGCGTTGCCGCCATCATCGACGACCTGACCGCACCCGGCGTACCCGGCCTGCCGGCGTGTCCGCTCATGCACGGCACGGGCTGGTTCACCGCGCTGATCTTCCTCACGCAGGCGGGTTCGGTGGTCTTGCTCACCGACCGGACACTCGACTGGACCGAGGCGCTCGAGACGATCGAGCGCGAGCAGGTCGGAGCGCTGACGATCGTCGGCGACGCGTTCGGCAAGCCGATGGTCCGAGCGCTCGACGCCAACCCCGGCAGATGGGACATCTCCAGCCTCGTCCTGGTCGCTTCGTCGGGCGTGATGTGGTCCGAGCCGGTCAAGGAGGCGATGCTCGCCCACAACCCTGGGATGATCCTGATCGACACGTTCTCCTCGTCAGAAGCCATCGGAATGGGCAGCTCCGTCTCCGTCGGCGACTCGGCGGAGAAGACGGCGCACTTCTCGCTCGGGGCGGGCTGCAAGGTGTTCGCCGACGACGACACGCCCGTCGCTCCCGGTTCGGGCGAACGGGGTCGGGTGGCGGTCCCTGGCCGTGTGCCGATCGCCTACTACAAGGACCCGGAGAAGTCGGCGTCCACGTTCATCACCCACGACGGCGTCCGCTACTCGATGCCCGGCGACTACGCGACCGTCGAGGCCGACGGGTCGATCACGCTGCTCGGCCGAGGTTCGGTGTGCATCAACACCGGTGGGGAGAAGGTCTTCCCCGAGGAGGTGGAGGAGGCGCTGAAGACCGAGGCGTCGGTCGCCGACGCGGTGGTCGTCGGCGTGCCGGACGACCGCTTCGGCCAGGCGATCACCGCAGTGGTCGAACCGGTGCCGGGTGCATCGCTCGACGAGGCCGCGTTGATCGCCCACGTCAAGGAGCACCTGGCGCACTACAAGGCACCGAAGCGGGTGTTGCGCATCGACACGATCGGTCGGGCGCCCAACGGCAAGGTCGACTACAAGCGCCTCACGCAGCACGCCATCGACGAGCTCGGCATCGACGTCTGAAACCCACCCGCCAGCTCGGTTTCTGACCACCGAGAACGATGTCCAACGACATTCTCGGTGGTCAGAACCGCGGTGACCGTGGGGCGGGGTAGCTCACTGGCCCGCGTAGGTCCCGAAGCTCCACAGGTTGCCCTCCGGATCCCGGAGCCCGAAGCCGGACCCACCGGGGTCGTAGTCGGGCGACTCGGGCTCCCTGACGATCTCGAGCCCCGCGGCGACGCACCGCTGATGCACGGCCAACGGGTCGTCGGTGACCACGTAGATGCTGGCAGCGCCGATCGCCTGCTCGGAGAACACGTTGCCGTCGCGGTGCGCGGTCGAGATCTGCACGACGCCCCCCTCCGGCCAGGCCAGCTGGCTGTGGGCGACGACGCCGTCGCCGTCACCGGGCACGACGAGCTGCTCGGTGAATCCGAACACCTCGACCGCGGTTCGGATCAACGCCGGGGCATCCGCGGCCGCGATCGCCGGCCAGATGCGACCGTTGCGGGCGACGACCGTGGCACGATCGCCGGCAGTGGCGCCCGGGGAGGCGGCGTCGTCCGCGGCGTCGACCCAGCTGCCGCTGAGCCGGTAGCCGTCCTCGGCCATCCGGGTGGCCAACTCCTCCGCACCGACGGACTCCAGGCGCTGCGACAGCATCCACCGGTGGCCGAACGGGTCGAGGAGCACTCCCTGACGATGGCCGTACGCCATGTCCTCGGGCGAGCGTTCGACCGTTGCCCCGGCGGCCGCGGCCCGAGCGACCACAGCGTCGGCGTCGTCGACCTCGAGGTGCAGCGTCACCGGCGTGCCCCCGAGCGTCCGGGGCCCCAGGACGCCGATCTCGGGGTACTCGTCGGAGAGGAACAGCCGGGCTGGGCCGATGAGCAGGTCGGCATGGCCGATCCGTCCATCGTCGCCGTCGAAGCGCAGCGTGACCTCGGCGTCGAACACCTCCTCGTAGAAGGCGATGGCAGACGGCGCGTCCTGGACGGCGAGGTAGGGCACGAGCGTGGGCGCTGTTCCCGCCGGAGCGGCGGGAGCGGTGTTCGAGGTGGACATGGCAGGGCTCCTCTCGGGGAGATCTATCGTCGGCAGGTCGGTGATCGTCGGCAGGCCGGCGCCGATGGAACCGGCACCGACGGAACGGGTGTCGACGGGACGGGTGTCGTCGGAACGGGTGTCGTCGAGCGGGACCTCAGCCGGGTTGCCGAGCGCATCGGCGAGGTGCCGGCGGAGCCGGCGGACGAACTCGGGCCGGGGCTCCACCACGTCGTCGACTGGAACGGATCGCAGGGCGTCGAGCGGGTCGATGTCGGTCACGGTGCCGCCTCCCCGGTGGTCGCCGTCTCGTACGCGGTCCGGAACGCCCTGCGTGCCCGCACGAGCAACACCTCGGTGGCACCGAGGGTCCGGTCGAGATGCGCCGCCACCTCGGCGACCGGAAGGCCGTCGAGGTGGCGCAAGGTCAACGCCGAACGATGATGGGCACCGAGCGATGCGAGCACGTCGTGGGCGACCATCGCGTCGAGATCGACCTCCCAGCGGTCGTCGGTGCGCTCGCCGTCCACCAGGGCGAGCTTGCGCTCCTTGCGCTCCTCGCGCTCCTGACGGCGCCAATGGTCGACGAGCTTGTGTCGGGCTACGCCGATCAGCCACGGGGTGTTGAGCTCGGATGTGACGTCGTTGCACAGGGCATCGACCGCAGCGAGGAAGGTCTCGGAGGTCAGATCCTCCGCCACGACCTCTGAGCGGCAGCGGCGCAGGAGGTACCCGTAGACGTCGGGCAACGCCGAGTCGTACAGATCGAGCAGCTCCCGGCCACGATCGGCCGGCGGCGTGGTGGTCACCTCCATCACCTCTCCATCGTTTCGCGGCACCGAACTCCTACACCCGGACGCCGCTCGCTCGAGCGTTCCTACCCACGGGAACTCCATGCACCGCAGGCTCGCCGGCGCACGTTGCGAGCATCGCCGGTCGCCGCACTAGCGTGACCGCCGCCTGAACACGCCCCGGATCGACCGTGGGCCCGTGCCCTGAGAGGTTCTGCATGTCTGATCTCACCTTCGACGGCAAGGTCGCGATCATCACCGGTGCCGGTGGCGGTCTCGGCAAGTCCCACGCTCTGGAGCTCGCCCGCCGCGGCGCCCGCGTCGTCGTCAACGACCTCGGCGGCTCCGTCAGCGGCGAGGGCGACAACGCCTCGGCGGCGCAGCTGGTCGTCGACGAGATCGAGGCCGCCGGCGGTGAGGCCGTGGCCAACCACGACTCGGTGGCCACCGCGGAAGGCGGCGAGGCGATCGTGCAGACCGCGCTCGACGCGTTCGGCACCGTCGACATCGTCATCAACAACGCCGGCATCCTGCGCGACAAGACGTTCCACAACCTCACCCCCGAGCTGCTCGAGCCGGTCATCGCCGTGCACCTCCTCGGAGCCTTCTACGTGACGCTGCCGGCATGGAAGATCATGCGGGAGAAGGGCTACGGCCGGGTGGTCAACACCAGCTCGAACTCGGGCCTGCTCGGCAACTTCGGCCAGTCGAACTACGGCGCCGCCAAGCTCGGACTGGTCGGCTTCACCCGGGTCCTCGCCAACGAGGGTCGATCCAAGGGCATCAAGGCGAACGCCATCGCCCCCGTGGCCAAGACCCGGATGACCGAAGACCTGCTCGGCCCGCTCGGCGACAAGCTCGAGCCGTCCGAGGTCACGCCGACCGTCGTGTACCTGGCGTCGGAGGAGTGCCCCGTCACCGGCGAGGTGTACTCCGTGGCCGGCGGTGTGGTCGCCCGCTACTTCATCGGCCTCACCCCCGGCTGGTACAAGGAAGGCCACTCGGCCGAAGAGGTCCGGGACAACTTCGAGCAGATCCGCGAAGAGACCGGCTACATCGTCCCCGAGGACCCCTCGGGCGAGCTGAAGAAGCTGCTCGAGACCCTGAGCTGACCGAAGCGCCAACCGGGGAGCTGACCGACGTGACCGACGTGGCGGCGTTCCGGGCTGATGCTGCGGAATGGCTCGCTGCGCATCGGGCCGAGGCGCCCCGCGACTACGGCGCGATCCTGCCGCCCGAGCTGGCCGACGCCGGCCGGCAGTGGCAGCGTCGGCTGTACGACGCCGGGTTCGCAGGCATCGGTTGGCCGATCGAGTTCGGTGGACAGGGGCTGACGCCTGAGCACAGCGCGGCGTGGATCACCGAGTGTGCGCTGGCGCAGGTGCCCCCGTTCATCAACATGGTCGGCTGCGTGCTCACCGGCGGGGCGCTGCTGGCGTTCGGCACCCCCGAGCAGCAGGCGGAGCACCTGCGGCCGATCATCACCGGCGAGCGGATCTGGTGTCAGCTGTTCTCCGAGCCCGATGCCGGCTCCGATCTGGCGTCGCTGTCCACCCGGGCCGAGCGCGACGGCGACGAGTACGTCGTCAACGGCCAGAAGGTGTGGTGCTCGAACGGCCGGGTTGCCGACCGGGGCATCCTGATGGCCCGGACCGATCCGGACGCCCGACCGCACGAGGGCATCTCCTTCTTCCTCCTCGACATGGCCGCGCCGGGCGTCGAGCTGCGGCCGCTGCGCCAGATGAACGGCGACGCCGAGTTCGACGAGGTGTTCCTGACCGACGTCCGAGTCCCGACCGACGCGCTGCTCGGCCCGGAGCACGAGGGATGGGCGGTCGCCATGTCGGCCCTGACCAACGAGCGCGGCTACATCGGGGCGTCGGGCATCTCGCTCAAGCGCCGGCTCGACTCGATGCTCGCCATGGGCGGGGGCTCGGACGGTCCCGACCTCGACCCGATGCAGCGCCAGGAGCTGGTGGCGCTGTGGAGCCGGGGCACTGCGCTGTGGGCCATGGGCCAGCGCCAAGGGCCGGTGGCGTCGGTGCTGGGCTCGGTCGCCAAGCTGGGGACCACCGAGCTCATGTTCGACCTGGCGGTGTTCCGCTCGGCACTCGCCGGACCAGCAGCGATGCTGGACGGCGACGCCGCGTGGGGGCTCGCGAGCGCACCCGGCGCCCGCATCGCCGGCGGCACGAGCCAGATCCAGCGCAACATCATCGCCGAGCGCGTGCTGGGCCTCCCGAAGGAGCCGAAGGCGTCGAGGTAGCTCGACCCGGCGCGCCCCGTGACGCTCAGCGCTGCTCCACGACGCCTCGGATCACCGGTCTGCCGATGGGCGTAGCCTGACCCCATGTCGCACCAGCCGCTGAACCAGTCCGTCGACCCCCACGACGTGCTCGCCATCGACGGGCTCCTGTCCGACGAGGAGCGCCTGCTGCGCGACACGGTCCGCCAGTTCGTCGCCGACAAGGTCCTGCCCGACGTCGGCGAGTGGTTCGACACCGGCACCTTCCCCAAGGAGATGGCCAAGGAGTTCGGCTCGCTCGGCCTTCTCGGCATGCACCTGGACGGCTACGGGTGCGCCGGCACCTCCGCCACTGCCTACGGTCTGGCCTGCCTGGAGCTGGAGGCCGGCGACTCGGGCGTTCGCAGCTTCGTGTCGGTCCAGGGCTCCCTCGCCATGTTCCCGATCCACGCGTTCGGTTCCGAGGAGCAGAAGCAGCGGTGGCTGCCCGGCATGGCCGCCGGCGAGCTGATCGGCTGCTTCGGCCTCACCGAGCCCGATTCCGGCTCTGATCCCAGCTCCATGCGCACCACGGCCAAGCAGGACGCCGCCGGCGACTGGGTGCTCGACGGAGCCAAGATGTGGATCACGAACGGGTCGGTCGCCGACGTCGCCGTCGTGTGGGCCCGCACCGACCCCGAAGGTCCCGACGGCGGAGCGGTGCGAGGGTTCGTGGTCCCGACCGACGAGCCCGGCTTCTCGGCCCCGCTCATCCACCGCAAGGTGTCGCTGCGGGCGTCGGTGACCTCGGAGCTCGTCCTCGACGACGTCCGGCTACCCGCCGACGCGGTCCTGCCTGGGGTCTCGGGGATGCGCGGACCCCTGTCGTGCCTCAACGAGGCCCGCTTCGGGATCAGCTTCGGCGCCTGCGGCGCGGCTCGGGCGTGCTACGAGGCGGCGCTCGCCTACTCGCTGGAGCGCACGCAGTTCGACCAGCCGATCGCCGGGTTCCAGCTCACCCAGAAGAAGCTCGTCGACATGATGGTGGCCGTGCAGCGCGGCACGCTCGTGGCGATGCACCTCGGCCGGATGAAGGACGCCGGAACGCTCGCCACCCCTCAGGTCAGCTTCGCGAAGATGGACAACGTCCGGATGGCGCTGGAGGTGGCCCGAACCGCCCGCTCGGTGCTCGGCGCCAACGGCATCACCACCGAGTACCCCGTGATCCGCCACATGAACAACCTCGAGTCGGTGTTCACCTACGAGGGCACGAACGAGATCCACACGCTGATCCTGGGACAGGCCATCACCGGCATCCCGGCGTTCAGCTGAGTCGACCTTCGGTCACCCACCCACCGAGCCGGACCTGATCGCGGGCATGATCGGACGATGACCGAGCATCCTCCCGAAGAGGTCCAGGCCGCCGTCGACACCTACGTGGCGCTGCGCCGGAAGATCGCCGCCGGCGACGCACCCTGGACGGCGCTCGCCGACCTGTTCACCGACGACGTCGTGTACGTCGACCCCGCGTGGGGTCGGGTCGAAGGCATCGATGGACTGCGCCAGTTCCTCGACGAGAGCATGCGCGGCCTCGAGGACTGGGACTTCCCCATCGAGTACGTCGCGATGGCAGGCGACACCGTGGTCATCAAGTGGGACCAGCTCCTGCCCGGCGCCCGACCGGACGGGTCGCGCTACCGCCAGTCCGGCATCTCCACGCTCGTCTACGGGGGCGACGGCAAGTTCTCCTACGAGGAGGACCTGCTCAACATGGTCCACGTGCTCGCGGACCTGGGCGCGAGCGGCTGGCGCCCCGGCGACGGCTTCGTGATGCCACCCGCGGAGCCGGACCGGAACTACGCACGACCCTGAACCACCGGGAGCCTGAGCCACCAGGAGAAGATCACGAGCCGAGCACGACACCAGACTCGTCCGCGACGATCCGGGCGTGGGTTCGTAGCGTCTCGACCCGGTCGACGTCGCCGGGATCACCCCGCCGCTCGAGCGCCCCAGCGAGTCGCTCCTCGCAGAGGGCGAGCCATGGTCGCGATGAGATGCGCTCGCAGGTCGCGACGGCAGCGGCGTAGAACGCGATCGCAGCATCGAGCTCTCCCACCGTCTCTGCGAGCGCGCCGAGCACCCGGTCCATCGGGCCGAAGCAACCGGACACGCAGGAGATGTCGATCACCATGCCGCTGTGCGGTGCGAGTCGTCGGAGGAGCACCTCGGCGTCGTCGACCCGGCCGAGTGCCACCACGGCTTCGGCCAGCGCCGACATCGAAGCGAACCAGGTGCTGTCCCAACGCACGCCGGCGAACCCATCCGCGGCGAACCCGTCCAAGCGCGCCTGAGCGCTGTCCACCTCGCCGGCACAGCAGTCGACAAGTGGCTGTGCTGCCCTCGCGATGATCGACTCCGGAGTGGCCTCGACATAGGCGTCAACCATCGGTGCGACCGACCCGAGCCGTCCACGGAGGTACTCGTTCGGGTACATCTGGCACAGGTACCAGCCGAAGGCGTTCACCTCGCCGGTCCGCTCTCCCAGCGACAGCGCCACCGCAAGCAGCCGATCCGACTCGTCCAGGTCGCCGAACACACCGGCCAGCACCCCACGGGCGTGCGCTGCCCACCACATCATGCGGGGTCGCCGCAGCTCCGTCGCACTGGCCGCGACGAGATCGACGAGACGCTCGGCCCCCTGAACATCACCACCCTGCAGCAACCCTCCTGCCAGCGACACATATCCGACGAGGGCGGCGCCGGGCTCGCCGGCTTGCGTTGCCAGCTCGACGATCTCCCGTCCGTCCTCCACCAACGTCGGCACCGGCCCCGAGTGGTAGAAGCGACGATGGCTGAGCACGACCGCCAGCGTGGCGGCATCGCCGATGCGCCGGGCCATCGCGACCGCCTGGTCCACCAGCATCGCCCCTTTCTGCGTGGTGTCGCGGGGGAACAGCTCGAAGCCAAGGCGGCCGAGCACACGGGCCCGAAGCGCACTGTCCTGCTGTCCGAGCTCGTCGAGCGTGACCTCGAGCATCCGGATCAACGTCGGGTCGTGATAGGCGATCGCGATGCTCTCTTGACCGGCAGCAAACGCGGCCCGGGCAAGCTGCTCGGTCATCCCGTGACGACGGGCGAGCTCGCCCACACCGGCGAGCACCGTCCGCCCCTCGGGGTTCCCGGATCGGACCAGCGCCTCGCCGAGGTCGATGCGCAGGTCGACTCGGGAACGTTGGTCCAGACCTGCCGCACCCGCCGTCCGGAGGGCGATCTCGAGCAGGCGACATGCGTCCTCATATGCGAGGATGCTGAGCGCGTACGACGCCGCGGCGACGGCGCAGCGATGGAGCCGCTGCGATTCGACCAGCGGTCCCGCCGCCTCGAGGTGGAACGCGACCTCGATCTGACCGCCATCGCGGCCTTGCCCCCAACGCTCCAGATGATCGGCGATGCCGCGGTGCAGGTGACGAGTCCGCGCACGAGGGATACCCGCCTCGATGCACTGCCGGATCACCGGATGGGAGAACGTGAACGTCGACGAAGCGTCGTCCACGTGGAGCACCAGCCTCGCGTCGACTGCGGCGTCGAGGTCGTCGAGCACGCTCACCACATCGCGGTCCAGGGCTGACGCGACGACGTCGAGCTCGAAGTCCTGGCCCACGATCGACGCAGCTTCCAGCACCATCGCAGTCGGTCTTGGCAGAGCCTCAACGCGACGATCGACGACGGTCCGCACGGAGTCAGGTACGGCGAGCACCCTGCTGGTCGAGACGTCCCCGGTGTCGAGCAGGTGGCGGATCGTCTCGCGAGCGAAGAACGGGTTGCCCCGGGTGGCTCGGTGCAACGCGGCCACGAGCGCCGGTTCGAGCGGTGCACCATGGTGCTCCTCGACCACCGCCTGGGCCACCGCTGCAAGCTCGTCCTCCTCGAGGCCCGACAGCTCGATGGTCGTTGCCGACCTCCCGGCCCGTTCCGCTGCCGCCACGAGCTGGGCCACCCGTCGCTCGGCGGCGGGCCCTTCCTCGCGCGACGTGAGCGCGACGAGCAGCGGCGCCGAGGTCGGGTGCGCGACCACATGGTGGAGGAGCTCGACCGATGCCCGGTCCATCCACTGCACGTCGTCGACGAGGAGCAGCAACGGCTGCTGCCCGGCGATCGAACGGAGCAGAGCGGTGACCGCCTCGAACAGGGTGAACCGCTCGTCGTCCGAGATGTCTGTCGGGACCGGAGCGTCCGCCGGCCGGAGCTCAGGCAGCAGACGGCTCACTGATTCGAGGTCGTGGGCCGCCACGTGGTCGAGGACGTCCGGACGCGACCGAACGACCCACCCGACGGCCTGGCGGAACGGCTGGTATGCAGCAAGGGGATCTTCGTCGCACCGCCCGAGGAGGACGAGCGAGCCGGCGTCGTGGGCTCGGAGCGCCAGCTCCGCGACCAAGCGCGTCTTGCCGATGCCGGCGTCGCCGGTGACGATCACGACGCCGCCGTTGCCGAGCGCTGCTCGCTCCCACTCAGCCCCAAGGCGATCGAGCTCCCCGGATCGACCGACCAGAGGGGTCGACCGGGCCCGGTGCAGCGCAGCGGGCACCGCGGAGCGCCCGCTCGGCTGCCGCAGACTCCGGACCCAGCGACCCGGCGTGTGTCGGATCGCCGGCCCGCGGTCGGCGCCCGGCGCGGTGCCGACGTCGTCCACCGCATCCTGGTCCAGTGCCGGGTCATGGCGGAGGATCGCCGACTCCAGCGCCCGCAAGCGGGGTCCGGGCTCGATGCCGAGCTCCTCAGCGAGGAGGTGCCGCACCTTCTGGTACGCATCAAGAGCGTCGGCCTGGCGACCGCAGCGGTACAGACCCAGCATCGAAGCCGCCCAGAGCCCTTCGCGGAAGGGGTTCGCCTGAATCAGCGCTTCGGAGCGTGCCACCACCTCGCCGGGTCGCCCTCGTGCGAGGTCGACGTCGAGCCAGTCCTCGGAGGCTGAGATCCGCAGCTCCTCCAGCCGGAGCGCTTCGCTGACCAGCCCAGGCGTCAGCGAGGCATCGGCGAGCGCCGATCCCCTCCACATCGCCAAGGCACCCTCGAAGACCTCGCCGGACCCGGAGTGATCCCCTCGCGTGGCCAGGAGGCGGGCGGTCCTCACCCACTCATCGAACAGCCAGGCATCGAGGTCGCTCGGCTCGATCGCCAGGCGATAGCCGTCGGTGCTGCGTTGGATCAGCCCATCCGACCCCGCCCGCCCGTCAGTGCCACCGAGCAGCTTGCGGATCGCCGAGATCCGGACCTGGAGGGTCACCCGAGCGCGGCGCGGCTCGTAGTCGGGCCACAGCTCCTCGACGAGCCGGTCGACCGACACCGGCGAGCCAGCGGAGACCGCGAGGAGCGCGAGGACCGCCCGCTCCTTGGGCGCGGTCACCGACACCGGCCCGCTCGCCTTGTCGACGCGCAGCGGACCAAGGATCTTCACCGCGCAATCCATGCTCCCCACGTCCGCCTCCTCCCTCACGTGGCAGCAGGCGTGATCAGGACCGAAGCATACGACGCGCATTCGGGCCGGCGGGCAGGCGCAGGTGCGTGTCAGGTGCGTGTCAGGTGCGCACCTCCGCAGTCGTCGGATCGATCACCGCGGCAACCTCTTCGACCGAGTTCGCTGGGAATCCGCCGAGCGCCGCGTGCTCGCGGATGCGAGCCTCGTCAGGCGCGATGTACACGCAGTAGATCTTGTCGCCGGTCACGTAGCTGTGCTGCCACTGGACGTCACCGCCAAGGTCGGACAGGACGCTGCAGGACTTCTGCGAGATGGTCGTGAGCTCGTCGGCCGACAGCGTGCCGGCGCCCGGCAGCTCCCGCTCGATCACGTACTTCGGCATGGTGGTCCTCCTCGTTCGTGGGAGACGTCGCCGGAGCGGTGACGTCTCCCACATCCTCGGGGCGCGCGCTCTCCGGTCGCTGACGGATCGCTGACGCGCCGTCGATGGGTGCATCAGCAACCGAGCGGTCCGGGAGCGAGACCGGCGCTCAGTTGAGGATGTTGACCGCCCGCGCCACGACGAGGCCGAGCACGGCGAGCGACGATGCCGACTCCGCGATCGACACCGCCTTCATCCGATGCGTCAGGCAGACGGCGTCCGCGGGACTGAACGAGATCGCCCCGGTCGCTGCGACGTGGAAGTAGTCGAAGAACGCCGGACGCCAGTCACCGAAGCGCTCCAGATCGCCCTGCTGCGGGAACAACAGGTCGCCCGGCCCGGGCGGATGGTGCGCCCGCTCCCCCGGTCCGCCGGCGTCGAGCTCCCAGTACAGGAACGCGAACGCAAGGACCAGGTGGACCCACACCAGCCCTCCCGCCCACAGCAGCTGGTTCGCGTGCGCCGTCGCCGAGTCGCCGCGGACGATCAGGTAGACCAGCCGTGCCGCTGCCACCGCCGCGCCCGAGGCCATCACCCCGATGAGCGCCAGGCGCACCGCGTGGACCTTGGCCGAGCGTCGATCGATCCGTCCGGGGTCGAGCACGAGCATGGCCATCAGCAGGACCAGCTGCACGAACGACAGCCCGAAGCCGACCACGTTGTGGAACGACGACGGCATCAGGAACGGCAGGCCGCACGCGAGCAGCCCGGCCACGAGCACCGGACCCTTCCGCTCGCCCGCGTTGCTCTCGAGGTCGCCGTCGCCCCCGCTGTCCGCACCACCCCCGTCGTCTCCGTCGTCGTGGCGCGCCACCCGTGACCTCCTGCGTCGCGATGCCGGTGCGGACGATCGCACCGCCGGAACGTAGCGCCGCTGGGCTTCTCGGACTGCGACCGCCTGTGGGATCGAAGTCCCGCCGATCTTCGAAGGCGTTCACCCATTCAGGAGGATGGAACGACCAGACTTCGGCCCGTAGCTTGCGCACACCACCGTCACGGAGCACCCATGACCACACCTGATGCCGGTTCGGCACCCACCACCATCGCGGAGCGCTCGCCCGATCGCGCCAAGGCCGTCCTCGGCACGCTCATCCTCGTCGCAGCGGTCGCCAACCTGCCGCTCGCCGTGGCCAACGTGGCGCTGCCCGACATCGGCAAGCACTTCGACGCGTCCCAGACGCAGCTCAACATGGTGGCGATCGGCTACTCGCTCGGGCTCGCGGCGACCGTCCTGTGGCTCGGAGCCCTCGGCGACCGCTACGGCCGGAAGCAGATGCTCCTCATCGGCACGGTGCTGTCGTTGCCGGGTTGCCTGATCGCTGCGTGGGCACCGTCGATCGAGGTCCTGGTCGCCGCCCGGGTCCTCGGCGGCGTGGCTGCCGGCATGGCCTATCCGACCACGTTGTCCCTCATCACCGCTCTGTGGGCCGGCAACGGTCGGACCAAGGCGATCGCGCTGTGGTCGGCGATCGGGGGCTCGGTCTCCGCGCTCGGCCCGCTGCTCTCGGGCGTGTTCCTGGAACGGTGGTGGTGGGGATCGGTGTTCCTCGTCACGTTGCCGCTGATCATCCTGGCCATCCCGGCCATCGTCCGACTGGTCCCAGCGCACGTGAACGAGACCACCGAGTCCGTCGACAACGTCGGTGGCATCCTCTCGGTCGTCATGGTCGGCGCGACGATCGTCGCCATCAACTTCGTGGTGGTGCCCGACAAGCGGACCGCAGCGCTCGCCATCGGCGCCCTGGGTCTGGTGGTCCTGGCGGCGTTCGTGTTCCGCCAGCTCCGCGCCGCCAACCCGCTGTACGACCTGCACGTCGCCGGCCGGCGCATCTTCTGGGTCGCAGCGGTGGCCGGCATCATCGTGTTCGGCTCGCTGATGGGCGCCATGTTCATCGGTCAGCAGTTCCTGCAGAACGTCCTCGGCTACACCACGGTCGAATCCGGACTGTCGGTGCTGCCCGCGGCCGTGTTCATGGTCCTGTGCGCACCGCGCTCGGCCAAGCTCGTCGAGGCGAAAGGCGCCCGCTTCACGCTGCTGCTCGGCTACGTGTTCGTCCTCGCAGGGTTCGTCCTGATGCTCCTCCTCTGGAAGGAGGGCACCTCGTACTGGCAGGTCGCCCTCGCCTACTCGGCCATCGGTGCCGGTGTCGGGTTCGCGGGCACCCCTGCATCTCACTCGCTCACCGGTGCCGTCCCGGTCACACGGGCCGGGATGGCGTCGGGCACTGCCGACCTGCAACGAGATCTCGGCGGGGCGATCATGCAGTCGATCCTCGGGGCACTGCTCACCGCGGGCTACGCGAAGGCGTTCGCCGGGTTGATCACGGCGTCGCCGAACGCCGACCAGGTCAGCTCCTCGGTCCAGAGCGAGCTCACGAAGTCGTTCTCGAGCGCCGCCGACACCGCACAGCGCTACCCGCAGTACTCCGACCAGATCATCCAGGCCGCCCGCGAGTCGTTCGTCGACGGCCAGAACGCGGCCTACGTCGCCGGCATCGCGGCGGTGCTGCTGGGCGGCATCCTGGTGTTCACGTTGTTCCCCAAGCGCGACGCGGAGCAGCGGCAGCTCGAGGAGTACGCGGCGGAGTCGACGGCCTGAACACGGGCCCGATCACGACCGCAACAGCACCGGCTCACCGGCCGAGCAGCTCGTCCCAGGGTCCGGTCACCTCGTAGGTCACGCCGAACGGCAGGCCGAGCGGCCCGGCCGCGGCACGTTGCGAGCTGAAGTACAGGCGCCGGCCGTCGGGGCTGAAGCAGGGTCCGGTGACCTCGGAGCCGTCCTGGCCTGACAGCCGGGCGACGGCGATCGACGAGTCGTCGGGACCGATCGCGACGACCTCCAAGTTGCCCCCGTCCTCGGCGACGAACAGCCGGGACGACGCCTCGTCGATCCAGAGGTTGTCGACCGTGTCGAGCCGGTCGACCCCGCCCCCGGGTGCCTGGTAGCGCAGCGACACCACGCCATCAGTGGTGTCGTAGCTCCAGATCCGACGATCGCCCTTGGTGGTGAACAGCACCTTCGAGCCCAGGACGTCGATGCCCTCGCCGCCGTTGAAGTGGATCGTGGACGACACCTGGTGACGGCACATCTGTGAGCCGGCGGACGGATCGGGCACCCGCACCCAGGTGACGGCTCCGGGCGCACCCGAACCGGTGGCCACCTCGAGGACGCCGGAGGAGAGGTCCTGCGCCGTCGT